>NZ_CP022188.1:1832599-2138033 GCF_003111665.1 Parazoarcus communis | reverse complement strand
GCACCTGATCGGGCTAACCAGCGAACCGGCTGTGGCGCCCATTCTGGACGCCCCCACGAGCACAGATTTCAGCGCCATCGAACGCAGCTTTGTCTCTCTGATCTACCGCAACGCGGGTTACGACCAGGTGCGCTGGATCGGCCCGGACGGCGAAGAGCGCGTCAGGGTCAATGCGGAGAACGGCGGGGCCCGCATCACACCGCGCGGCGAATTGCAGAGCAAACGCGAGCTCAACTACTTCCAGGAGGCAATGCGTCTGGCCGGAGGCAACATCTACATCTCGGCGCTCGACCTCAATGTGGAACACGACGAAGTGGAGGTCCCCTACAAACCGACGCTGCGGATGGCCATCCGCCTTGCGCGCAAAAGTGGCGTCGACCAGGGAATCTTCATCATCAACATCCAGGCCCAGCTCATGCTCAATGCACTTCTGGAGAGCGTGGGCGCCGGGCGCGACCATCTGATGCTGCTCAACAGCGATGCCCACTGGCTGATCAGCCCCGACCAGGCCGACGAATGGAGCTTCATGTTCGGCCGCCAGCGGACCCTGGCCGACCGCTCACCCGACGCCTGGCAGCACATCAGTGCGGCGCTGCAAGGACAGTTCGAGAATGCAGACGGCCTGTGGACATGGGAGACCATTTCGGCAAACCGGAAGCAACCGGTCCCTGTCTTCAGTCATGAAACCTGGAAACTCGTCAGCCTGGTGCCGGCAACCCAGCTCGCAAGCCTGCGCATTCAGACCTGGACAGCGGTGTCGGCGTCGGCCCTTGTGCTGCTGAGCCTGTTCGCGTGGATGTACCTGCGCCTGCTGACAACCCAGCAGCGCCATCGGCTGGCCGAGCGCGACCTCGAGAACGCACGCTTCGAAGCCAGAAGTCAGCGCCGCTGGCGCACTCTTGCCGAATCCATGCCGCAACTGGTGTGGCGCTGCGACGCCGACGGGCTGTGCGATTACCTGAGCACCCAATGGCTGAGCTACACCGGCATCGACGAGCAAAGCCAGCTTGGAAATGGCTGGCTCAACCAGATACATCCGGACGACCGCCCGGCATTCGCCAAGGCCTGGGAAGCGTCGATGCGCACCTTACGCCCGCTCGACATCGAGTACCGCATCCGTCGCCACGACGGCACATACCGGTGGTTCACGACCCACGCCACCCCCATTGTCGATGACGACGGGCAGCTGAGCCGCTGGTACGGTTCAAACACCGACATCGAGGACATCAAGCAGTCCGAAAACCGTGCCCGCACCGACCGCAACCGCCTGCAGACGCTCTACGACACCACACCAGTCGCCTGGCGGGAAGAGGACTGGAACGCCGCGCTCGCCCACCTGGACATGCTCGCCGGGAATGGCGTCACCGACTTTCAGGCGCACTTCGAGGCGCATCCATCGTCGATCAGCCACCTGCTCGCCCAGACTCGCATCCTGAACTTCAATCAGGCAACCATGACGCTGCTGGGGGCCGACAAAACAGCCACCCTGCGCGGTCCAAGCACCGTGCTGTATGCCAGCCCCGAGGCTCGACGCGGCTTCGTGACCCTGCTGCTCGCGCTGCACCGGGGCGAGACGCTGTCCAGCCACCAGACCCAGATCACCACACTCGCCGGCACGCCGCTGGATGTGCTGGTTTCAGCATCGCAATTCGACAGCAAGGGCACGCCCGGGCGGGTATTCATCGCAACGGTAGACCTGCGCGACAGGGTGCGACTGCGCAAGGAACTCGAGCGCTATCGTGATCATCTCGAGGAGGTCGTTGCCGAGCGCACGCGTCAGCTGGCCGATGCGAACCGCTTCCTGCACACGCTTGCGGACTCGCTGCCCGGCCTGGTGGCCTACTGGGACCGGGATCTGCACTGCAGCTTTGCCAACACGGCCTTCAAGACCTGGTTCGAAGTCGACCCCGACGCAGCGCTCGGAAAGAGCATGCGCGAGGTGATGGGTGAGGCCTTCTTCGACAAGCACGAGGCGCAGGTCAGGGCCGCGCTGAAAGGTGACATCCAGCAGTTCGAACACGTCCTGCCCAAGGGCTCGGAAGACGATGTCCGTTACGCGATGACACACTACATCCCCGACCTTGCCGATGGTGTCGTGCGCGGGCTGGTGGTACTGGTCACCGACATCACGCAGATGAAGCTGACCCAGGTCGAGTTGCAACAGCTCAATGTCGCACTGGCCGAGCGCACGCGGCAGGCGGAGGATGCCAGCCACGCGAAATCGGACTTCGTCGCCAACATGAGCCATGAAGTCCGCACCCCGATGAATGCGATTCTCGGGCTCTCGCAACTGCTCGACGACACCGAGCTCAGCGCCCATCAGCGCAACTATCTGGACAAGATCCGAAGTGCGTCTCACGGCCTGATGAACGTGCTCAACGACATCCTCGACTTTTCCAAGCTCGAGGCGAGCAGGATCGAGATCGAGCACGAGCCTTTCCGCCTGGACGACGTGCTGGAGCGGGTGTCGGATCTGTTTGCAGTACCCGCATCGGAGAAAGGCCTGGAAATGGTTTTCGACGTCGCGCCTGACGTACCGGCGATGCTCGAAGGCGATGCGATGCGCCTGACCCAGGTCCTGAACAATCTGGTCGGAAACGCGATCAAGTTCACGACGAGCGGCCTCATCAGGATCCGTATCGAATGCACGATGCACAGCGACGGCAAACTCGTGCTGCGGTTCTCGGTGCAGGACACGGGAATCGGCATGACACCCGAGCAATGCGCGCAGATCTTTGCGCCCTTTACCCAGGCCGACACGTCCACCACCCGGCGCTTTGGCGGCACCGGTCTCGGGCTGTCGATCTGCAAGCGCCTGGTCGAGCTCATGGGTGGAACGATCGGCGTCGACAGCACGCAGGGCGAAGGCAGCACCTTTCATTTCACCGCGGCGCTATCCAGATCGACACGCCCTGCAGATGCCCGGCACATTCATCTGCACTGCGAACGGGTACTGGTGGTAGACGACAGCGAGAGCGTCCGCAGTGTACTGAGCGGATACCTTTCCGAATGGCAGCTTGAACCAGATACCGCAGCCAATGCTGAAACGGCGCTGCGCAAGGTGCTGGCCGCCGGCGCGGACGGGCACCCGTTCAGGCTTGCCCTGATCGACTGGAAGATGCCGGACATGGACGGTCTCGCCCTCGCGCAGGCCATCAGGCAGGCAGGCAGCGACGGAAGATTGCCGTTTACGCCAATCATCATCATGGTGACCGCCCACGACCATCCGTCCATGCCGCAAGCCACCGCAGCCGAATACACCGATGCGGTTCTGACCAAGCCCGTGACCGCGTCCCGGCTTTTCGACGTGCTTGCGAATGTCCAGATGCACGGCTTCTCCACCCCCCGCCCCTTTCCGGATACGCTGCCGGGCAGCAGCCTGTTCGAGCAGGCAGGCCCGATTCACGGCGCGCGGATTCTGGTGGCAGAAGACAACCTCACCAACCAGGAGGTTGCCGAGGCCGTTCTGTCCAAAATGGGTTTGGAGGTCACACTCGCGAACAACGGGCGCGAGGCCATCGAAAAAGGACAAAGCGGGCACTTCGATGCCATCCTGATGGACATCCAGATGCCTGAAATGGATGGCCTCGAAGCCACCCGGCAGATCCGCGCAAGCGACTGGGGCCGAACGCTGCCCATCATCGCCATGACCGCAGCGGCCTTCGACCACGACCGCAAGGCAAGCGAACAGTCAGGCATGAACGCACACATCAGCAAACCGATCGACACGCTCGTGTTGCTCAAGGTCCTGCTGCAGTGGGTCCCTGCCCGCCCGCCCGCTACCGCAGCGGCGGCCGCGCCTGCGCAAACGCCTGCAGCAACGGCCGCGCTGCCCATGCACATGGACGGCTTCGATTTCAAGGCAGCGCTGAACCGGCTGGCCCACGACAGGGCGCTGCTCGTGCGTCTGATCCGGGGCTTTTCACGCGACTTTGCGGACTGGGCGCAGCGTTTTCGCGCGGCACTCGCCGACGGTGATCTGTCAACGGCAGTGCGCCTTGCGCACACACTCAAAGGCGCGGCCGGCAACGTCGGCGCCACGCAGCTCCAGACGACCGCTGGGCAGCTCGAGGTGGCGCTGGCACAAGGCGACGCCGATGCCGCCGACAGGACGATCGACATGCTGACAAAGCTGCTGGCCACCATCGACGGCACGCTCCCGGCTCAGCACGCCCCGCAGCAGGTGGCTTGCGCCAATCCGGAGAAGGCGCTGTCCGATCTCGACCACATCGATGAGCTGCTCCGGCGCAACCGGCTGGTGCCCGAACCCCTGCTGAAGACGCTCGCATCACATCTCGGCCATGACGCGCACCACGCCCTGCTGTCCGGCCTGTTACGGCAGATCGACAACTTCGACATCGCCGCCGCACTCATCACGACGAGCGAACTCCGGGCCAGACTGACCGGATAAGCGAAGCGCCCGGCAATCAGCACATTCGAATACCAAATGTTCGCATATTTTTCGCACCAACCCACTCGATCGGCATGACGCTGAGGCAGGGCTGAAGTAACATGCAGACTGATGGATTCATGCATGCGGAATCCGTTATCCGTATCGCAGAGCAAAGCCGGACCGGGCCAAACACAATGGGCGAAACCTCGTCGAATTCCACTCTCGCAACAAAAGACTCTGCTGATACGCAGAGACCGCGCAAACCCTTGCGTCCGCTCGTCCTGCTGGTCGATGACGAAAGCAGCAACCTGCACCTCCTCATCGAGGCCTTGCGCTCCGACTACGAAGTTGCCGTTGCCAACAGCGGAAAAGCGGCGCTGCAGTTCCTCAGGGAGGGCGAGAGGCCCGCCATCATTCTGCTCGACATCATGATGCCGGAGATGGACGGCTACGAAGTTTGCCTGCACCTCAAGAGCAACCCTGAAACCCGCAGCATCCCGGTCATCTTCATCACAGCGCTGACCGACGTCGCCTCCGAAGAACACGGCTTCGAACTCGGTGCGGTGGACTACATCCACAAGCCACTTAAAGTCGCGCTGGTGCGCGCCCGGGTTCGCACCCACATGACCATGCGGGGCATGCTGGATCAGCTGTTCAACACCAATACCAGACTGAACGAGAAGATCTCCGATCTCGATCGCACCAACCGCGCGCTGGACCAGACGGCAACCGAACTGCAGTTCGCACGAAGCCGTCAGGAGCTGTTTGCCCGCATCTTCGCGAGTACGGCTGAAGGCATCATCGTGGCGAACGCCGATGGTCAGGTCGAAGCCGTCAATCGTGCGTTCATCCGCATCACGGGCTATTCATCCGAAGAAGCCGTGAATCAGGACCATTATTTCCTGAAATCCGGCCTTCACGCCGCCGACTTCTATCGCGAAATCTCGAGGCGTCTGCATGACAGCGGTCACTGGAGCGGTGAGATGCTCGACCGCCGCAAGAACGGCGAAATCTACCCTGAGCTGCGCACCATCAGTGCCGTCTACGATGACGAAGGGCGCGTCTCCCACTTCGTGTCGGTATTCAGCGATATCTCCGGCATCAAGCAGACACAGGAGCGGATCGACTTCCTCACCTGGCACGACTCGCTAACGCAGTTGCCGAACCGCATGCTGTACCTCGATCGTCTCGACATCGCCCTGCGCTCCTGCCGCAGCAGCACGACCCATACGGCGGCTATGGTGCTCGATATCGACGGTTTCAAGGCGATCAATGATGCGCAGGGGCTGCAAACCGGCGACAGCGTCTTGTGCGAGGTCGGAAGACGCATCGCAAGCGTGCTGCGTTCCGACGATACCGTAGCGCGCCTGGCCGCAGATGAGTTCGCCATTCTGCTTTTCCCGCGACAGCAGTCACTGGACGATGTCACCCGTCATTCGCTGTTAATCGCTGAAGAGCTTCGAAGCGCACTTGCGCAAGCGCTGGAATGCGGGGGCCAGACCTTCCTTCTCACCTGCAGCATCGGCATCCATATCTTTCCGGCCAACACGGACGAAACTCCGCTGCAGGTGCTGCAAAGCGCGGACACCGCCCGCCACCGCGCCATGCTCGACGGCGGGAACAGGGCAGTGTTCTTCGAAGAGTCCATGGCCCAGCAGGCACGACAGCGCTTCGAACTTGCGCAGGCCCTGCAGCTGGCGATCGAGCAGAATCAGCTGCGCCTCTACCTGCAGCCCCAGGTCAATAGCGATAGTGTCGTGGTTGGCGCCGAAGCCCTGGTGCGCTGGGAGCACCCCCAGCGCGGCCTGGTTCTCCCCGCGGAATTCATTTCGGTCGCAGAAGAGTCCCCTCTCATCGTCGCGCTCGACCGGTGGATGCTTCGCCGCACCTGTGAACTCATCGGCGAGATGCAACGCAACGCGTGCCCCCTGCGCATTTCGGTCAATATCAGTCCGCGCCATTTCATCGAGGCCAGCTTCGTCGACGATATCCGGAGGCTTCTCGAGAGCAGTACCATCAACCCGAATCTGCTGATGCTGGAAGTGACCGAAAGCCTGATGATCCGCAACATGGACGACGTCGTGGCAAAGATGAAGGCCATCAGCGCCATGGGCGTGTGCTTTTCGATCGATGACTTCGGCACCGGCTACTCGAGCCTGGCCTATCTCAAGCGCCTTCCGATTCACGAACTCAAGATCGACCAGAGCTTCATCAGGGATGCGCCCGCAGATGCCAACGATGCGCTGCTTGTTGAAATGATTCAGTCGATCGCCGGCATCCTGAATATAGAGACGGTGGCCGAAGGCGTCGAAACCCGGGAGCACAGCGAGTTTCTGACGCGCTTCCCCGGACTGATCCAGCAAGGCTATCTGCACGGACGCCCCCAGCCCGGTGCCGCCTGGGTGAAGAGCCGCCTGGAACAATCCCGCGCGACCAGCCAGACCCGGCACTGAACCCCTGCGTCCCGCGCCACACGCCGATGATGTCGCGCAGGCACCGACGCACCTTCAGCTCGCCTGGGGATACAGGACGCGCCCGATCCGAAGACGATTGGCGATACCGGCCATCTGGTCGGAGATTCCCCGGGTCGTGTCCGCCACAGCCGGGTTCTGATCCGCCGCAGCGCTCGCCCGCCCGGCTGCGCGATCGCTGCGATCAGAAGCTGGAATCCAAGATTGCGGCGAATACTCATTTTCAGGAGCTCGGACCGCCAGGGTTGTGACACGCATTGGAGGCATTCGATGGCGCTCCCGTGACTGATTTTTGGCAGGCTTGCTCGCATACACCTGCAAGACCGGCTCAGGACGGGGCGTCAGCGCGGGTGTTCTGCGCTACACTCGTTTGCGCATATCACTAAGGGCGGAATCACTCGGATGCACCGGTTTCACTGCAGCCTGCGGCAACTCGCATTGATGCTGGCCATGGTGGTCACCTCGCCCGGCATGGCAGCTGACGTGTTGCGGGTGCTCGCCTGGCCGGGCTATGCCGACCCAGACGTCGTGGAAGTTTTCGAGCGACGCACGGACAGCAGGGTCGAGGTGACCGTCATCGACTCCGACGAATCCCTGTGGCGACGGGCGAACGGGGACGGCCCAACATCTTTCGACGTCTTTGCAGTCAATACCGCTGAGTTGCAGCGCTATATCCGCCAGGGCCTCGTCCTGCCGATCGACACTGCCGCTCTCTCCAACCGCTCACGCCAGCTGCCCCGCTTTCGCGATCTCGACAACATTCCGGGCATCGTCCATGACGGCAAGGCGTATGCCATTCCATATACCTATGCCGAGATGGGGCTGATCTACGACCGCAGGCAGTTCGAAACGGCGCCGGACTCGATCAACGTCCTGTGGGATCCGCGCTACCGCGGGAGAATCCTCACCTATGACGGCGGCGCTCACAGTTTCTCCCTTGCCGCACAGTCGCTCGGGCTGCCTTCACTCTTTCAGCTCCGGGAGCAGGACTGGCCTGCTGCTGTCGAGCGCCTGATCGCCCTGCGCCGGAACGTATTGAGTTTCTACACGCAACCTCAGGAGTCGGCGGACATGTTCATCCGCCTGCGGGCAGCCCTGCTGTTTGCAAACTTCGGATCGCAGCAGCTTCAGCTGTTGCGCGCCGCAGGTGCGGACGTCGGCTACGCAATCCCGCGTGAGGGCGCACTCGCATGGCTCGACTGCTGGGCAATTCATCGCAACAGCAAAAACAGGGGGCTCGCCACGGCATGGATCAACTATCTGCTAGAGGAAGGCCCGGGCGCCGTACTCAACAATCGCCAGGGGCTTTCCAGTACGACCCGGCCCGCCAGCAGTTCCGGCAATGAGGATCGGCTGATCTGGCTCGAACCCGTCGAGAGCGCGGAGCTGCGCAATCAGCTGTGGGGGCGAATCATGTCGGGAGACCGTGCATCGAGGGTGCTCGCGCCATGAGGTTTGGCATCGCGGCACGCCTCGCCCTGCTCCTGGCGCTGGTCGGCATGCTGGCAGCGGGGCTGACCGGCTTCTATGCACACAATGCCAGCCGGGATCTCCTGATCCAGTCGGCCAAGGACGAACTTCTGACCTCGACGCAGGTACTCGCAAGCAGAATCATCGTCGCCCGTCAGGAAATCTCGCGCAACCTCAAGGTGCTGAGTACCCACCCTTCGGCCCTCGGCGCGCTCGACCCCAACGACACCGAGTCGGCCGACCAGCTGGCCACCCTGTTCAAACTCCTGATGAAGGCCAACCCGGACTACTTCCAGATCCGGCTTATTTCTGCCGCAGATTTCGGCGCGGAACGCGTCCGCATCGACCGTAGCGGCGACAGCCTGCTACGCATCGACGGCGACGACCTGCAGGAAAAAGGCCACTACGCATACGTCTTCGAATCGCTGAAGGGAGGCCCGGGCGAGACCTACCTCTCGCGCTTCGTCATCAATCACGAGCGTGGCTCACATGCGGGTCAGGAGGAGCCCACTGCCCAGCTTGCAATGCCGGTTGTAGATGCCGGCAAGGTCGCACTCGGGGTGATCGTGATCAATGTCGATCTGAACGGCGTCTTTGCACAGCTTGCTGCCGGACTGCCACCGGAGTTTCAGCTCTTTCTCGCGAACGGTCAGGGCGACTTCCTCATCCACCCCGACCGCAGCCAGACCTTCGGCTTCGACAGGGGGAGGCGCATCCTCGTACAGGACACGTTTGCGCTGACAGCCGACCTCGTTGCAGGCAAATCCGATCACGTACTCATCGAAGCCACACAGGGCAACTACGCCGACTACCCGATGGTTGCCGCCTTCATACAACAGGGCGTCGCCATCCGCTCGGACGAGCGCAATCTCATCCTGGGCCTGGCGCAGCCGCTGGCCTCGGTCCTGCACAAGGCAGACGCGCTGGGCGTCGTCATCCTGCAGATC
This sequence comes from Parazoarcus communis, assembly GCF_003111665.1. NCBI lineage: Bacteria > Pseudomonadati > Pseudomonadota > Betaproteobacteria > Rhodocyclales > Zoogloeaceae > Parazoarcus > Parazoarcus communis. Next base: position 2,128,752 of record NZ_CP022188.1, on the reverse strand, counting down.
GTGCTGGGACTTTGCCTGGTCTGCGCGCTGCTTGCAGTCCTTGTGGCGCGTGCCGTCACCCGTCCGATCAATTTGATGAGCGCAGCGGTTCAAGGCTTTTCCGACGAGCGGCAGGCGCACGGGCTCCCGCTGGAGCGGGAGGACGAAATCGGCGTGCTCGCCCGCAGCTTCAAGCAACTGCGCGATCAGATCCGCCAGCAGCTGTCAGAGCTGCACCAGAGCAGGCAGGACCTCGAGCATCTTGCGCAGCACGACCCGCTGACCGGCCTTCCCAACCGTGCGCTGTTCGCCGATCGCATGGCGCTTGCCCTTGCCGCGGTCCGCCGGGATCAGACCCGGCTGGCACTGATGTTCATCGACCTCGACGACTTCAAGCCAGTGAACGACGCACATGGACACGCCGTCGGCGACCAGTTGCTGAAAGAGATCGGCGCGCGCCTGCGCAAGTCCATCCGCGAGTCCGACACCGCCGCGCGCATCGGCGGAGACGAATTCGTTGTCCTGCTGCGGAACATTCAGAGCGCCGAGGATGCCATGGCGGTCGGAGAAAAGATCCGCATCGCAGTCGGTGCGCCATTCATCATCAACCACGCATCGATCAGCATCTCCGCCAGCATCGGCATCGCCCTCTGCCCGGAAAGCGGGCAGGACCTGATCGAACTGTCCAAGAACGCGGACAACGCCATGTACCGCGCAAAGAAGGAGGGGCGCAATACGGTGATCATCCACACCGCATCGGCCCCGGCATGAGCACCTGCAGCGCCTGCGCCTTCGATGCCCGCAGCGGGAGATTACCCATACTGCCATAGTGTGATATTTTCCCGTTCCGCACCCTAGCGCCTTCGCTATAGTGAGCCCCCTCTGCCGTCAATTGGCCCGCCACTTTTCGAGCGCCCGCCCTGCAAGCGCCCCCAAAGGCCCCCAATGATCCTAGAGCTCGTCAAAACGGCGGTTCTCCTGCTCTCACTCTGCCTGTTACAGGGCATCAACACGCGCCTGCTCGGACACCATCCGCACGCTGCACGCATCAGTGCCGGCGTCATCTATGGCGGGATCTGCGTGATCGGCATGATGACGCCCATCAACTTCAGTCCAGGGGTGATCGTCGACGGCCGCTCCGCCGTGCTCGCCATGGCGGGATTCTTCGGCGGGCCACTGGTGGGCTCGGTGGCCATGCTGATTGCCGCCGCCTATCGCACTCTTCTGGGCGGTACGGGTGCGCTGACCGGCGTCAGCATCATCTGCAGTTCAATGCTGCTCGGACTGGCCTATCGTGCCGCAGCAAGCAAGGGATGGGTATCACGCGGCCCTTCACAGTTCCTGATTTTCGGCGTCATCGTGCACCTCGTCGCATTGCTCCTGTTCGCGGGGCTGCCGGCCGAGCAGAGAAGCGCCTTCTTCGAGGCGCTTGCGCTGCCCTACCTGCTGGTACTGGCACCCGCTACGGCATTGCTGGGGATGCTGCTTCAGGATCTGGATAACCGCATTCAAACCGAACGGGCACTTGCCGGGAGCGAGGCCAGGCTGCGTGCAATCGCGCACGCCATGCCTGATCTCGTGCTGGTGCTGGATGAAGACGGTCGCTATGTTGAAGTCATCTCGCAGAATGAGCGCTTGCTCGTCGCCGATATCAACGGGCTGATCGGGAAGCGCATGCATGACGTCCTGCCGGCACAGGACGCAGACCGCTTCCTCGAACTCATCCGGCGCACACTGGATGAGGATTCGCCTAAAAGCATCGAGTACAACCTGCAAACACTTGCCGGACCGCGTACTTTCGAAGGACGCTGCCAGGTTCTCGAAACCCGACCGGAGGACAGGCCGGCAGTTCTCTTTCTCGCCCGGGACATCTCGGAGCGCGTGGCGGCCGAGCAGGAGCGTCGCATTGCGGCCATCGCCTTCGAATCGCAACAGGGCATGATCATTACCGATGCCGATACCGTCATGCTGCGCGTCAACAACGCATTCACCGACATCACCGGTTACCGCGAAGCCGAAGTAATCGGCAAGAAAACGCGCATGCTGGGTTCGGGCCGGCACAGCCTGGCCTTTTACCAGGCCATGTGGGATGAGCTGCTGGGCACGGGCACCTGGCAGGGTGAGGTCTGGAACCGGCGCAAGAATGGCGAGACCTACCCACAGGCGCTGTCAATCAATGCCGTACGCGACGAACGCGGCCAGGTAACGCATTACGTCGCGGCGCTGACCGATATCTCGCTGCGCAAGTCCACCGAAGAAGAGATCCGCACCCTTGCCTTCTTCGACCATCTCACGCAACTGCCCAACCGCAGACTGCTGATGGACAGGCTCGGGCAGGCCCTTGCCCTGAGTGCCCGCTCTTCGCGCTATGGCGCCCTGATGTTCATCGATCTCGATGACTTCCGGAACATCAACGATCTGCTCGGGCACCACAATGGCGACGTCCTGCTGCAACAGGCGGCAAAACGGCTGTGTGGCGTGGCGGGCGAGTCCAACACGGTGGCGCGCTTCGGGGGCGACGAATTCGTCGTTCTGGTGGACGAGCTCGACGGCGATGAGGATGCTGCGCGCCAGGTCGCGGAGAACATCGGCATGCGCGCACTGGCTGCGCTCAAGGCGCCCTATACGCTCGAGGGACACACCCAGCAAAGCAGCGCGAGCGTTGGCATCGCCTTGTTCCGTGACCATGAGCGCTCGGTCGAAGAGCTGATGAAACAGGCCGACCTTTCCATGAACGAAGCAAAGCACCGGGGCAAGAACCGGCTCTGCTTCTACGATCCGGTAATGCAGGAAACCGTCACCGCCCGCCTGCGTCTCGAGGAGGAGATTCGTCTCGGCACTGAAGCAGGCGAGTTTCTGGTGCTGTACCAGCCTCAGTACGACCAGCGCGGAACAATGCTCGGCGTGGAGGCGCTGGTGCGCTGGCAACACCCGAAGCGCGGATTCGTTTCGCCGGACCAGTTCATCCACGTCGCCGAGCGCGCGGGCCTGATGCCTGCACTCGGCCTGCATGTGCTGAACATTGCCTGCGATCAGCTGGCGAAGTGGGCCCGACGCCCCTCCACGCAGACGCTGAGCATTGCGGTAAACATCAGCGCCCAGCAGCTTTACAGCGATGCGTTCGTCGAGCAGGTGCTGGACGCCCTCACCCGCAGCGGCGCGCCGGCCGACCGCCTGACCCTGGAGCTCACCGAATCCCTGCTGCTCGACGACATGGAGGAAGCCATCGAGCGCATGAGCCGGCTTCGGGCCCGCGGCATCCGTTTCTCGATCGACGACTTCGGCACCGGCTATTCCTCACTGTCCTATCTGCAGCGCCTGCCGCTCGATCAGCTCAAGATCGACCGCTCGTTCGTGAAGAACCTGCCTGACAGCACCAGCGGACTTGCGATCGTAAAGGCGGTCATCGCGCTTGCCCATGCGCTGGATCTGAAGGTCATCGCAGAAGGCGTGGAGCTTGAGGCGCAAAGGGGCGTTCTGAACGACAACGGCTGTCATCATTTTCAGGGGTTTCTGTTCGCACGCCCGATGCAGATCGAGGCGGTGGAAGCGCTGTTGCAGGTGCGGGATGCGGAGGCTGCAGGCAGCAACACTGCCGCAATCATCGGGGCATAAAAAAGGGCGCCCCGAAAACAGGCGCCCTGCCCGCTTACCGCACGGCTGTATTACTGAACCCGAACCTCGACGCGACGCGCCTCGTCTGCATCACTGCCGCCGAGCGCGACAGTCGGACGACGCATCAGCACCCGCTCGGCCGGCACACCAGCCGCCAGCAGCGCCTCACGCACACCCAGTGCGCGATTCTTTGCCACTTCGGCGTTCACGTCGGCAGCGCCGGTTTCATCGTGAAACCCCGACAGCAGCACCAGCGCATCCGTGCGTGCTTCGAGTTCGCCCAGCACGGGGGCCAGCGCCTCGATAGCCTCGGCAGGCAGATCGGTCACGCCAGACTCAAAGTAAACCTTGAGCATGGGCTCACCGATTTCCTCGACCTCGGCATAAATCACTTCCATCCCGCCCTCAGACGCCTCGACAGTCGTCGGCGCAGCCCCGCTGCGGCTCATCGAATGCACGCCAAGGCCGATCACAAAGGCGATCACCAGCGCGATGACGCCGAAAAGCACCCCCATGACAACATTCAGTTCGCCGTCTTCCTGATCAAACATGCTTTACTCCCGCTCAAGTCATTGTGTTGTTTGGCAATCCGCGCGCAAGTCTAACCGATACGCGTGATCTTGCGATTCGATTTGCGCACTGCAACAGTCGAACAGTGCACAGACCGAAACATCGTTTTGTGAGAATATTTACCCGACACACATGAGGCAACTGACTTCATGTAGGGTTTGCATTTTCAATTCGCACAAGGAGATTGGCATGGGTTTGTTCAGCTTTATCAAGGATGCAGGGGAAAAGCTCTTCGGTACCGGCGAAGCCAAGGCCGCCCAGGAAGCCGCCGCGGCCGCCCCCAGCCCTGAAGCCAACGCGCTTGCCAACACCAAGGCAGCCGAGGCCATCAGCCACTACATCGACACGCTCAAGCTGCTCACGCCCGAGATTGCCATCAGCTTCGACGGCGCAAGCGCCACGGTGACGGTCAGTGGCACCACGCCGGACCAGGCAAGCAAGGAGCGCATCCTGCTGGCCGCAGGCAACGTTTCGGGCGTCGCCGAAGTCGAAGACAAGCTCACCGTGCTCAATCCCGAGCCCGAGGGCCGCTTCCATACGGTGGTGCGCGGTGACACCCTGTCCGGCATCGCCAAGACCTACTACGGCAATGCAAACAAGTACATGGTGATCTTCGAGGCCAACAAGCCGATGCTCGGCCACCCCGACAAGATCTACCCGGGTCAGATGCTGCGCATTCCGCCGCAGGCCTGAGCATTTCCACGGCCCGACGGCGGTGCTCAGCAACCGTCGGGCCGCACACCGAAGCCCGCGCCATCCCCTGCCGGGCTTGAATTGCTGCACCGCGGGCGCTACTGTCGACGACCGCCAATTTCTGCGCCCGCCTTCTGCGGAGCGAATACGACATGCCCCGCATTCAGATCGACCTCCCGGACACGCTGCCCTTTTCCTGCGAGATTCAGCTCTACCTGAGTCACATGAACTATGGCGGCCACCTCGACAACGCCCTGCTGCTCACCGTCGTCAGCGAAGCGAGGGTGCGTTACCTGAAGTCGATGGACTACACCGAACTCAGCGTCGAGGGGCTCGGCATCATCGTTGCCGACGCGGCGCTGCAGTACAAATCCGAAGCTTTCCATGGGGAAACGATGGTGGTGTCCATGGGCGCGGCCGATTTCAGCAAGTACGGCTGTGATCTGCAATGGCGCATGACCGACCTCGCCTCGGGGCGGGAGGTTGCGCGCGGCAAGACCGGCATCGTGTTCTTCGACTACACCGCGCGCAAGATTTCCCCGGTACCTGACGGCTTCCGCCGCCGCTTCCCGTCGGACCAGACCTGACATGATCAAGGCTGAAGCGCTCGTCGCCGTCATTGGTGGCGGGCCGGCCGGACTGATGGCTGCCGAGGTGCTCGCCACGCATGGCATTGCCGTCACCGTCTTCGATGCGATGCCGTCGGTGGGACGCAAGTTTCTGCTGGCCGGACGCGGCGGCCTCAACCTCACGCACAGCGAAGCCAGCGCCGACTTTCTGTCGCGTTACGGCGCGCGCTCGGGCGAACTGGCACCGATGATCGACGCCTTTGGCCCCACCGCGCTTCGCGACTGGGCCGCTGCACTCGGCATCGAAACCTTCGTCGGCAGCTCGGGACGGGTTTTCCCAAAGGAAATGAAGGCAGCGCCCCTGCTTCGCGCCTGGTTGGCCAGACTGCGCGCGAACGGGGTGAGGTTTGCCGTACGGCATCGCTGGCTCGGCTGGGGGCAGTCCCCGGACGCGTCCGCTCAGGTATTGCGCTTCGCCACACCCGACGGCGAGCGCAGTGTTACGGCCACTGCGGTCGTGCTCGCACTCGGGGGCGGCAGCTGGGCGAAGCTTGGCTCGGACGGCGCGTGGGTCGAAACCCTGCGCACACAGGGCATCGATGTGGCCGAGTTGCGGCCCGCCAACTGTGGATTCGATGTCTCCTGCGGCGACGGGCAAACTCCGGGCTGGAGCACGCACTTCCTCGAACGCTTCGGCGGAGCCCCCGTGAAGTCGCTCGCGGCGCAGTGCACCGACCCACTGGGGCGGACGCACACCCACAGCGGCGAGTGCATGATCAGCGCCACAGGTATCGAAGGCGGGCTGGTCTACGCCTTGTCGGCCCCGCTGCGCGACACGCTTGCAGCACAGGGCGAAGCCACGCTCTATCTTGACCTTGCGCCCGGACGCAGCCTGGCGCGACTGACGACCGATCTTGCCCGTCCGCGCGGCAGCCGTTCGATGGCGAGTCACCTGCAAGGTCAGGCGGGCATCAAGGGTGTCAAGGCCGGCCTGCTGCGCGAGTGCCTTTCCGCCGCCGCGTTCGCCGATCCGGCCCAGCTTGCCGCCGGCATCAAGGCGCTGCCACTGCGGCTCAGTGCAACCCGCCCCATCGACGAAGCCATCAGCACTGCGGGCGGCGTCCGCTTCGAGGGCACCGAGTCCGGCCTGATGCTGCAAGCCATGCCGGGCGTGTTCTGCGCCGGCGAGATGCTCGACTGGGAGGCGCCCACCGGTGGCTATCTGCTGACCGCCTGCTTCGCCAGCGGCAGGGCTGCCGGCCGGGGCGTCGTCGACTGGCTTGCCGGTTGCGGGCAATGAGGGGCGACGTGCACCGCGAGCATCTTTTGTCGAGCCGCCGTCCGCAGTGAACGCCCCGGCCTTTTCAGGCGCCAGCCAGACCATCCGCAATGTCAGGCGCGATTTCTCCGAGTGGCATCTTGGCCGGCCGCGCTATCTCCTGTGGGCGCTCGATGTGGATACGCCCCCGGTGCGCCAGCGCGTGCTCTCAGCACAGCGCCAGCTTTCCGGGCTTCTCCTTGACGACTACGCCCGTCAGCCGCACATCACGCTGAGCCTGTGCGGTTTCCCCAGCACCAACCCCTGCCACGCAGACGACTTTGGCGCCGAAGCCCTGCACAGGCAAATCGCCGGTCTGCAACGCATACGTCCCCGCCCTTTCGGGATCCGGATCGGGTCATTGAGCAGTTTCACCTCCGCGCCCTACCTCGAAGTCGATGACGCAGGCACGCACATTGCCAGCCTGCGCACCTGCCTGGCAGGCGGCGAGCTCAAGCATCCCGACGGCAGCTACACCCCGCACGTGACCGTCGGCCTCTATGCCGACGCGTGGCCCACCGCGCAGGTTCATGAACGACTCAGCCGCTTCGCCGACAACGCGCCCCTCGATCTGCGCATCGAGCGCATCAGCCTGTTCGGCTACCAATCGGCGGATATCGGCGGCGCATTGACGCGCATCGCTGACTATGACTTCGAGCGCGGCGTAATGCAGTGGCACGAAGCGCCTCCGTTTCAAGCCCGGACAGCGAAGCGCGCTTAGGCCGATGCGGGCCGTCGCATGAAGGCGTTGAGGCGCACATCCACCGTAACCGAGAGCGCCGTCAGCGCCGCAGCCTTTGCACGCCCTTCAGCACTCGCGCGATACAGGTGCGGCGTCATCGCCAGCAGATCGCCAATCTGCTCGCTACCCGAGAGATCCAGCCGGTAGCGGACGGTCTCGGAAGACTGTCTGACAAAGCCTTCAGGCGTCGGCATTTCGCCCGTGCGCTCAGGCTTGAGCGTCGGATAGATGATCTCGCGCAACTCCCGCAGATGGTCCGGCCCCGAATCGACCTGCAGCAGCATGCCAGCCGGCTTGAGCACACGTGCGAACTCCGGGTAGACCGGAAAACCGAACATGCACAGCACCCGGTCCAGCGTGCCCGAGAACACAGGCAGGTTGGCATTGCTGCCCACAACCCAGTTGGGCCGCTTGTCCTGCTTTGCGGCAGACAGCACCGCCCACTTTGAAATATCCAGCCCGAGCAAAGCCAGCGTCTGCCCTTCGCCGCCTGCAGCGGCCAACTGCCGCAGGTAGTAGCCTTCGCCACAGCCGGCATCGAGGCAGCTGAGCTCTGCGTTGGCAGCCACGCCCTCCAGCGCCACCCGGGCGACCGCTGCGGCGATGGGCTGATAGGGGCCGGCATTGAGAAAGCGTCGCCGCGCGGCCACCATCTCCTTGCTGTCGCCCGGATCGCGCGAACGCTTCTGCTGTACCGGCAACAAGTGCGTATAGCCCTGGCTGGCAACGTCGAAAGTGTGCCCGGCGGCGCAACGCCATGCGGAACCGTTACGGTGCAGACGGGCCCCGTCGAGCGGGCAGACCAAAGCCTGAAATGGGATGATCATGAACTGAGGCGCCCTGCGCCCGAATCTTGAGACAGGGCGCAATTCTGCTGCAAACACCGCGCCCTGTCTTCATGACATGGTTCATGGCGGGGTGCACCGGGGGCGCAACGAAACCTGTTTCGCGCCATCGACTCCGGCCCGTCGCCCCTGGCCCCCGGCCCTTACCAGTTTGACTCGCGCTCCGCCGTCGAAGTGATGCGGTGGATTGCAAGGTCTGCCCCCATGTATTCGTCCTCCTGATCCAGGCGCAACCCGAGCGTGAGCTTTAGCACGCCGTACACCAGAACGCCCCCGCCGACGGCAACCGCAATGGCGAATACCGTCATCACCAACTGCGACATGAAAGACACGCCACCGAGGCCACCGAGCGCCGTGCTGCCGAAAATACCCGCAGCGAGCCCGCCCCAGGTACCGCACAAGCCATGAAGCGGCCACACACCGAGCACGTCATCGATCTTCCAGCGATTCTGGGTGAGGGTGAACATCACCACGAACAGGGCACCGGCCACCCCGCCGACTACCAACGCACCAAGCGGGTGCATGAGGTCAGAACCCGCACAGACCGCAACCAGACCTGCAAGCGGCCCGTTGTGCACGAAACCAGGGTCGTTCCTGCCCATCAGCAGGGCTGCCAGCGTGCCGCCGACCATCGCCATCAGTGAGTTGATCGCGACCAAGCCGGTGATCTTCTCCAGGGTCTGGGCAGACATCACGTTGAAGCCGAACCAGCCCACGATCAGAATCCAGGCGCCCAGCGCCAGAAAGGGGATGGAGGACGGCGGATGCGCAGAGATGTCGCCGGTGCGCGAGTAACGGCCATGACGCGCACCCAGCAGCAGCACCGCCGGAAGCGCGATCCACCCACCCATCGCGTGCACCACCACCGAGCCGGCGAAGTCGTGAAACTCCGCACCGAAGCTTGCGGAGAGCCAAGCCTGCACACCGTACGCCTGATTCCACGCGACACCTTCGAAGAAGGGGTAGATGAAACCGACGATCAGAAAGGTGGCTGCGAGCTGCGGGTAGAACTTCGCGCGCTCCGCGATGCCGCCCGAGATGATCGCGGGAATCGCTGCGGCAAAGGTCAGCAGAAAGAAGAAGCGGGTGAGCTCGAATCCGCTTTTCTCCAGCAGGGTTTCGGCGCTGGTAAAGAAATGGACCCCGTATGCGATGCCATAGCCAATCAGGAAATAGGCCAGCGTAGATACGGCAAAGTCAGTCAGAATTTTTACCAGGGCATTGACCTGATTCTTCTTGCGCACCGTGCCTACCTCAAGGAAGGCAAACCCTGCGTGCATCGCCAACACCATGATGGCGCCCAACAAAATGAACAGGACATCGCTGCTTGATTTGAAAGCTTCCATGATCCCTCCAGACGGAATAGCGGATCGAAAGCAAGCACCGTTCCAGTGCAAACACCCCAGACACGGCGGTGCATGCGCCCCAAAACAGGTACGGAAGCCGCACACTGACCGTGCATTTCACTGCCAGACCGCCCGATTACGGTGCATCGGCGACGGCAAATCGCCTGCGGGGATGCGCCAGCAAGGGCCGATGCGTAAAATACCGCTTTGCCCTGCACCTCCAGCCATGACTGCCTCCCGCCGCCCGACCGAACTGCTTGCGCCCGCAGGCTCCCTCGACATGATGCGCACCGCCTTCGCCTATGGCGCCGATGCGGTGTATGCCGGCCAGCCGCGCTACTCGCTGCGGGTGCGCAACAACAGCTTCGACAAGCTCGATGCACTCGCGGCCGGTATTGACGAAGCACACGCTGCGGGCAAGGGCTTCTATCTGGTTGCCAACATCTATCCCCACAACGCCAAGGTTCGCACTTTCGAGCGCGACATCGCGCCCGTGATCGGCATGAAGCCCGACGCGCTGATCATGGCCGACCCCGGCCTGATGATGATGGTGCGCGAGCGCTGGCCTGACATGGCGATCCACCTCTCGGTACAGGCCAACACCACAAACTACGCGAGCGTGCGTTTCTGGCAGTCGATGGGGGTGAAGCGCATCATCCTGTCGCGCGAGCTGTCGCTGGACGAAGTCGCCGAGATTCGCGATGCCTGCCCCGAAATGGAGCTCGAAGTCTTTGTGCACGGCGCGCTGTGCATCGCCTACTCCGGCCGCTGCCTGCTGTCGGGCTATTTCAACCATCGCGACCCCAACCAGGGCAGCTGCACCAACTCCTGCCGCTGGGACTACAAGGTGCACGCGGGCACCGAGACCGCAAGCGGTGACATTCAGACCTGCAGCAGCGCCCCTGCAATGGGCAATCCGCGTGATTTCGGCACGGTGGGCACGGCACTTGGCGGCGGGCCGCGACACGCCGAGGCAAACCGGACATGGCTGCTGGAAGAGGGATCCCGCCCGGGCGAGCTGATGCCGATCGAAGAAGACGAGCACGGCACTTACATCATGAACTCGCGCGACCTGCGCGCCATCGAGCATGTACAGCGACTGGTGGACATCGGCGTCGACTCGCTCAAGATCGAAGGCCGCACCAAGAGCCCCTACTACGTTGCGCGCACCAGCCAGGGCTACCGACGTGCCATTGACGATGCCCTTGCCGGCCGGCCCTTCGACCTGCGATTGCTCGGCGAACTCGAAGGCCTTGCCAACCGCGGCTATACGGATGGCTTCTATCAGCGCCACCACACACCCGAACACCAGAATTACCTGCGGGGTCATTCGGAATCGGGACGCAGCCTGCTGGTTGGCGAAATGGTCGGTTTCGATAGCGCGCGCGGGCTGGCCGAAGTCGAGGTGAAAAACCGTTTCGGCGTCGGCGATACGCTGGAATTCGTGCAGCCTGACGGCAATTTCACCGCCACCTGCACGCACATGGAAGATGCCGATGGTGCTGCACTCGACATGGTGCCGGGCAGCGGGCGCCGCATCCGGCTCGCGCTGCCAGCCGGCGCCAATCCGGCCCAGCCCTGCTTCGTCGCGCGTTTCGTCTGATTCCTACGTCCTGGACGACCGGGCGCGTCGGGGCTTGGCCTCCTGCGCCGAACTGCCCCCGGGACTGCCCAGCGGCCGCGCCTGATTCCAGGCCACCATGCCACCGAGCAACAAAAAGCCGCCGAGCAGTGCAATCGCGACAAAGGGCAAGGCCATCGCAAGCAGCGTCCAGTTGAGCGAGCGCACAAGCACAACCTTGCCCGGATCGGCCGGATCGATCCAGGCGGTAACCGCCTGACCGACGACCATCTCTTGCAACACAGCCTTGAGCGCCCTGTGGTAACCCACCCCCTGGTGCAGGTCATAACGGGAACCGACAAAGTCTTCGGCGTCGACCGTGTAGCGATAGCGCACTTTCAGCGCCGGCAGCGGCCTGTTGTGGAGGAAGTCAGCGGACTCGATCGACGCGACTTCGAGCGTGGCAGGCACCGGCATCCACTGCCGCGTCTGCATTGCCTCGTACAGCGGCTGCACCCCGAACGAGATCGCACCGAAAATACCTGCCACCAGCAAGGCGACGCCAAACAGCGGAAAGATGAGCCTGATCCCGCCTTCGACAAGATACAACTTAAGTGAGGTTCGAGACATGTAGGCGCAGGCCGTAAGAGATTCCATATTCTATGGCCCAACGCACGATACTGAAAATGGCATATGAGCCTCGCAAGCATGCAATACGGACACAATGCTCGACAAGCTGCAGCCAGAGAGCGAGAATTTCCCGACGCAGCGCCCGCCCCTGGTCCATCGGTCGCGAGCTGCACGACCCACCTGCACCAGCGCTCACATCCGGGGCCGGCGCCCTGACGAAAAACACATACCCAATGATGCCCCGCACTCAAAACACAAGCGCTGCGACTGCACTCCATATTACCGAACTGGACCTCGCACACGCCCCCCATGCCCACGCCTTCATCGACCTGCTCGATCACTATGCGCGGGACCCGATGGGCGGCGGCAAGCCGCTGGCTGAATCGGTTCGCACCACGCTCGCCGAACGCCTGCTGCAGCGCAACGACTTCGTCGCTTTTGTTGCCTTCAGCGGCAACACGCCCTGCGGCCTGATCAACTGTTTCGAGGGCTTCTCGACCTTCACCGCAGCACCGCTGCTGAACGTGCACGACCTGGTCGTGCATGCGGACTTTCGCCGCCGCGGTGTGGGCCAGGCCCTGCTCGGCGCGGCGGAGAAGGCGGCCCGCAATCGCGGCTGCTGCAAGCTCACGCTGGAAGTGCTGTCGAACAATCACACGGCGCTTGCCACCTACGAGCGCGCAGGCTTTCGCCCCTACGTCCTCGACCCTGCGGCCGGGCATGCCCAGCTTCTGCAGAAGTGGCTCGACCCTGATACCTCATCGCCTTAGTCCGCCCCGATCCTTCGCTGCAGTGCAACCTGCCTTGCGCTATAATGCAAGGCTTTGTTTTATCTGAAAAACAGGATTTACCGTGCTCGTCGCCGCCAATATCACCATGCAGTTCGGGGCCAAGCCCCTGTTCGAGAACGTCTCCGTCAAGTTCGGCGACGGCAACCGTTACGGCCTGATCGGCGCCAACGGCGCGGGCAAGTCGACTTTCATGAAGATCCTGTGCAACGCACTCGAGCCTTCTGCCGGCAACGTGTCGAAGGATCCGCACGAGCGCATGGCCTATCTGCGCCAGGACCAGTTCGGTTATGAAGACCTGCGCGTACTCGACGTGGTGCTGATGGGGCACGAGCAGATGTGGGCGTGCATGGCCGAGAAGGATGCGATCTACGCCAACCCCGAGGCCACCGAAGACGACTACATGCGCGCCGCCGAGCTCGAAGGCAAGTTCGGCGAGTACGACGGCTACACTGCCGAAGCGCGCGCGGGCGAACTCCTGCTTGGCGTCGGCATCGGCACCGAACTGCACAACGGCCCGATGAAGAACGTCGCGCCGGGCTGGAAGCTGCGCGTGCTGCTGTGCCAGGCCCTGTTCGCCAACCCCGAGATCCTGCTGCTCGACGAACCGACCAACAACCTCGACATCAACACCATCCGCTGGCTCGAAGACGTGCTCAACAATCGTGACTGCACGATGGTGATCATCTCCCACGACCGCCACTTCCTGAACCAGGTCTGTACCCACATGGCCGACCTGGACTACGGCACCATCACCGTGTACGCCGGCAACTACGACGACTACATGGAAGCGGCGACGATCGCCCGCGAGCGTCAGTCCTCGGCCAACTCGCGCGCCAAGGACAAGATCTCCGAACTGCAGCAGTTCGTGCGCCGCTTCTCGGCCAACAAGTCCAAGGCCAAGCAGGCCACCAGCCGCCTGAAGCTGATCGACAAGCTCAAGCCCGAAGACGTCAAGCCCTCGTCGCGCCAGTACCCGTGGATCCGCTTCGACTACGACGAGAAGGACAAGCTGCACCGCCTCGCCTGCGAGGTCGACAACATCAGCTTCGCCTACGATGGCATGGACAAGCCGCTGATCAACCGCTTCTCGCTGGCGATCGATGCCGGTGACAAGGTCGGCATCATCGGCGAGAACGGCGTCGGCAAGACCACGCTGATGAAGCTGCTGATCGGTGAACTCACTCCGCAGAAGGGTGCGGTGAAATGGGCTGAGAAGGCCAAGCCCGGTTACTACGCCCAGGATCACTCGTCCGACTTTGCCAAGGACAGCAGCCTGACCGACTGGATTGCCGACTACGCCCGCATCACCGCAGACGCTGTCGGCGGCGATGTCGAGACCCTGATCCGCGGCACCCTCGGCCGCCTGCTGTTCTCCGGTGACGAAGTCAAGAAATCGGTCAAGGTGATCTCCGGTGGCGAGCAGGGGCGGATGCTGTTCGGAAAGCTGATGCTGTCGCGTCCCAACGTGCTGCTGATGGACGAACCGACCAACCACCTCGACATGGAATCGATCGAGTCGCTCAACACCGGCCTGGACAAGTTCCCCGGCACCCTGGTGTTCATCTCGCACGACCGCGAGTTCGTGTCCTCGCTGGCAACCCGCATCATCGAGGTCAAGCTCGACGGCACCATCATCGACTATCGCGGCACCTACGAAGAGTATCTGTCCAGCCAGGGCGTCGAGTAATCGCCGGGGCCGGACTCCCTTAGTCCGCCACCTTCCTGCCCTGCCCCCAGCCTGCGCGCAGGCTGGGGGCGGGCAAGGGCCTGTCATACAGATAGCCTTGCCCGATGTCGCAGCCCTCGGTTCGCAGAAATTCGCTCTGGCTTTGAGTTTCGACCCCTTCGGCAACCGTACGGAGACCGAGGTTGCGCGCCAGTGCAATCACCGCGCGAATGATCGCCTCACCGTTGGCATCGCGACCGATATCGTTCACGAACGACTGATCGACCTTCAACCGGTTGAGCGGTAGTCGCCTGAGATAAGCCAGGCTTGAATAGCCGGTTCCAAAGTCGTCAATCGCCAGCGCGACGCCCAGCGCACGAAGCCCCTCAAGAACACCCAGCGCCCGCTCGGGCTCGCGCATGATCATCGACTCGGTGACCTCGAGCTCAAGACGGTCGGCAGCAAGACCGCTGCGCCGCAGGGCGCTGTCGGTAATCTGTACGATCTGATCACGATCGATCTGACGCGCCGACAGATTGACCGCGATCAGCGGAACTTCAAATCCCTCTGTGTCCCAGGCCACCATCTGCCGGCAAGCCTCGTTCAGGACCCACTCGCCGATCTCGCCGATGATGCCCATTTCCTCGGCAAGCGGGATGAACCTGCCCGGCGAGACCAGCCCCAGCTCGGGGTGCTGCCACCGCACCAGCGCTTCGACCCCGGCCAGGCCGCCACCGGTAAAATCGATCTGTGGCTGGTAGTGCAGAACCAGTTCCTTGCGCACCACCGCCCCGCGCAAGGCGTTCTCCATGACCAGGCGCTCAAGCGCCCCGCTGGTCAGATCCTGCGAGAAGAACTGGTAAGTGTTGCGGCCCTGCGACTTGGCCTCGTACATCGCCAGGTCGGCATGCTTCAACAGCGTGTCGGCATCTTCCCCATCGTCAGGGTAGCGTGCGATGCCGATGCTTGCGGTCACGGTCAGCGCATGCCCGCCGACCGTGCGCGGTGAGGAGAAGATGTCGAGCATCTTGCGCGCGACGGTTGTCACCTGCCGCACGTCTGTCTCGTCTTCCATCAACAGTACGAACTCGTCCCCCCCCAGACGCGCAAGCGTGTCACTGGACCGGATCAGGCGGCTGATACGACTCCCGACATCAATCAGCAACTCATCGCCGACCGTATGCCCCAGCGTGTCGTTCACGCTCTTGAAACGATCGAGATCGAAGAACAGCAGGGCGAGCCCGCCATCGTCGCGCCGCGCCCGCATCAATGCATGCTCGAGCCGGTCACGCAACAGAATGCGGTTGGGCAAGCGGGTAAGCGAATCGTGGTAAGCGAGAAAGTCGATCTTCTCCTGCGCCACCTTGAGCGTGGAGATGTCGCTAAACACCGCCACATAGTGCGTAATCAGTTCGTCGCTGTCGCGCACCACGCTGATGGTCAGCCACTGCGGGTAGATTTCGCCGCTCTTGCGCCGGTTCCACAATTCGCCACGCCACTGACCGGTGGCATTCACGCTGCGCCAGATGTCGCGATAGAACTCCGCATGGTGCCTGCCGGACTTGAGAATGCGCGGATTGCCGCCGAGGACCTCATCCTTGCGATAGCCGGTAATCGTTTCGAAAGCGGGGTTCACGGTCAGGATGCAGCCCTTTGCGTCCGTCACCAGAACGCCCTCGACCGTGCTGTTGAATACGCGGTCAGCCAGGCGAAGTTCTTCGTCGGCGCGGCGACGATCCGAGATATCGCGCGCAAAACCCACCGTACCAAGCAACCCGCCGTTGCGGTCGCGCACCGGCGCCTTGTAGGTTTCAATCCAGCGCCGTTCTCCTCGGCTCGTAATCTGCTCCTCGACCGACAGGCACTTGCCACTCTCCATTACTACGCGGTCAGCATCGACATACTGCCGGGCGAGTTCTGTCGGCCACAGATCTGCATCAGTCTTGCCCTTGACCGCCTTCGGATCCGGCTCACCACATGCTTCGGCAATCTGGCGATTGACTGCCAGAAAACGACCATCACGATCCTTGAGCCAGACCAGGAACGGAAAATTGTCGATCAGCGCCTGCTGGTAGTGCAGTTGCTGCTCCAGGTTCGTGTTGAGCTCCAGAATTCTGTCATCTGCCCGCCGCTGATCCTCCAGCACGCTCAGCAACACCTTACGCGCCTGATCCGCATCCAGCAGCATCTGCGCCATTTCACCTTTTGCCTGACGCGCAGCAAGCTCGGCTTCGAGGCGCTGGGTCACGTCCAGGCATACGCCTGCCACCGCCGGAGCGCCTTCGAACTCCGCCCGGCTACCATGCACCTCCACCTGAACCTCGACGCCATCGCGACGTAGTCCGGCAAACGTGTAGTGCGATGTCTGAACCTCACCGGACAAGCGCTGCGCAACCTTGCTGAGTACCAGTCCGCGATCGCGCTCGGAGACCAGTGCGCTCATCTCTGCACCATCCATCACATCTGTGGGCGAGTCGTAACCGAACATCGCGGCAAAGGCCTGATTGACATAGCGAAAGCGCCCATCCTGGATCACGTAGATCGCAACCAGCGACTGCGCTACAACCGAACGAAACAGTGAGTCCAAATCGACATGCTTCACTATGGCTCACTCCCGTATCGTGGCGGCTCCCCAAGGCGACGCAGCAGGGCGTTGACCTCGTCCTTCAATTCGAGCACTCGTGACTCCCGCCCCAGTGTGACCGCATACCAACGCCGCATCTCCTCGACACTCGCAGCAAGCCTCGACGATTCGCGGTGGCGCTCCAGCGCAATCGAAAGCAGCTGGCTGATGCTGTCGAACTGCTGGCGTTCGTGCTCGGCCGCCTCGCGCGGCGTGCGGTAATAGGCCGCAAAAGTGCCCAGCACGCGACCATCGGTGGCAAGCAGCGGCACCGACCAGCACGCACGCAGACCGTGAGCAAGCGCAATTTCTGCGTAGTCCACCCACAGCGGACTGTGCTCGATGTCGCTGACAAATACGGATTTCGCGGTGAAGGCGGCCGTACCGCAAGAGCCTGCCGCAGGACCGATGCGCGCGCCATTGATGACCTCGCAATAAGCGTCGGGCAAGCTCGGACCAGCCCCTGTCTGCAGATGCATCCCGTCCTCGTCCATGAGCAGGATGGAGCACAGCATGTCCGGGTTTTGCTCCTCGAGCAGTGTCGTCACGTACAGCAATGTGTCACTCAGCGCTTCCCCGCGCGCAACGCGCTCCAGCGTGCTGTTTGCAAGTTCGAGCATGCGCTGTGACCGCGCGCTCGCGGTAATGTCGCTCCACACCGTGGACACGCAGCGGCGCCCGCGCAGCGCCAAGGCGCGCGCACTCACCCGTACATCGCGCAGCTCACCGCTGCGATTCCGGTACTGCGTGGTGAACACGCTCTCCCCCTGAGCGATGACCTGCCGGATATGTCTCACAAGCCGTGCCTGATCGAGAGCCGCCCCAAAATCGCTCAGATTGAGCTTGTCGAACACCTCGCGGCCATAGCCGAAATTACGATGTGCGGCTTCGTTGAACTCGAGCACGGCACCGCTATCGGCATCGAACAGCAGGATCGAATCCAAAGCCTGATTGACGATGGCACCATAGACCTCCTCACGCTCGGCGAGCCGCTCCTGAGCCTGATGCAGCGCGGTCACGTCACGTGCAACGCCCAGCACACCGAGCAGTTCCCCATCGGCACTGAACATCGGCGTCTTGACCGTTTCCAGCAGTTCGCGATGTCCGTCAGCGAAGTCGATCCAGTCACGGTGCCGCGCAGGCTCACCGCTCTGAATCACGGCGCGATCCTCGGCACGGATGGACTCGGCGAGTTCAGGACGAAGCAGGTCGTAATCGCACTTGCCGAGCACCTCTGCTTCAGGGAGCCCGAAAACCGATGCGACGCGGGCATTGCAGGCAAGGAACACCCCTTCCCTGTCCTTGAGGAAGACAAGGTCGGATGCACCCGCCAGCGAAGTCGCTAGATGTAATGCGTTGATGGGATCACCTTCGGGTGGCGCAGTGGTGTTCATGATGATTCAGGGGCCCTTCGGAGGCCATTCGGGACATCCCGGCCGCTCACCCGAGTTCGCCATAAGGCCTGATCGTGTCGTCAGCCAATTATGAAGCAATCCGCTCCAGCGTTTGTGCTCCCCGTCACGGCTGGCACTGCCCGGCCTCGAACGCAGCTCAACAAGTCTTGACGACAATGTCGTGCAGCGTGTTCGAACAATGCGCCATGCGGTCCGCCGCGTTCGAAAGGTGGCGGTAGATTTCACGCCGTTTGAACATGTTCAGGTAGTCCTCACCCTGAAATAGTTCCGCGAGCGCCTTGCGGTAGAGCTTTTCAACCTTGCGCTCAGCCTTGCGCCCGACGTCGGCGCACTCCGCACTCAGTGCGGGCTGTTTGGCCAGCACTGAGAAGCCTGTCGCCAGCGCCTTCACCCCCTGCTGCAAGGCCCGCGCCATCTCCATCGTGTAAGGGTCAGGCCCGACGCCGAGCACGTCCATCTCGTTGACGGTGCTCTTGCAGTAATTCACCACCTCGTCGAGATCCATGATCGCGCGGTAAATGTCCTCCCGGTCGAACGGCGTGGAGAACGCTTCGTTCAGGGTATGCAGATTGTGAATCTTGAGGCGGTCGGCAGCATGCTCATCGGCCTTGATCTGTTTGGCGACCGCGGGGGTCGCCTGCTCCATGAACTGCACCAGCAGGGTGACGGTATGTACCACCTGCAGCGCCTGTTCGGTGAGCAGCCGATGAAAGTCCGGCGCCTTTGGAAAGATGCGGTCGAGCACCCGAAAAACGATGGAGCGTGTCGGTTCTGTCATGTCCTGACCTCAATAAAGCAAGGGGCGCAGCAGCAGCAGCACCATGGCACCGGCTGCCGCCGAGGCCGGAATCGTGATCACCCAGGTCGCGACGATCTCGCCCGCCTTGCCCCAGCGCACGCTGCGCGGACGTTCGGACGCGCCGATCCCCATGATCGAACTGGCCACGACATGGCTTGTCGATACCGGCGCCCCCACAAGCGAGGCGGAGAGGATGACCGCGGCCGAGGTGAGTTGCGAATCGAGCGCATGCAGCGGTCGCACCTTGTACACCGCGAACCCGAGCGTGCGCACGATGCGCCAGCCGCCCGTCAGCACGCCTGCCGTCATCGCGATGGCGCACACGAGCATGACCCAGAGCGGCACGTCGAAGCTCGGAATGAAACCGCCGAGCAAGAGTACCAGCGTGAGAATGCCCATGCTCTTCTGCGCATCGTTCGCCCCGTGCGCAAACGCCAGTCCGGCGGTGGTCACATACTGGGACAGCCGCAGATGGCGGTTGAGGGTCGGTCGTGCCGCGCGGAACAGCAAGGACAGAAAACGGTGTATCAGGTAGCCAACAAAAAAACCAAGCAGTGGAGACAGGACCAGCGCCAGCAAGACCTTGGTCACCCCCGAAAGATGGCCCTCAGCCAGCGCCGAAAACCCCCACACCACGTGATCGACACCCGCCGAGCTCACAACCGCACCGACAAGCCCGCCAACCAGCGCATGGGACGAAGAAGACGGGATGCCTTTCCACCAGGTCAGCAGGTTCCACCCAATGGCGCCGATCAAGCCGGCCAGCAAGACCCCAAGAGACAACATGACCGGCACGCCCGCAAGATCAACGAAACCGCCAATCGTGTTGGCCACTGCCGTCCCCCCGAGCAGGGGTCCGAGAAACTCGAAGACTGCGACCACCGATACGGCCTGCGCCGGGCTCATCGCACGCGAGGCAATGACGGTGGCGACGACGTTTGCAGCATCATGAAAGCCATTCGTGTAGTCGAACAGCAGGACGGTCGCAACGGCGCACACGGTAATAACGAGGACAAGGTCCACCGGCACACACTCCGCGGCAAAGAGACAACAATCCGCGATGATAGGCGGATACCGGGGACAAAGCATGCGGCATTGCGCAAGGGCGGCGCTCTTAGCCCCTTGAACGCAGAAAAGCCCGACACAGCCTAATCAGGCATGTGTCGGGCTGAAGGAAAGGCTCGTGGTGTTAGCGAGCGCGTTCCGAGATGCGACCGGACTCGTCGGAGATGATGACCTCAACCCGGCGGTTGGTCTGACGCCCTTCTGCAGTGGCGTTATTCGCAATCGGGTAATCGAGACCCAGGCCACGAACCACAATCCGCGTGCTTGCAATGCCACGGTTCAACAAGGCGTAACGGACTGAATCTGCACGCTGCTCGGAAAGCTTGCGGTTATAGGCCGCCGAACCCACGCTGTCCGTATGCCCCTCGACCAGCACCGTGCGTGCCGGATGCCTGTTCATGAAGGCGGCAAGCTGATCGATGGTGCGCATCGCACCCGGCTTGAGCTCGGCCTTGCCGGTATCGAACAACACGTCGCCCAGGGTCAGCACCATGCCGCGATCGGTCGGCTTTGCCTTCAGTTCCGCCAACTGCTGCTCAAGTTCGCGGGCACGGACCCGTGCGGCCTCGGCTTCGTCCGTTCTGGCCCCAATCACCGCATCGCTGCGGACACGCTGAGCGGCGGCGACTTCTTCATCAGCCTTCGCCTGCAGTCCTTTCTCGAGCGCAATATTGACGCGCTGGCGGGCGAGATAGGCCTGGTGCTCGACCATGTCGAGCTCTCCGCCCTGGCTCATGATGCTCTCGGCCTCGCGCAGCGACTGCTCCGCACTCTTGAGCTCGACCGCTGCGCTGCGCACAACCCGCGGGTCAGCGCTTGCGCTGCGATACGCCTCGCGTGCATCGGTCAGCATGGCGTTTTCCTTGGGCATGCCGGCACAGCCAGCGACGAGCAGGAGCCCTGCAATCACACTCAGACTGCGTCGTGAGAACACCGTCGGCAGACGCGGGGCACTGTTGTTGGTCTTGTTCAGCTCAATTTTCATTATTTCGGCCTCCGATCCAGTTCGCCACGCAGGGTCTCGATGCTCTCCTGCACTTCAGTGACTGCACGCTGCGAGCGCACCGTGCGGGCTCTGGCCTCTGCCAGACGCGCATCGACAGCGGCCTGCTCTGCTAGTACCTTGGCACGCTCAAAGTCTTCGCTGCGCATGGCCGCTTCGGCCTGCGAGAGTTTTTCGCGGGCAGTCAGCAACTCCAGCGGCGCATGCGTGCGCGCACCGGCAGACTCGGCCTGCGAAAGCGATGATTGTGCGGAGGACAGCTCGGCAACCGGCGGTCCCATCTTGCTTGCACACCCGGTCACAAAGAGAACGGCCAGAACACTGGCAGCCACGGTCAGCGGGCGGTACTTCGAAACGCTCAAGCTCATAGCAACTCCTTCGCTGTTGAACGGTGAAGAACAAATTCAGCCATCATCGTATAGGGCGACAACCAACAAATAAAACGATATATTTTTGTCACTTCAACAAATAATTTTGATCAATGGACATCGACCTCCTCCGCACCTTCGTGGAAGTTCATCGTCTGCGGCACTTCGGTGCGGCGGCGGAATCGCTGCACGTCACCCAGGCCGCAGTCAGTGCACGTATCAAACAGCTTGAGGCGTTGCTTGGCGCACGTCTGTTCGATCGCACACGTCGCGACGTGCGCATCACGCCTGAAGGCCATCGCTTCCTGCATTCGGCCGACCTGATCATCTCCGAGTGGCGTCGTGCGCGTCATATCGTCGGCAAGGATGGCGTCGAAACCCCGCAACTTTCCATCGCCGGCAGCCTGCGCCTGTGGGACATCTTTCTGCAGGATGGCTGGCTGCATGCGCTGCGCCGGGCGCGTCCCGACATCGCACTGACGGTTGAAACGGGTGCGCCCGAAATCCTGATCTCGCGGCTGTTCGACGGCTTGCTCGACGTTGTGGTCATGCTCGAACCCCCGCGCATCGAACTGATGACCGAAACCCGGCTGACACAAATTGATCTTTTTCTGGTGTCCACAAGTCCAGGGCAGACCGCCACCGAGGCCCTCGGCAAGGGTTACGTGATGATCGACTGGGGGCAGGCCTTCGAGGTCGAGCACCGTGAGCGCTTTCCCGAAGCACCGGCGCCAATGACCACCGTTTCGAACTCCGCCATGGCGCTGGCCTACCTGAAAGCCATCGGAGGCGCAGCCTTCCTGCCCGGCCGTGTCATCCAGCCCGAGGTCGACGCCGGCAACCTGTTTGTCGTTAAGGACACGGTGCCGATCAGCCGCGGCGTGTATGGCATCTATCTCAACCGCAACCCCAAACTGCCTGTCATTCTTGAGGCACTGGACGTTCTGAACGCAGGCCAGAGAATCTCGGTCGCCGGCTTCGGCACCGCGGACGAAATTCTCGAAGACGCGTCGCAGGGCCACAAGCCGTCGTCTCGGATAGAATAAGGGCCGGTCAACCGGATTTCGACATGATCGGTATCTTTCTCATCACTCATGCCACGCTGGGCGAATCGCTCATTCAGTGTGCCTGCCATGTGCTCAACAAGCGCCCTGCCAATATCATTCAGCTGGGCGTGTCCGCGCAGGACGACCCGCTCGACCTGCTGCCGACCGCGCGGCAGATGGTGTCCTGGGCGGACAGCGGTCGTGGCGTGGTGATACTGACCGACATCTACGGCGCAACGCCGTCCAATATCGCGACCAAGCTCCTGAAACCCGGCGTGGTCGAGGGCGTCGCGGGCGTGAATCTGCCCATGTTGCTGCGCGTCCTGACATACCGGGAAAAAGACCTTTCCACCCTCATACAGCGTGCCATCTCGGGCGGCTGCGAGGGGGTGATGCACATGAAGTAAAGCAGCAAGTCCTGACCTCACACTACAAACCAGAAACCGGAAGTCGAGCGAGACGCAAGATGCCCAAAGCGGACGTGGAAATCATCAACAAACTTGGCCTGCATGCGCGCGCATCGGCCAAACTGACCCAACTGGCAAGCGGCTTCGGCGCCGAGGTCTGGCTGGAGCGGAACGGCCGCAGGGTCAATGCAAAGAGCATCATGGGCGTCATGATGCTCGCCGCTGCGCGGGGCGCGACGATCAGTGTCGAGACCGCCGGAGTCGACGCCGAGAACGCACTCGAACAGATCAAGGCACTGATTGCAGACCGCTTCGGCGAAGAGGAATAGACGATGGCGTTTACGCTGCACGGACTGCCCGTCTCGCAAGGTATCGCCATCGGCCAGGTGCACCTCGTGTCTCACGCGCTGCTCGAGGTCAACCACTACCACGTTCCGCCAAAACACCTGGCCGACGAACTGGCACGTCTGGACGATGCGCTTGCCACCGTGCAGGGTGAACTCATCGGACTCAAGGCCTCGGCCAGCTCGGGGGCCAGTCACAACGAAGTGGGCGCTTTTGTCGATCTGCAGCTGATGATGCTGGCCGACCCGATGCTGATCGATGCCGCACGCAAGCTGATCGAGTCGCGACGCTGCAACACCGAGTGGGCGCTGGTCCAGCAGATGGAGCTGGTCGTCGAGCAGTTCCGCCAGATCGAGGACCCCTATCTGCGCGAGCGCCAGGCCGATGTCGTACAGGTGGTCGAACGCCTGGTTAAAGTCCTGCTCGGCCACCCCGGCCACCTGCCGCCCAAACGCCGCGACGGACTGGGCACCGTGGTCGTGGCGCACGACTTGTCTCCAGCCGACACGATCGGCTTCCGCGACCACAACATCTCGGGATTCGTCACCGATGTGGGCGGCCCGACCAGCCACACCGCGATTGTCGCGCGCAGCCTGTCCATTCCCGCAGTCGTTGGCCTGCACCATATTCGCGACCTCGTGGAAGACGGCGAGCTCATCATCGTCGATGGCACCCGTGGCGTCGCCATCGTCGGTCCCGACGAAACGGTCGTGCAGGAGTACCGCCTGCGCCGCTCCGAGCTCGAACTGGAAAAATCCAAGCTCAACCGGCTCAAGGACACGCGCGCCACGACGCTCGACGGCGAAGACGTCAATCTGCTTGCCAACATCGAAGGCCCGAAGGACCTGCCACAGGTGAAGGCTGTGGGCGCCGACGGCGTCGGCCTGTATCGAACGGAGTTTCTCTTCATCGGCCGCGACACCCTGCCCGACGAGGACGAGCAGTACGAAGCCTATCGCGCCGTACTCAAGGCCATGCCCAGCAAGCCGGTGACCATCCGCACCTTCGACGTCGGCGCCGACAAGGCGCTCAATGGCAGCCACGGCCGCAACGAACCCAACCCTGCCCTGGGCCTGCGCGCGGTGCGCTACTCGCTGGCCGAGCCGAAGATGTTCCTGACCCAGTTGCGTGCGCTGCTGCGCGCTTCCGCGCACGGCAAACTGAAGATCATGGTGCCGATGCTGGCGCATGCGCACGAAATCGACCAGTGCCTGACCCTGATCGAGAAGGCCAAGACCGAGCTGCGCGCCGAAAAGGTCAAGTTCAACGAAGCCGTGCCCATCGGCGGCATGATCGAGGTGCCCGCTGCCGCACTGTCGCTTGGCATGTTCATCCGCCGCCTGTCGTTTCTCTCGATCGGCACCAACGACCTCATCCAGTACACGCTCGCCATCGACCGCTCGGACGAGTCCGTCGTCCATCTCTACGACCCCCTGCATCCGGCAGTGCTCAAGCTCATCAGCGGCACGATACAGGCCGGAGTTCGCTTCGGCATGCCGGTCTCGGTGTGTGGCGAGATGGCAGGCGACCCGGCCTATACCGAACTGCTGCTCGGCATGGGACTGCGCAACTTCTCGATGCACCCGGCGCATATCCTCGGGGTCAAGCAGCAAGTGCTGCGGGCCGATGTGGGCGAGCTCGCACCGCGAGTTCAGCGCATTCTCAAGATGGACGAACCGGCGCGCGTACGCGAGGCCGTGGAGCGCCTCGGGAGCTGACCGGGCGGCCAACTCCCCTGCATTTGCACACGCTTTCATCAGCACGATTGCGCACGGTGACGCCCGCCATTAGAATGGCGGCCTGTCCAGTGAAGGCCTCTCAGGCTTTCCTCAGCGCGGGCGTCGTATAACGGCATTACCTGAGCTTCCCAAGCTCATGACGAGGGTTCGACTCCCTTCGCCCGCTCCATCTGCAATACGTCCAGAGCACAACAGAAGCCCCCCCTGCCCGCTTTTCTGCGCAGTGAGCCAGGCATCTTCACGCATCCGTGATCGAATCCATTTCATGAGCGTGGTTATACGCCTAATATCGCTCGCGCTCTGCGCATGGGCCACCGCATGACGCGGTTGAGCCTCGTGCGCGTTTGAATGAGCGCATTCAGCACTGTGCTCGAATGCCATTGGATTTTTTGCTGAGGGAGTCACCACAATGAAGAACGTCGCGGCGCAGACACTGGCGTTTTCAAGCTTGCTCCTCGCCTGCGCAAGCCCATCGCTCGCCGCAATGATCGATGCAACCGATCCATCTCGCATCTATGAGATCGCCAGAGGTTTCGGCTCGGCCGAACTCGGCAGGGACGGGCAAGGCGACCCGCGCATCGTGGGGCGGATTGATGGCACCAAGTACGGCATCTATTTCTATGGGTGCAGGAAGGGCAAGGACTGCGACGATATCCAGTTCTCGGCGGGCTGGAGTGGCACCAAGGTGTCGCTCGAAAAGATCAACCGCTGGAACCTCGAGAAACGCTACGGCAAGGCCTATCTTGACCGCGATGGCGATCCGCGACTGGAGATGGTCGTGAATATCGACTACGGCGTCAGCACCAGAAATCTCGAAGACTCATTCAACTGGTGGACGAAGGCGATGGAGAGCTTCAAGGAAGAAGTACTCCAGTAATGCCGTCCGACTGACGCAAGGATCAGGCCGCTGGGGCGGAGCACCCGGGGCCTGAACACAAGACCCTGAGGTGCGTCGCGGATGCGGATGCGCCCACTCCTCGACGTCATCCGTCAATTCAAGCACGTGGAGAGCGCTTCACTTCTCACGCGCTTTTATATCGCAAATTCTCGATATATACTTCGAGCTTTCCAGATATAAAATTCGAGAAGATTCGATATTGGATCCAGCCTGGCGCCAAGCCCCCAACATGAACATCGACGTCATCATCAAGGCACTCGCACACCCTGTGCGGCGCGAAATCCTGCAGTGGCTGAAGGCGCCCGAAAAACACTTCGCCGAGCAAGCCCACCCCCTCGAAGTCGGGGTGTGTGCGGGCATGTTCGAGCGCTGCGGCTTGTCGCAATCCACGGTATCCACCCACCTCGCCACCCTGCAGAACGCCGGTCTGGTCAGCACGCGGCGCATCGGCCAGTGGGTGTTCTACAAACGCAACGAAGAAACGATCAGCACTTTCCTGCGCCAGATCAGCGACGAGCTCTAGGGCTTCGCCTGCTCCCAGGCCCCTGTGGCACAGCACTGAACACGCGCCCGATCATCAGCACCAGGCTCCAGAAACGCCCTTCACTACAGGACACAGACCTCCCATGCCTACCCTGTTCGACCCATTTACCGCCGGCGACATCGCGCTTTCCAACCGTATCGTCATGGCCCCGCTGACCCGCAACCGCTCACCCGGCGCAGTTCCCGGCACGATGACCGCCACCTACTACGCACAGCGCGCCAGCGCCGGCCTGCTCATCACCGAGGCGACAGCCATCACGCAGCAGGGCCAGGGCTATGCCGATGTGCCCGGCCTGTATGCGCCCGATCAGCTGGCCGGCTGGCGTCGCGTCACCGATGCGGTCCATGCCGAAGGCGGAAAAATCGTGGTGCAGATGTGGCACGTCGGACGCATTTCCCACGCCTCGCTGCAGCCCGCTGGCGGTGCGCCGGTCGCCCCCTCTGCGATCACGGCCAAAGCCAAGACCTATATCGTGAATGCGGATGGCAGCGGCGAGTTCGTTGCCACCTCTCAACCACGGGCGCTGGCGCTGGACGAGCTGGCTGGCATCGTTGAAGACTATCGGCGCGCGGCCCGCGCTGCGATCGATGCCGGCTTTGACGGAGTCGAGGTGCATGCTGCGAACGGCTATCTCATCGATCAGTTCCTGCGTTCCGGCAGCAATCAGCGCACCGACGCTTACGGCGGCAGCATCGAGAACCGCGCACGCCTGCTGGTTGAAGTCATGGAAGCGATCACCACCGAAATCGGCGCCGGCCGCACGGCCATTCGCATCTCGCCGGTCACGCCCGCCAACGACGCATCGGATCCCGATCCTCAGCCGCTGTTCGACTATGTGGTGCGACAGCTCGCAAGATGGCCGCTGTCCTACATTCACGTGATCGAGGGCGCCACCGGTGGCGCGCGTGATTTCCAGCAAGGCGACACGCCCTTCGACTACGCGGCCCTGCGCGAATCCTATGCCGAGGCTGGTGGCGCTGGCGCATGGATGGTGAATAACGGTTACGACGGCACGCTGGCAGAAACGGTCGTGGCCGATGGCCGCGCCGATCTGGTCGCCTTCGGCAAGCCCTTCATCGCCAACCCCGACCTTGTGCGCCGCCTGCGCGAACGCGCGCAGCTCAACACGCCGGACACGAAGACCTTCTATGGCGGTGGGGAAAAAGGCTACCTGGACTACCCGACGCTGCCCTGATCCCAGCACGCAGCCCGCATGGCGAACGCCTCCGGCATTCTTAGCGGAGGCCGTCAGCGCGGGCGAACAGACGCCCGACCGCCGCCGGGTTGGACGGGAAGTACAGATGCACGTACGAGGCGGTCAGCCGGGCACGACGGTAGATCGCCTCGCCCTCGCGCCCGTCCGGCGTGTGCGCACGAATCAGGGGCTGCAGCGGGGTTTCGCTCTTTGAATAGTGGAAGGTGTGCCCGGCCAGCCTGCCCTCGGGCAATTCGGCAATCTGCAGGCCGAGTGCGGCAAGCCGTTTCTGCATCACGGCGCGCCCCGGCAGCAGCCCACCGAAGGCGTGCGCCTCCTCCGCCTTGTCGACCACGGTTTCGAACAGACTCATCATGCCACCGCACTCGGCCAGCACCGGGCGGCCGGCATCGACATGTGCGTGCAGCGCCTGCCAGAACCCTCGATTGGCCGCGAGGCGCTCGCCATGCAGTTCCGGGTATCCACCCGGCAGCCACACAGCATCGCAGGCAGGTAGCCCGTCGCCCGCGAGCGGAGAAAAGAAGGCGAGCTCGGCACCCAGCGCGCGCAAGCTATCCAGATTGGCCGAATAGATGAAACCGTAGGCCGCATCGCGCGCGATCGCGACCGTATGCCCGGCAAGGACCGGCGCCACGGGGGCTGAGGGCGCAGCGGTGAAGGCGACGGCAGGCGGCAGGTCCGCTGCGCCAGTCTGCGCCAGGCTGTCGGCCAGACGATCCAATCGGGCATCGAGATCTTCGATCTCCGCCGCCTGCATCAGTCCGAGGTGGCGCTCGGGCAGGGCCGCATCGGCATCGCGCATGAGCGCGCCGAACCAGCGCATGCCCCCGGGCAAGGACGCCTCAAGCATTCCGGCGTGGCGCGGGCTGCCGACATGGTTGGCGAGTACGCCGGCAAATGGCAGGCCTGCGCGGTAGGTCGCCAGCCCATGCGCCAGCGCGCCAAAGGTCTGCGCCATCGCGCGGGCATCGATCACGGCCATGACGGGCAGTCCGAAGCGGCAGGCAATGTCCGCACCCGAGGGCGAGCCGTCGTACAGCCCCATGACGCCCTCGACCAGGATCAGATCGGCCTCACCCGCCGCGTCGTACAAACGCCGTGCGATGTCGTCCTCGCCGCACATGCCGAGATCGACGTTGTACACAGCCGCAGCGCTGGCCACGGCATGAATCTGCGGATCAAGGAAGTCAGGCCCCGACTTGAACACCCGTACCTTGCGCCCAAGGCGGCTGTGCATGCGCGCAAGCGCCGCCGTGACAGTGGTCTTGCCCTGGCCGGAGGCCGGGGCAGCGATGAATAGCGCCGGACAATGGCGGGACGTAATGGTATCGGTCATGTCGATGAACGCCACGAATGGGCGTCTGGAAGGGCTGAAAAAGATGCGCGCCGGCGTAGGCCGGGCGCTAGCGCTCGCCGTCGGGCGTTGCGGGATGCACCACCGCGCAGCCTGCGTGCGGGGGATGGGGTGTATCCGCTGCACCCTGCGGGGTGAACCATGCCAGACGCGGGTAGAGCCCGACCACTCCGCCGACCACGGTCAGCGCTGGCGGGCGGATGCCGGCCGCCTGCACCCGCTCGGTCAGCGTCGCAAGATCGGCCGTTACCACGCGCTGGGCATCGGTCGTGCCGCGCTCTATCACCCCGGCTGGCGTGTCCGCCTGCAGGCCATGAGCGACGAGCTGGTCACAGATCTCGGCCAGGCGCGAGATGCCCATGTAGATCACCAGCGTCTGCCCCGGGCGCGCAAGCATCGGCCAGTCCAGATCGAGCGCGCCATTCTTGAGAAAACCGGTGGTGAAGATCACCGATTGCGCATGATCGCGGTGGGTCAGCGGAATACCTGCATACGCCGCAATGCCGGCAGCAGCCGTGACGCCCGGCACCACCTCGACGGTAATGCCGGCCTCGACCAGCACCTCCATCTCTTCACCGCCGCGCCCGAAGATGAAGGGGTCACCGCCCTTCAGCCGCACCACCCGCTTTCCCGCCTGAGCCAGCGTCACCAGCAAGCGGTTGATTTCGTCCTGCGGCAGGGTGTGATCGGCGGCCTTCTTGCCGACATAGATGCGCTCTGCCGCCGCAGGCGCCAGAGCGACGATTGCGGGGCTGACAAGGTTGTCGAAGACCACCACATCGGCGCCCCCGACCAGGCGCGCACCGCGCAGCGTCAGCAGTTCCGGGTCACCGGGACCGGCCCCGACCAGATACACATGGCCGGGCTGGGCGCCGGCTCTCGCGCCAGGCATGACGGGCACACTCATCTCACCACTCCATGCCGGCCATCGCCTTGATGCCGGCCGCAAACGCATGCTTGACCACGGTCATGTCCGTCACCGTGTCGGCGACCGCCACCAGTTCAGGCGGCGCTGCACGGCCGGTCACCACCACGTGCTGATCGACCGGCCGGGCCATGAGGTCGGCCACCACGCTATCCACTTCAAGATAGCCGTACTTCAGCGCGATGTTGAGCTCATCGAGCACGACAAGTCCAGTCTCCGGGTCGCGCAGAAAGCGGCGAGCCTGCTCCCAGGCGGCGTGTGCCGCTGCCACGTCGCGGGCGCGATCCTGTGTTTCCCAGGTAAAACCCTCGCCCATCACATGCCAGCTCACACCCGGCTGCTGGCGGTAAAAGGCTTCCTCGCCGGTATCCGAGCGGCCCTTGATGAACTGCACCACGCCGACCTTCTGTCCATGGCCGAGCGCACGCGCAACCAGCCCGAATCCGGCGCTGGACTTGCCCTTGCCGTTGCCGGTATTGACCAGCAACACCCCGCGTTCGATCTGTGCTGCGGCGATGTGGCTGTCGACCACGTCCTTCTTGCGCGCCATGCGGGCGTTGTGGCGCGCGTCCTTGTCCTGATTCTCGCTCATCGTGTTCTCTCTCGTTCAGGGGTTCGCTGGCGTGACGGACTGCGACACGCCCATGACCTTGCCAACTGCAAAAACTGCCTCTGGCGGGCAGCATACGAATACGGCGTTCATGGCTTCAATCAGGCAGAAAGGTTACCCGCCCATCGAACTCGAAGCGCCGCAGCGGATGCCCGAAGGCATGGCTCAGGCATTCGGCCTGCAGCACGGTGTCGCGGTCGCCGGCAATCACGCCACCCTGACCATCGAGCAGGATGATGTGGTCGGCAAAGCGGGCGGCAAGATTGATGTCATGCAAGACCATGACCACCCCTCGACCCTGGTTCGCGAGCTGGCGGAACAGGGCCAGCACCGCAATCTGGTAGCGCAGGTCGAGGTGGTTGAGCGGCTCGTCGAGCAGGAACAGTTGCGGCGCCTGCGCCAGCAGTGCGGCAACGGCTACCCGCTGACGCTCCCCCCCCGACAGGGTGAGGATGTCGCGCCACTCGAAGCCGGCCAGCCCGACATCGGCAAGCGCCGCACGTGCGATGCGTTCGTCGTCCGTGCCTTCCCAGCCCCAGCGCCCGAGGTGCGGGTGACGGCCGATGAGCACGGACTCCAGGACGGACGCGGCAAAGTGGTCGGGTTGCTGCTGTGGCAGCACGCCGCGGAACCGCGCTGCATCGAGCGCGGACCACCCCGCGTAGGGCGCGCCGCCAAGGCGCACCGAGCCGACGCTGGGCTCGCGCAGTCCAGCCAAGGTATGCAGCAGCGTGGTCTTGCCCGCGCCATTGGGTCCGAGCAGCACCAGACATTCGCCCATCGCCAGCTTGAGGCTGAACTCGCAACACAGCCAGCGTTCGCCCGCCTTCAGCGCGAGCCGGTCGGCCTCGAGCAAGGGGGAGTCGAAAGCGGGCGCGGGCGCGACTGAAGTCTTCATGTCAGCGCGGATGACGTGCAAGCAGGAACAGGAACACCGGCACACCGATGAGTGCAGTCAGCACGCCCACCGGCAGTTGCTGCGGCGCCATCACCGTGCGCGCCAGCGTATCGGCCACGGTCAGCAGAATGCCCCCCGCCACTGCCGCGGTCGGCAACAGTACGCGCTGGTCGTTGCCCAGCGCGAGCCGCACCAGATGCGGCACGATCAGCCCGACGAAACCCACCGAGCCCACCTGCGTCACCGCCACCGCGGTCAGCAGCGAAGCCAGCACGTACAGCCCGAGGCGCAGGCGTTTGACGCTCACACCGAGCGCATGTGCAGTCATCTCGCCTCGTGCCAGCACGTTGAGATCACGCGCAAACGGCAGCACCGCGAGCAGGCCGATCAGCAGCACGCCCAGTGCCGGCCACGGGTTGGACGCGCCACTGGCATCGCCCATCAACCAGAACAGCATCGACTGCACCCGTGTGTCCGGTGCCAGCGCCAGCATCAGCGTTACCGCCGCGCCACAGCCTGCGGCCACGATCACACCGGTCAGCAGCAGGCGCGTCTGCGTCCAGCTGCCGTCGCCGTGCGCAAGTCCGAACACCAGCAACATGGCAATCAGGGCGCCGGCAAACGCGCCGCCATCAATCCAGATGGATGCCGCCCCCAGCGAAATGCCGGTCAGCGCACCAACCGCAGCGCCGCCGGAAATGCCGAGGATGTAGGGGTCGGCCAGGGGATTGCGCAGCAAGACCTGCATCAGCGCCCCCGCCAGCGCGAGCAGGCCGCCACACACAAAGGTGGCCACTGCGCGCGGCAGACGGAGTTCGCGAACGACGCTGGCGGACATGCCGTCGGCACCGCCCAGCGCCGCAAGCACCTCGGCGGGCGCGATGGGCAAACTGCCCGCGATCAGCGCCCACGCCAGCGTCAGCGCCGCGACCAGCACCAGCAGCGCCGCGACGACAAGCAGGCGGCGGCGCCTGCCCGTCATCAGGCAGTCCCCGCCCTTGTGCAATGCCGCGGCCACCATGCGCTGTCAGTGCAGTGCGTAGCGCAGCGAAACGAAGGCATTCGCGCCCTTCGTCCCGTAGCCCTGCGCCAGTTCGTAGTCCCTGTCGAGGATGTTGTTTGCACGCAGCTCCACACTCCAGTCGCGCGCCAGCGCGTAGTGAACATAGGCATTGAGCAAGGAATATCCGGCCAGCCGTTTGGCCGATGTGTTGCTCGCCGTTGTGTCGAAACGTCGTCCCTGCCCGGTCAGCTCCATCCCCCAGGTCCAGGCGCCCGTGCTGCGATCGATGGCAAGCGAAGCGCTTTCCTTGGCGCGGCGCCCGAGGTAATTGCCGCTATCCTTGTCCTTGGCCTCGAGAAAGTCCACGTTTGCACGCAGGCGGTAGCCGTACACCATCGTCGTCAGTCCCAGCTCCACCCCTTCCAGCGTTGCGGTGGCGACGTTGTCCGCGATGCCGGAGCTCCAGTCGATCAGGTTCTTCACCCGGTTGTTGAAATAGGTCGCGCGCACCGCGGTCGCACCACGCTCCCAGACCAGTCCGAACTCGCGATTGAGCGCCTCTTCCGGCTTGAGGTCGGCGTTTCCGCCAAAGCAGCCGTAAGAACCGAAACATGCCAGCGGGTAGTACAGATCGTTGAAGGTCGGTGCCTTGAACGCGGTGCCGATACTGCCATGCACACGCCATTCGGGCAGGAACTGATAGCCATATGCCGCCGACCCGGTGGTCTCCCCGCCGAATTGCGAATCATCGTCGTGACGGACATTGAACTGGACGCTGTGCTTGTCGAACTGACCGCCCCAGCCGAGCACCAGCGAATTGGTGTTGCGCTGCGTCTTGGCATACGCGGTGGTCGTGCTCACGTTCTGCTCGAGATACTCGTATGCGGCCAGCAGCGACCCGCCGGCCAGCGCGACATCGTTTTGCCAGGTGAACTGCGTCTGCGCCGTATCGAACTCGGATGTTGAGGTCGCGGTGGAGTGGTCATGCGAGGTGTCCGCGCTGTAGCCGACCTTGACCGTGCTGGCCCAATCGCCAGTGATCTGGTTGCGCATGTAAACGCTCGCGGTATCGGTCTGCTTATCCAGGTAGGAGTCGTAGGTCTTGCCGGCGTCGTACCAGCTGCGGCCATCGGTATGAAACACTGACAGGCCGATCTCGTCGCGCTCGCGCAAGCCCACCGTCAGCGATCCATTGACGTAATTGTTGCGGAAACCATCGTCGTCCTGATCCCTGCCTGCATAAGAGGTGGGCCTGGCATTGATACCGTCGGTGCGGTCCTCACCGACGACCAGACTGTAACGCAGGCGATCCACGCCGCCTGCGACCGTGGCCTCCAGGGAACGACTGTTTTCGGTGCCGAAGCCGATGCGAGCCGACGGCTGGAAGCCTTCCTTGCCCTTGCGGGTAAAGATCTGGATCACACCGCCGATTGCGTCCGAGCCGTACAGCGCACTTGCCGGCCCGCGCAGGATTTCGACACGATCGATCAGGGCCAGGGGAATCGTTTCCAGCGAGGGCGAACCATTGGTCGCAGACCCCACCCGCATGCCGTCGATCAGAACCAGCGTGTGACCGGAATTGGCACCGCGAATGTAGATGCTGCTGCTCGCGCCGGCGCCGCCGTTACTCACGACCTGGATGCCGGATCGCGCCGAGAGCAGCTCGACCAGGCTCGAATTACCTGCCGCGGAGATTTCCTCACGACCGATCACCTCAACGCTGGCCAGTGCTTCTGAGGCACTGACGGGCTGACGGGTGGCCGTAACAACGACCTGATCGAGTTCGGATTCGCCATGCGCGGTCTGCGCCTGGCCGAGTACGGGGTAAACGAGCGCGCACGCCGACGCGATGATGGAAAGCTGGATTTTCACTGGAAAGACTCCCTGCGCCACGGCCCGCGTCCCCGCATGCCGTAGCTGACTCGAACAAGAACATGCCGGAGAGAGAGTCGAAGAGAGCCGAAAACCGCCGCACCCGTCGCTGCCACCCCGCAGCACATTCGCCATTTCGCATTCGGGCCGGTATCCGGGCTCATGAGCTGTCTGGAGCAACATCCTCCTGACCCGACGCATCGCCTTCCCGGGCATGACCCAGTGGCTTTTCGAGGCGTCTTGCACTCACTTACCGTTGCGGGGGCAGCACAGGCATTGCACGCTTGCGGCGTGCGCACCTGTTTCCCGTTTAACCCTGTGGCGAGAGTCGCCGTCGGGCACCACGAACGCGTTGCCCCTTTCGGAGCAGAGGGGGCGGATGATACCGTGTCCAGCCATCTCGTGCACTGCAAAAAGCGAAGCATTCCAATGACCTGCGAATTCATTCTTGGCGGCGCCCGCTCGGGGAAAAGCCGTCACGCCGAGCAACGCGCCCACGACACCGGCCTGCCGGTCACCGTGATTGCCACGGCGGAAGCCGGAGACGAGGAGATGGCAGCACGCATCCGCCGCCACCAGCTCGACCGCCCGCCGCACTTCCACACCGTCGAAGCGCCCGTCCGACTGGCCGAAACGCTGAAGCACGAGGCTGCCCCCGACCGCTGCATCATCGTCGACTGCCTCACGCTGTGGCTGTCGAACCTGCTCATGGAGGCGGACACGCTTGCATCTGCGCACAGCGCAGACACCCTGCCGCTGTTCAGCCGCGAACGCGACGCGCTGCTCGCCACCCTGCCCGAGCTTCCCGGCACCATCGTGCTGGTCGCCAACGAGGTCGGTCTCGGTCTGGTGCCGGAGCACCCGCTCGGGCGCCTGTTCCGCGACGAGGCAGGACGGCTCAACCAGGCCGTTGCCGAGCGCTGCCAGCGCGTCGTCTTCGTCGCCGCCGGCTTGCCGCTGGTACTGAAGGGTGGCTGAACCGGCGTGCTAACATCCGCCGCGCTCATCCACACCCTGTTGCGAAAACACCCATGAACTTCACCATCAGCGCGCCGGATCAGACGCTCGCGCCCCGGCTGCAGCAACGCATCGACACCAAGACCAAGCCCCTCGGCGCACTCGGCCGCCTGGAAGCGCTGGCGCTGCAGATTGGCCTTGTACAGCAGACCGAAACCCCCGCCCTGAACCAGCCGCACATCATGGTTTTTGCCGGCGATCACGGCGCGGCGCGCGCAGGCGTTTCGGCCTACCCGCAGGATGTGACCTGGCAGATGGTGGAAAACTTCCTCGCCGGTGGCGCTGCAATCAACGTCTTCAGCCGGCAGATGGGGCTCGGGCTGACCGTGATCGACGCCGGCGTGAATCACGATTTCGGCAAGCGTCCCGGACTGATCGACGCCAAGATTGCGCCCGGCACCGACAATTACATCGAGCGCCCGGCGATGTCTGCTGCACAGTGCGAAGCCGCCCTGGTAAAAGGCCGTGAGCTCGCCCATGCGCTGGCCGCGAACGGCTGCAACTGCGTAGGTTTCGGCGAAATGGGCATCGGCAACACCGCCGCTGCATCACTGCTGACCCACTGCCTTGTCGCCGGCAGCGATCTTGCCACGGTGACCGGGCGCGGCACCGGACTCGACGACGCAGGCCTTGCGCGCAAACAGGTGCTGCTCAAGCAGGCACTCACCCGCGGCGGCCGCCAGCGCGACCCGCTGGTCGCCCTGGTGCAATACGGCGGCTTCGAGATCGCGATGATGGTCGGGGCGATGCTTGGCGCGGCCGAGAAGCGCATGGTGCTGCTGATCGACGGCTTCATCGTGACCTCGGCGCTGCTCGTGGCCCATGCGATTGCGCCCGCGGTCCTGCCCTACTGCGTGTTCGCCCACCGCTCGAAAGAACCCGGCCATACGCTGCAGCTCGAACACCTCGGTGTCGAACCGCTGATGGAGCTTGATCTGCGCCTGGGCGAAGGCACCGGCGCTGCGCTGGCCTACCCACTGGTGCAGGCGGCAGTGAATTTCCTCGACGAGATGGCGAGCTTCGAGTCGGCAGGCGTCAGCGCGCAGGACTGACGCCCGGCGATGCGCTACCAGCTCGAACTCTTCTTCACCGCACTCGGCTTCTTCACGCGCCTGCCGGTCCCTGCCTGGGTACCGTGGTCCACCGAGCGCCTGAATCATGCGGCGCGCTACTTCCCTCTGGTGGGCTGGGTCGTGGGCCTGATCGGGGCAGGCAGCTATCTGATCTTCGCCCTGGCGCTCCCACCCGTGCTGGCCGTGATTCTGTCGATGGCCGTCACGGTTCGTGCCACCGGCGCCTTTCACGAGGACGGCTGGGCCGACACCTGCGACGGACTTGGCGGCGGCTGGGAGAAGGCGCAGGTGCTGACGATCATGAAGGATTCGCGCATCGGCAGCTACGGCACCGTCGGCGTGGTGCTGATGCTGCTCGCCAAGGCCGCCGCCCTGTTCGAGCTCGGTGCCCATGGCGCGTCGGGTGTCGCTGCGGCCATTCTCGTCGCACACCCGCTGTCGCGCCTGTGCGCGACCAGCCTGATCCACCGCCTGCCCTACGTGCGCGAGGACGAGAGCGCGAAGTCGAAACCGCTTGCGCGCCGCATGAACGGTGCGGAGCTTCTGATCGCAGCCAGCTTCGGCCTGCTTCCGCTGATACTCCTTGGCCCGCTCGAGGCCCTGTGCGCCGTGGCTGCGGTCACGCTCGTCACCGTGTGGGCCGCACGCATGTTCGTGCGCCGACTCGGCGGCTATACCGGCGACCTCCTCGGCGCCACCCAGCAAGCCACCGAGCTTGCCTGCTACCTTGGCATTCTGAGCGCATGGAACTTCACCTGATCCGCCACCCCCGGCCCGACGTCGCGCCCGGCGTGTGCTACGGCCGGACCGACGTCGGTTTGGCCGAATCCGCCGTCGATGTCGCGACCCGGTTGCGCCCGCTCCTGCCCGAGCGCTTCGCGCTGCACGCCAGTCCGCTCAGTCGCGCCCGCCTGCTCGCCGAAGCGCTCGGCACACCGCAGATCGATGCCCGCCTGCAGGAAATGAGCTTCGGCGAATGGGAGGGGCGCCGTTTCGACGAACTCGGCACCGCCATCGACGCCTGGGCGGACGATCCGCTCGGTTTTCGCGCACCGGGCGGCGAGTCTGCCCGTGACCTGAGCTCACGTGTCCTGCCCTGGCTGGAAGAGGTGCGCAGCGCTGCGGCTGACGACCTGCCGGTGGTGACCGTCGCACATGGCGGACCGCTGCGGGTCATTGCCGGCCATCTGCTGGGCCTGCCCCCCGAACGCTGGCTGGCGCTGGACTTTGCCTGTGGCCAGGTCACGCGAATCGACGTTGAGTCGTGGGGCACGACCCTGAAGTGGTTCAATCGCTAGCCCGCGACAGCCACCCCTAAAACGAGGGGGGTGCGCGCTCGCAGTCGTCGCCTTCCGCCCTTCGTGGGATAATCCCCGTCTTTCCAACGTCTTGCCTTGCGCTTAATGCCGAACATCCTGCCCGACTTTTCCGCTGGTCGCCTCCTCGTCATCGGTGACGTCATGCTAGACCGCTACTGGCACGGCTCGACCACCCGTATCTCGCCCGAGGCGCCGGTGCCCGTGGTCAAGGTCGAAACCGACGAGTTCCGTGCCGGCGGAGCGGGCAACGTGGCCCTTAACGCGGCCTCGCTTGGCGCCTGCGCAGAACTGGTAGGCTTGGTCGGACGCGACGAACCTGCCCGCCTGCTGCGCGAGCGGCTTGAGCACGGCGGGGTGCTGTGCCGGCTGCTCGAGGCACCGCAGCACCCAACCATTACCAAGCTGCGCATCATCAGTCGCCACCAGCAACTGATCCGGCTCGACTTCGAGGACAATTTCGCAGTACTCGAATCCGCCGGTATCGAACAGGCCTTCGAGGCTGCCCTGCCGGACGCGCACGCTGTCGTGCTGTCGGACTACGGCAAAGGCACGCTTGCCCAGGTCAGCAGCCTGATTCGGCTCGCTCGCGAACGTGGGCTGCCGGTCGTGGTCGACCCCAAGGGCGCGGATTTCGGCCGCTACAGCGGTGCCACCGTAATCACGCCCAACATGACCGAGTTTGAAGCGGTGGTCGGGCACTGCAGCGACGAAGCCGCGGTGCGCAGTCGCGGTGAAGCGCTGATCGAGGCGCTCGGCCTGGAAGCCCTGCTGATCACCCGCTCCGAACGCGGCATGACGCTGCTGCAAAAAGGCCAGGCTGCGCTCGACCTGCCGACCCGTGCGCGAGACGTATTCGACGTGACCGGCGCAGGCGACACCGTGGTCGCCGTGCTCGGCACCGGCCTCGCCTGCGGACTGTCGATGGCGGACGCCACCGCACTGGCCAATACTGCTGCCGGCGTCGTCGTCGGCAAGCTCGGCACCGCCACCGTGAGTCTCGCAGAGCTCACCGCGGCGCTGACCGCAACACATTGAACTAGGAGTTCGCATGATTATCGTCACCGGCGGCGCCGGCTTCATCGGCAGCAATCTCGTTCAGGGTCTGAACGCACGGGGTATTTTCGACATCCTCGTGGTGGATGACCTCAGCGACGGTCACAAGTGTCTCAACCTCGCGGATGCCGACATCCGCGACTACATGGACAAGGACGATTTCCTCGCGCGCATCGAGGCCGGGGAGAATTTCGGCTCCATCGAGGCCGTCTTCCATGAAGGCGCCTGCTCGGCCACGACCGAGTGGGATGGCCGCTTCGTGATGAAGGTGAACTACGAATACACCAAGGCCTTGCTGGCCTGGTGCCTGGCACGCAAGATTCCACTGATCTATGCCTCGTCCGCATCGGTGTACGGCATGGGTCCCAACTTTCGCGAGGCGCGCGAGTTCGAGCAGCCTCTCAACATGTACGCCTACTCGAAGTTCCTGTTCGACTGCCACCTGCGCCCCCAGCTCGACGGTCTTGAGAGCCAGGTGGTCGGCCTGCGCTACTTCAACGTCTACGGGCCGCGCGAGCAGCACAAGGGCAGCATGGCGAGCGTGGCCTGGCACTTCAACAATCAGCTCAACGATTCCGGCCGCGTGCGACTGTTCGAGGGCTCCGACGGCTATGGCCCGGGCGAACAGCGCCGCGACTTCATTCACGTGGATGACATCGTCGCCGTCAATCTCTGGCTGCTCGACAACCCGCAGGTCTCGGGCATCTACAACCTTGGCACCGGGCGTGCGCAGAGCTTCAACGAAGTGGCACGCGCGGCCATCAAGTGGGCCCGGGCGAACGGCAGCGAAGGCGGCGGCATCGACTACATTCCCTTCCCTGAGCACCTGAAGGGCCGCTACCAGAGCTTCACCGAAGCCGACATGAGCGCACTGCGCACAGCCGGCTACGACCGCCCCTTCATGGATGTCGAGACCGGCGTGCCGCGTTACCTCGACTGGCTCGCCCGCAACGGCTGACCCGGTGAAGGCAGCAGGAATGCACAGAATTCTCGTCGTGGGTCCCTCCTGGGTGGGTGACATGGTGATGGCCCAGAGCCTGTTCGTGACGCTCAAGCGCGGCGGCCCATGCGAGATCGACGTGCTCGCCCCGGGCTGGTCGCTCCCCATTCTTGCGCGCATGCCCGAGGTGCGCCGCGGGGTGGCAATGCCGCTCGGTCATGGCGAATTCGGTCTCGGCAAGCGCTGGGCGCTGGGTCGCGAACTGGCCGCCGAAGGCTATGATCAGGCCATCCTGCTGCCCAATTCGCTGAAGTCGGCGCTGGTCCCGTTCTTTGCCCGCATCCCGCTGCGCACGGGGTTTCGCGGCGAAATGCGCTACGGTCTGCTCAATGACCTGCGCCTGCTCGACGAGACCGCGCTGCCGATGACCGTGCAGCGCTTCGTCGCCCTCGGCCGGCCGGCGGACGCTGCCGTGCCGCCCACCTTTCACAATCCGCGCCTGCTTGCCGACGCGGCCAACCAGGCCACACTGCACAGCCGGCTCGGACTCGCCGACGACCGGCCCGGCATCGCGTTCATGCCAGGCGCGGAGTACGGCCCTGCCAAGCAGTGGCCGCTGCCCCACTACGCCGCACTCGCCCGCGAACTGGTTGGCCGTGGCTACCAGGTCTGGATTCTCGGTTCGGCCAAGGATCACCCTGCCGCAGAGGAGATCGCAGCCGACACGGTCATGGTCCATAACCTGGCCGGTCGCACACAGCTGGGTGACGCAGTCGACCTCCTCGCGCTGGCCGAGGCCGCAGTAACCAACGACTCCGGCCTGATGCATGTCGCTGCGGCACTCGACGTACCGCTTGTGGCGATTTACGGTTCTTCCAGCCCCGAGCACACACCGCCCCTGTCGGCGAAGGTCTCGATCCGCAGCCTGGGGCTCGAGTGCTCGCCCTGTTTCAAGCGTGTCTGCCCGCTCGGTCACACCCGCTGCCTCGTCGACATCAGCCCGGCAAGCGTGCTGCAGGCACTCGAAACACTGGGCGCAGGTGGCGCACGCATGGCCGTCGCGGCAGACTGAGCAGCCCATGCGAATCCTGATCATCAAGACCTCTTCGCTGGGTGACATCATCCACACGCTGCCCGCGATCACCGATGCCGCCCGTGTTTTTCCGGGCATCCGCTTCGACTGGGTCGTGGAAGAATCCTTTGCCGAGATTCCGGCCTGGCACCCTGCGGTCGACCGCGTGATTCCTGTGGCGCTGCGACGCTGGCGCAAGCATCCGCTGAAAGCGCGCCAGAGCGGTGAATGGCGCGCATTTCGCCAGGCAATGTCGGTCGTCGAATACGACGCAGTAATCGACGCGCAGGGGCTGCTCAAGAGCGCCTGGCTCAGTTGCTACGCCCGTAGCCCGGTGCACGGACTGGACCGGCACTCCGCACGCGAGCCGCTCGCCAGCCTGCTCTACCGTCATCGCCATGCGGTGCCCTGGGGGCGGCATGCGGTGTTGCGCGTGCGCGAACTGTTCGCCGATGTACTTGGCTACAGCCTGCCGGCAGAGGCATACAGCGACCGCGACGGTGCCGAACCTGCGGGCGCCTCCGCCTATGGACTCGATCATGAGCGCGTGCTCGCAACGGCCACCCATCGACCGGACACAAACAAGCCCTACCTCGTCTTCCTGCACGGCACGACCTGGGCCACCAAGCACTGGCCCGAAACCTACTGGCGCCAGCTTGTTGAGCGCGCGAGCACGCATGACTGGCAGGTTCGGCTTCCCTGGGGCAGCATCACCGAACACGAGCGCGCAGACCGCATCGTTGCCGGCATTGCCGGCGCGAGCGTGCTGCCGCGACTCACGCTGACCGACCTCGCCGCCGAACTCGCCGAAGCGACCGCCTGTGTTGCGGTCGATACCGGCCTGGGCCATCTGGCTGCGGCGCTCGACGTACCCACCCTGTCACTTTTCGGCCCCACCAATCCCGGCTACACGGGGGCCTGGGGCCGCAGCCAGGTTCATATGGCCGCCGACTTCGACTGCGCTCCCTGCCTGCAGAAGGAATGCAGCTACAAACCAACAGCCGAAGACCGCAGTCGCTTCGACCTCAAAACCGAGCACCCCCTGTGTTTCACCCGGCTTGCGCCGGCGCAGGTATGGTCTGCGCTCGAAACGCTGCTCGAGCAGCGACTCGACCCCTCCAAGGACTCTGCCTGATGCAGCTTGCATTCTGTCTGTACAAATATTTCCCCTTCGGCGGCCTGCAGCGCGACTTCCTGCGCATCGCCCTTGCCTGCCAGTCCCGTGGTCACGACATCCGCGTGTACGTTCTCGAATGGGAGGGCGAAGTGCCGCCCGGATTCGACCTGATCAAGGTGCCGGTCAGCGCGATGCTCAACCACCGCCTGTACGCAAAGTTCACGCGCTGGGTCGAGGCCGATCTCGCTCGCAGGCCGGTGGACCGCGTGGTGGGATTCAACAAGATGCCGGGGCTCGACGTGTATTACGCCGCCGACCCGTGCTACGAGGAGAAGGCGCGCACCATGCGCAAGGCGCTGTATCGCTACAGCCCGCGCTACCGCCACTTCTCGGCCTATGAACGCGCGGTGTTCGCGCCCGAGAGCCACACCGAGATCCTGATGATCTCGACCACGCAGCAACCGTTGTTCAAGAAGCATTACGGCACGCCGTCCAAGCGCTTTCATCTGCTGCCACCGGGCATTGCGCCTGACCGCCGCGCGCCGGCCAACGCCAGCGAGTTGCGCGTTGCCGCGCGCGCGCGCTTCGCCTCCGAGTTCAAGCTTCAAAGCGGCGACCTGCTGCTGGTGCAGATCGGCTCGGATTTCATGCGCAAGGGACTGGATCGCAGTATCGAAGCCATGGCCTCATTGCCCGAGCCGCTCAAACGTCGCACCCGGCTGGTTGCGCTCGGCGCCGACGACCCTGCGCCGTTCATGAGCCAGGCCGCACGCCTCGGTGTCGGCGAAAGGGTGTTCATGCCCGGCGGGCGCAAGGATGTGCCCGACTTTCTGCTCGCAGCCGACCTTCTGCTC
This sequence comes from Parazoarcus communis, assembly GCF_003111665.1. Classification (NCBI taxonomy): domain Bacteria; kingdom Pseudomonadati; phylum Pseudomonadota; class Betaproteobacteria; order Rhodocyclales; family Zoogloeaceae; genus Parazoarcus; species Parazoarcus communis. The sequence continues at coordinate 2,085,852 of NZ_CP022188.1, read as the reverse complement.
CACCCTGCCCGCCACGAGAATACCGGCACGGTGCTGCTCGAGGCGCTCGTCGCCGGCCTGCCGGTACTGGCCTCAGCCGCCTGCGGCTATGCGCACTACATCACCGATGCCGACGCCGGCAGCGTGGTCGGAGAGCCTTTCCATCAAAGCACGATGAACGACACCCTGGCGGCCATGCTGTCGACCCCGGACGCGCTCACCTGCTGGCAACACAACGCCCTCGTCTTTGCAAACAGCGCCGACCTGTACAGCCTGCCGGAACGCGCCACCGATGTCATCGTAGGCAAGCGCGGATGAATCGGCAGGAACTGCGCCCCCCGCTGACGACGCTATGGTCCGGCCGCGACCCCTTCGCGGCCGCGGCCACACTCGCGCGGGAGGCTGCAAGCGGCGACCTCGTGCGCGACGTCGAGGGCCGGCGCACGCTGCGTTTCGAAATCGACAGTCGCGGCTATTATCTGAAACTGCAGAACGGCGTCAGCTGGGGACGCATCGCCGAGGAGCTCATCCATCTGCGGCGCCCGGTGCTCGGTGCAGGAAACGAATGGGACGCGATCCGGCGTTGCCATGAGCTCGGCGTACCCACAATGACGGCCGTCGGCTTCGGCGAGCGTGGTTCAGGGCCTGCGCGGCGAGACTCGTTCATCGTCACCGAGGCGATCGAACCCGCCGTCGACCTCGATGAATTCACCCGCAACTGGCGCGAACAGGCACCACCGCCCGCCCTGAAGCACGCGCTGATCCGGGCGGTCGCGTCGATCGCACGGCGCATGCATGAAGGCGGTGTAAACCACCGCGACTTCTACCTGTGCCACTTCCTCATGCGTACCGTCCCCGAACCGTCTGCGGGCGCCCTCCAGCTCGCGCTGATCGATCTCCATCGCGCACAGCTGCGCAGCCATACACCGCGACGCTGGCGCGACAAGGACCTCGCCGGCCTGTACTTCTCGGCACTCGACATCGGGCTCACCCGCCGCGACAAGCTGCGCTTTCTGCGCGCCTATTTCCCGACGTCCCTGCGCGAAACGCTGCAGTCCGAGCGCACGTTGCTGACACAGCTCGAGCGTGAAGCAGCTCGGCTCAAGCTGCGCTTTGAGCGCAAGTTCGCTAATCGTCCGGCGTTGCAACGATGATTCGCTGGTCCCTGAACGCCGGCGCCCTCGATGCAAGCGCAGAACGCGCCTTTGCCTCGCTCGACAGCGTCTTCGCACTCGAAGGCGAGCAGGTGGCGGCCGACCCGCTCAGCCAGGTATTGCGTGTTACCGCAGGGCTCCGTCGCTACTACGTCAAGCGTTACCACGGCGCCGGCAAGAACCCGCTACGCCGCTGGCTCGGCCGCCCCAGGGTGCAAGCCGAGTGGCAGAACCTGCGCCATTTCGCCGAGTGGGGCATCCCCACCGCCACCCTGGTCGGCTGGGGCCTGGAGCGACGCAGCGGCGAGTTCCTGCGCGGTGCGCTGATTACCGCCGAACTGCCGGACACCACCGATCTCAATCAGCTCGCGCTGCGCAAGGATGCACGCCTGACCAACCCGCGCTGGGTCGCGGCGGTATCGCGTCAGCTGGCGAAGATGACGCGCACCATGCATGCCCACCGCTTCACCCACAACGATCTGAAGTGGCGCAACCTGCTGGTGGACGATGCAGCCGCACCGCGGCTGTACCTGATCGACTGCCCGTCTGGCGAGTTCTGGTGGGGCCCATTCCTGCGCTACCGGATCGTCAAGGACCTGGCCTGCCTCGACAAGGTGGCGAAGTACCACCTGACCCGCACCCAGCGCCTGCGCTTCTATCTGGACTACGCTCAGAAGGCACGACTGGATGCCGGCGACAGGAAGCGGGTGCGCCACATCCTGCGCTTCTTCGATGGCCGCGAATGAGGCTGGCATGACGGACACCCGCCCCGAGGGCACGACGCCCCTGCTCGACGCTGCCGCTCTGCAGACGGCGGGCCGCCAGCCCCCCGCTGCATTCCGCGTTCGCCTCAAGGACGGACGCGAGTTGCAGCTCATTCGCCTGCTGCGCGTGCTGCCGGGCAAACGCGTGGTGGGTGAAGCCGTGCTGGACGGCGAACATGTGCTCGCCAAGCTCTTTGTCGACAAGCGCAGCGCCCGCTACTGGTCGCGCGAGCATGCCGGCATTGCCACCCTGACCAAGGCCGGTATCCCGACGCCCGCAGCGCTGCTTGCCGAAGCGCTGCCGGAGGGCGGCCACGTTCTGCTCACCCGCTTCCTGGCTGACGCCCGCAGCCTCCTCGAAGTCTGGCAGACCCTGCCGGACATCCGCCCCGCTGCGCCGGACGCAACCGAAGTGCTCTCCCCAGCCTTTGCACTGCTGGGGCAATTGCATGCGGCCGGCCTGACGCACTCGGACCTTCATTTCGGCAACTTCCTGCAACACGAGAACCGCCTGTTGCTGATCGACGGCGATGCCGTACAGGCGCACGGCGAGCCTCCACTTCCCTCCGCCACCGCAGCGCGCGACCTTGCCATGCTGATTGCACAACTCCCGCGCACCTGGGACGGAGCGCTCGCCCCCCTGATGGAGGCTTACCGCCACAACAACCCGCACATGCCCTCGACCGCCGAGCAGGCCGGGGCACTGAAGACGGCACTGGCGTGGCGCTTGCGCGACTACCTCGACAAGACGGGGCGCGATTGTTCGCTGTTCAGTGTCACGTCCCGGTTCAGGCGCTTCGAGGCCGTGCTGCGCAGCGAGCGCAATCGCCTCGCACCGCTGCTCGACGACATCGACGCATCCATCGAAGCCGGCTCCCTGCTCAAGCGCGGCAACACCTGCACCGTTGCCAGCGTGCTGGCCCGGGCTCAGCCGGTCGTGGTAAAACGCTACAACCTCAAGAACCTGCGCCACGCCCTGTCGCGGCTGTGGCGCCCGAGCCGCGGCTGGCATTCATGGCGCGAAGGCCACCGCCTGCGCCTGTTCGGCATTCCGACCCCCACCCCGCTGGCACTCGTCGAGGAGCGCTGGGGGCCGTTGCGCGGACGCGCATGGCTGATCACCGAACACTGCCCCGGCATCGACCTGCTGACCCACCTCGACCCGGATTCCGCACCACCGCCAGCCGAAGCCAGCGCACTGCAGATCCTGTTTGCCACCCTGTACCGCGAGCGCATCAGCCACGGCGACCTCAAGGCAACGAATCTGCTGTGGGACGGCAAGGATGTTCAACTGATCGATCTCGACGCAATGCAACAGCACCGCAGCGATGCAGCCCACCAGCGCGCCTGGCAGCGTGACCGCAAGCGACTGTTGCGCAACTGGCCGCCTGACTGTGTCCTGTCTGAATGGCTTGACGCTCACCTTCCCGCAGGCTGAAGCGGGCCGCTCAGTCCGCGTCGAATGCCAGCCACGGCGCGCGCAGATGACTGCATCTCAGTACCGTCACCACACCGACGGACGCACCACGTGATCCTGTTCGGCGCGAACCGGTATTGCGCGCATGCAATGACAATTTTATAAGGCTATTCCATGTCCTGGCTTCACTCCCGGCGCATCCGCTTTCTCTTCGCAGGCGTCACGCTTTTCTTCATCCTGTTCGCCGCCCTGCGACTCGGCTTCCTCATCGCCTCCGCGGATCATGCGGCGCTGGCCGGCGAAAGTGCCGGAGTCATCCTTCAGACAATCTCGATTGGACTCCGCTTCGATCTTCGGCTCGCACTGCTGATCATGCTGCCGGTTGCATTCGCCGCATCCCTGCCGCGGGTCAATCTGGTGCGAAGCAGGTTCACCCGGGCACTGACCGGGCTCTACCTCGCACTGGCGACCCTGCTGGTGCTGCTGGTCTATGTGCTCGACTTCGGCCACTACTCCTATCTTGGCCAGCGGCTGAGCGCGACGGTCTTCCGTTTCGCCGGAAACGCGGACATCTCGACGCGCATGCTGTGGGAGAGCTACCCAGTGGTCTGGATCAGCCTCGGATGGCTCGCGCTGACAGCAGCTTTCGTCAGTCTTCTCTTCAGGGCGGCGCGCGTCACGCTGGACCGCCCACGCCGGCAACCGATCCGCCCGCTCCCCGCAATCGCCGGAATTGTCCTGGTTGCCGCACTCGGCCTTCTCGGGATGCTTGGCCGGGTAGACAACATCAACCCGGAGAACCCGGTACCGCTGCGCTGGAGCGATGCATTCTTCTCCGGCAATGCTGCAGTCGGCGCTCTCGGTCTCAACCCGGTGACCTTCATTTACGACACCCACCGGATCCCGCCCGAGAAATACGATTTGGCCGAACTCCGCCGACACTACGACACCGTCGCCCACTACCTGTCGGTCGACTCGCCAGATCCCGCGACACTGTCGATGCAGCGCACGGTCAAACCGCATGTGCACCGCCTGCCGGTCGCACAAGCACCCAACGTAGTGTTCATCATGCTCGAATCGCTTGGCGCGAGTCGCTCCGGCCTGTTCGGCAACCCGCTTGATCCCACCCCCGAGCTGGACGCCCTCGCCCGCGAAGGCTGGCTGTTCCGCAATCTCCATGTTCCGGTTACCGGCACAGCCAAGACCGTCTGGGCCAGCATCACCGGCATCCCCGATGCGGCGCGCAGCGAAAGCGCCACGCGTAACCCCTTCATCAGTTCCCAGCACTCGGTGATCAATGCCCTGAAGGGATACGAAAAGATCTATGCGGTCGGCGGCAGCGCCGGATGGGCCAACATGAACGCACTCGTCCTCGGCAGCATCGACAAGGTCAGGCTCTATGAGGAGGGCCACTGGCGCGCGCCCAACGATGACGTATGGGGCATCTCCGATCTGAACCTGTTTCGCGAAACCGATGCCATCCTGCGCGAGCAGGCGAAGAAAGGGCCGTTTTTCGCCTACATACAGACCGCAGGCAACCACAGGCCATTCACCATTCCCGAAGACAATGACGGGTTCGTTGCAAGCTCCATTCCCGATGCCGAGGCGCAGAAGGCCGGCTTCCAGAACACGGCCCAGTTCAATGCGGTCAGGCTGCTCGACCATAACGTTGGCCGCTTCATCGAGATGGCGCGCGCGAGCGGTTACTACGACAACACGATCTTCGTGCTCTTCGGTGACCATAACGGCCGCATCTCCACCCTGCCCTTCATGCCTCCTGCGTTCGAACTGCTGGGGCTGGAAAGCACGCATGTGCACGCAATGATCCATGCGCCAAAACTGATTCAGCCACGCCTCGTCGACGAGGCCGCAAGCCTCGTCGACCTGATGCCGACGGTCGCCGGCATGCTTGGACTCGAATACGGCACGGCAACCATGGGACGCGACCTTCAGTACCCGGCGCCCGAAGGCGAGCGCGCGGTACCCGTGATCCTGCGCGAAGGCGCATTCCCGGTCATCGGTGCGGTGACCCGCAAGCACCTGGTGCGGATGAACGCGGACGGGAGCAAGGCAAGCATGCACGACCTCGCCGCCGAGGCGCCCCTGAAGGATGTCTCGGCCAGCCATCCAGAGGAATTCGCGCGTCTGTCCAGACTTGCACGTGGGCTGCACGAGAGCGCACGCTTCATGATGTACGACAATGTGGTCGGCAAATGAAGCCCGGCCAAAGGCGTTCCAAGCTAACATTTCACCCCATGAGAAACCGGATTCCGCTGCAATTGCTTGGCCACGACAAGTATCTTGAGATGCGTGCCGGCGCACGCGTTGTCGAACAGGACGAGCATGGGGAAAAAGTGCTCCTGCTGCCCGACGGCACCTACTTCAAGCTCTTCAGGCGCAAGCGCGTGCTGACCTCTGCGGCGTGGAAGCCCTACGCGCAGCGTTTCGTCGAAAATGCAGCGGCACTTCACAGGCTGGGCATTCCCTGTCCGCAGGTGCTGCAACACTACCGCATCCCAGCGATCAGCCGCGATGCCGTACATTACCTTCCGCTTGAAGGCGAGACCATCAGACAGGTCATCGCAGGCGGCCTCGGCGAGGCGAGAGCCGACGCGTTAAGGCATCAGTTGCTGGAATTCATCCATCACATCCACTCGCTCGGGATATTCTTCCGCTCGGCACACCTCGGCAACATCGTGCTGACACCCGAGAACACGCTCGGCCTGATCGATATCTCGGACCTGAAGATCAGCTGGTTCGCGCTCGGCCCCTTCAGGCGCCGGCGCAACCTCCGCCATGTGCTCCGCTGTCGTGAAGATCGCGAATGGCTTCGCAAGAGTACCGATTGGGCAGAACTCGACAAATGAAAACTGAAGAAGCACGCAAGACGGCCGGCCACGCCGCATGGCGCGGCCGCATCAATGGACATCTGACCAACTGGGTACTCCCCCTTGGAATTCTGTTCCTGCTCACCAGCATGATGTGGGCAGGGGACAAGAAGCTGTTCCAGCAATTGTTCTATGTATTTCTTGCAGCCCCGGCCCTCATCCTGGCACTGAATGACCGCAGTCTCTTGACTGCGCTGCTCCGCAGCCCGGTGTTCATTGCATTTCTCTGCTTCGCAACCTATTTTTCCATCAGCATCAGCTGGTCCGGGACAGACGAAAGCGCGCTTTCGCTCCTGAAGCGGCCGCTCTATGTTCTGGGTCTGTTTTTCGGCTGCGCGGGCGTGGCGATTCACCGCCCGGCCCGATTCAAGGCCGTAATTCAACTGTCTGCCGTCATCGCAGTGATCGCAGCTGCGGTACAGATCTCAATATTCGTCATATCGGATCACGGAAGCCGCCTGCCCGGTTACGGCGCACTGTACAACCCGCTTCTGACCTCACATGTGTTCGGCTTTTTCCTGGTGCTCTGGATTGCATACTGGATTCAGAGCAAACAATTCATCCTGCCATCCGCGCTCATCGCTGTCGCTGTCATCGGCGGATTGATCCTGGCGACCGGATCCCGCACCCCCCTGCTCGCGCTCACTGCGACGATTCTGTGGCTAGCATTGCTGGGTGGCCGCCGGGGTGCATACGCCTGTGGAATTCTCATCCTGACTGGCGCAGTAATTGTCATGCTATGGCCGGAGATCGTGACTCAACGCGGCCTATCCTACAGACCTCAGATATGGGCAGAAGCCGCCCGCCAGGCACTCGAATCCCCAATGTTCGGACACGGATTCGATCATCCCTTGAGCATTATCATCAAAGGCCTCGATACAAGCTTCCGGGAGCCTCATAACATCACTTTGTCGGTTTTCTATCACGGCGGTGCGTTGGGGCTGATATTCTGGACCGCACTCTTTCTGTCAGCCCTGGCAGTGAGCTGGAAGAAGCGAAAGGAGCCTTTGGTATTCGCGCTCTCCGCGACCATCGTATATGGCCTTGCGGCCAGCATGACCGAAGGTGGCTCTTTCCTTCCGAGACCAAAGGAGCACTGGTATCTACTCTGGATTCCTTTTGCGCTGCTGACTGCAGCCACGCTAAAGAAGCGTAGCTCCATGAGCGCGCAGCGGAATGCCGTCTGAACCTCGGCGGACGCGTCGGCCGAGCAAGCGGTCTCGCGCCGCTGCCACGCCGTGGTGGTCGCGAACAGATGTGGTGCTCGGCAACGTCATTGCGGCATGTGCGCCGTGGACGCCATCGCACCTCTCATCTGCGGCGCGAATCTATCGACACATGCAAAGTCATGGGTCAAGCGCAAAAGGCTAGCGTCGCCTCTTCGGTAACACAAGACGGATGATTCCGCGCACGGTCTTTCCGTTCCATCGCCGCAGCGGCAGCTGTTTCAGCAGCTTCCACGCCAAACTTCGATCACGATTTGAACTTTTAAGAAACATCGAATTAATGAAATCGGATCGCACTTCTTCGTACAGGGGATGAGCCGAGTAGGCTTCGTATATTTTCAGAACACTCGACGTCATGAATCCAAGGTTCTTGTATGTATTGGTCTCATGTTTGCGGTAGCGGGCCAGGGGCACGCCCAAAGCGTCAATAAAATACCCCGCATGCGTAATCCTGAGTTTTATATACACATCTTCGAGGCGAATTTCCGGATCGAATCCACCGACTTCCCGAAGGACCTCGGTTCGGAACAGCAAGGTTGGCGCAGGCGTATAAGGCTTGCGCCCGAGAAACAGGTCGTCAAAGTCGAGGCGCCGGAACGGAACATCGAGTTGTTGCCGCGAAGCCGGGTAGGAACGGCCATCTGCAGACATTAACTCAATATTCCCCGCGCAGATGCCGACCTTCGGCTTCCCCTCCATATACTCAACCTGCAATGCGATTCTCTCCGGCAGCATGATGTCATCCGAACCGAATGGCGCGAAATAACAGCCTTTGGCCCGTGCGAGCGCGTCGTTGAGCGTTCGAGTCAGACCCTGATTCTGCTGCACCCGGAAGTCAAACCCGTATTCGGCCTGAAGCGCCCGTATTCTGGTGACGCTGTCATCACTCGATCCATCATCAATCACCAGCAACTCGATGAAGGGATAGGTCTGAGTCAAAACGCTCCGGATGGAATCCTCGATATATGGACCGTGGTTATACGATGAAATCACCACAGTCACGAGGGGCGCGGTCGAATGGCCCTTCATCGTGCACACCCCCTGCCTGACCGCAATTCAACCAAATGGGCTACAGCCATGCAGCCCTGCATCAATAATTGCCATGTGTCCATTACGCACTCAGATCTGTAAACCTTTGGAAGGAAGAACATCCCGGGTCATCAAACAAGCCATTTTCCCGGACGATCGTCCTCGTCCGGGAAATCTGCCTAGCAGGCCGTTGAAAAACGCATGCTGAAACCGGACTTCGCCCGCGTTTTTCGTTGCACGTCGATGTTTTTTAGGTCGGCGAGGTCAAATGCGACCGCTTTGCAGCCGAATTCGGGGCCTTTTGGTGCCCCACGCTCGCCTTTCGGCGAGCTCCGGGCGGATTTCGGCCTACACATGCTTGGCATCCCACCAACCCGTGAGGCTGCCGATGCGAACCAAGTTGTAGGTGGCGAAGCACAGCAGCGCCTGGCCGGCGAGTTTCTCGCGACCAATCAGTTTCGTTTTGCGCAGACCACCGACGGTTTTCAGCCAGCCGAAGGCTTCCTCGATGCGCTTGCGCACTTTGAGCGAGCTCTTGTAGCCGGCGTGGCGTGTCGTGCGGCCATCAAGTGCCGAGCCGGTGCGCTTGGCCGCGACGTGCGGCGTGACGCCCGCCTTGCGGCAACCGGCAACGAAGTCGTGCGTGTCGTACCCCTTGTCGGCGCCGACTGTTGCGCCGCGCCGGCACTGGCGGCGAATCATTCGCAGCGCCGCTTCGCGCTCGGCGGTGCCGTTGGCGGGCGTCGTGTCGACATCGACGACGAGGCCGTTGCGGTTCTCCATCAGGACGTGGCTCATGTGGGCGAGTCGCGCCTCGGCGCCGTGCGACTTGCGAAACAGCTGCGCGTCCGGATCGGTGCTCGACGCGTGGGTGTCGTTGATTCGCCGCTGCCCCTTGAAGTCGGCCTCCGGATTGCGTCCCGGCCCGACCGGCGGTCCGCTGCCGTCCCTCGGCTTGAAACTCTTGTGCGACGCCCACGCCTCGATCAGCGTGCCGTCGACGCTGAAGTGCTCGCTGCTGGTGAGCCTGCCCCACTGCGCAAGCGCCTTCACACGCTCGAAGAAGATCCGCGCCAAACCTTCGTTGAAGAGGCGGTCGCGGTTCTGGCTGAAGGTCGAGTGGTCCCAGATGTCGTCATCAATACCGAGACCGACGAACCAGCGATACAGCAAGTTGTAGTCGAGGCTCTCGACCAGCAGTCGCTCCGAGCGAATCGAGAACAGAATCTGCAACAACAGCGCCTTGAGCAGTCGCTCCGGCGGCACCGACGGGCGCCCGACGCGTGCGTAGATCGCATCGAACTCGTCATCCATCGAAGCGAGCACCGAATCGACCAGCATCCGCAGCTTGCGCAGCGGGTGCGAGGCCGGAACGCGCTCCTCAAGGCTCACGTAGGAGAACATCGCACTTTGCGGACTTGCTTGACCTCGCATCGGTATCAGCTGCCTCGATATGTCAGATGCCTGAATTCTACCGTCCCGCCCCTGGGTAGCGGGCGGGGTTTTTCAACGGCCTGCTAGACCCGTAGAAAAGCCCGTAAGCGCTCGAGCCGACTCATCTCCGGCTGTGCCCTCAAAGGAGCTTGCAGTGCCGCCACAACGCGAGCCCCAACACTGGAGAACGCATATTGTTGTTCAGCCAACTGCTGACCGGCATGAGCGATTCGACGTGAAAGCGCTGCATCACGCGTGAGAACAGCCAGTTTCTTCGAGAGCTCTTCCGCGGAGGTATAGAGCACGACATTTTTCATATCTTCGAGGCCTAACGCGCGATTTTCAGCTTCGCCTTGATCATATGCAAACAGAACACATCCACATGCCATTGCCTCGAAGTTCTTGATCATGTATTCGCCAATTCCGACATCAGCGCTGACGAAGTAGCGAATTCTGTTCAGCATCTGAAGATAGGCGTCGCCTGACTCTGTTCTGGTGATCAATAATTTTTCGCGACCAGCTATGCTCTGGAGCATTTCACGACGACCGTGATATACCGAACTCTTGGTGCTTCCAACAAAAGCAAGATTAATGTCTCTTTCGATGTTCAGGTTTCGCAAAACAGTCTGATCGTAGCCCTTCGAAACAAAGACAACATCATACCCTTCGTCTCGAAGACGTCTCGATACGCAATAACCAGACGTCAGCACACGCACCCATGGCATACGAGAGTAGTGTCGTGAAAATGCGCCCTGATATTTCCCGTCGAAATAGTTCTGACACGCATCATGTTCGAGAATAACGAGATTTCTGACTGTGCTTATGAACGAGGCCTGGCGTATCTCAAGCTTGAATCTAAGAAAGAAAATGATTCGATCGTACTGGGTCTGATCAACGCTGTTACGAAAGTATTTTCTCAGATTCGCCTGTTCCGACCTGTTCAGCCAGCGTACTTCACAATCGCTATGCGCCGCGATACCGTCGTAAAGCCGATCGAGAATTACTCGCTGCTCCTTTTGAACCAGCAACAGAATTTTCACTCTGAACCTCCAGTGTCGTCGGCCGACGCACTGCCTGCTGAATGGAACCCATGCAAGTCGATCATCCAGCACTTCGCTGAAGCAATCTCAGCACATGATTCGTTCGATACGCCTTCACAAATGTTCCGCATACTGTTCTTCCAAACAACAAAATGAAAGTATGGAAACGTACGCCCCACATCACGGTCATTGCTCAAGACACCGTGATCCCAGAACCAGCGTTGCGGAAATTCGAAACCACCATCGATCCACGGCACCTTCGCATTTGGGGTACTGAAAGCCTCGACGAACTCTGCCCGTCGATACCATGGGTTTGCCTGCGCGGCGAGGCGAAACAGCCAGTCGGGCCAGTTCTTGTGGCGGATGAAGATGCGGCTGAATGCGCCCTCGTCAAGCGCATGATGTTTCTGATCTGAGAACAGCGTCCGCCAGTCCCGGATGCGGAAAAAGGCCTCGCGCATGCGCTTCGTATTTCTCAGCAGACAACAATGCCCCGATACCCGACGCCGGTGGGTAGACAGCAGGTCCTTATGCGCCAGTCGCTCCGGCGTGAAGTAGGCCCGCAGGTCGCCGAACACCAGGTCGAGATCGCCGAATGCCCAGAAGTCGTAGCGACGCAGTTCCTCTTCATGGATGTAGCCAAGCGCGGGCTTCAGGTCGCAGAGCTTGTAGGGATTCTGCGGTGCAAACTCGATTCCAAGCGCGCGGGTGACCCGCGCGCAATACGCGTCGTAGCCGATATCGACGATGCGCACGTTGGGCGGACAGTGCTCGACCTGACCACAGTCGGAGAACAGTAGCCAGTCAATGCTCGGGTTCGCGCGGCAGCTCTCCAGAAAGAACGGCATCCAGAATGGCCACCGGCCAAAATAGGGGATGACGAAACACAGACTTGGCGGTGCCTGAAGCGCGGCGCTCATCCGCACACATCCCCGAGCACATCGCGCACCATGGGCAAGGCGAAAAAGCGCCGCCTAGCGGCCTCGTCCGAGAATGCTTCACGCAGGCGGGTCAGACTGGCGTGGGCGCACGCTTCCTTGCGCGACACCGACCAGCCAGCATGTTCGACCAGCAGTCGTGCGAGTTCCGCATCGTCGCCCAGCGGGAACAGGCTGCCGACCTCACCGACCACTTCCGGCGCACCGCCGCAGTTGGTGGCAATCACCGGCACACCGGCAGCCATGGCTTCAAGGAGAACCATGCCGAAAGGCTCGTGGTCCGAACTGAGCGCAAACACGTCGAAGGCGGCGAAAGCCTGCCAGGCCTGCGGCACCTGCCCCATGAAACGAACCTTGCCTGCGATGCCGAGCGATTCGACCTGCGCGCGCAAGGTCTTCTCCAGCCGTCCCTTGCCCAGGATGACGAGCTGCGCCTCCGCCGGCAGTTGCGGCAAGGCGCGGGCGAAGGCTCGCAGCAACGTGGCCTGATCCTTGTCCGGATGGAGGCGGCCGACATTGCCGACGACGAATGCATCCGCGGGCAGATCGAGGCGCTCGCGCGCAGCCTCACGCGTGATCTGCCCTGCCTGCACCGTCTCGACATCAATGCGGTTGTGCAGGGTCTCGATCCTGCTCTCGGGCCAACTCGGCACTCCACGGCGAATATCATCGCGAATCGCATCCGACACGCCAAGCAATCCGAGCCGTTTGCCAAACCAGCGTGCAAAGAGCTGGTGTGACAGGCGCTCATAATCCCCAAAGGCGTGATGCACGCCGATGACGGGGAGCTTCGTCGCCCAGCACGAAATGTAAATCGGCTTGAAACGGTGTGCGATGACCAGACGAATGTCGCGCTCCGCCACGATCTGTCGCAGGCGCCGCATCGCGTCGAGTTTCAGCCCGCGCACATCCTTGCCGTCGTAATCGAGAAAAATGACTTCGTCCGACGCCGAACCGGCCTCCACCTCGGCACTTGGGGGGTCGGTCAGATAGACGGTCGTCACTTTGTAGGGCGTGTCGCGAAACAGCGTGGCGTACTGCCGGGCCACATCCCGAAACGGACCATAATGGCAGTGACAGAACTGCAGGATTCGGGCTTCAGTCAAAACGTCTCCAGACGGCCGGCACTTGAGCGCATGAAAAATAAGGCCAGGCCGATGCGGCCCGAGCACAGCCCCGAATTATAGCCGGACGCCGGAAAAGGAATGGTCGGCGGAGGTCAGTCCCCGGCTTCATCCCTGAACTGCATCGAATGCAAGCGTGCATAGTGGCCGCCCGCCGCAAGCAGTTCGGCATGGGTGCCACGCTCCACCAGATGACCCTGGTCCATCACCAGGATCATGTCCGCACGCTCGATCGTGGACAGGCGATGTGCGATCACCAGCGTCGTCCTCCCGCGGGTGGCGTGATCGAGGGCGGCCTGAATATGACGCTCCGACTCAGTGTCGAGTGCAGAGGTTGCCTCATCCAGAATCAGGATGGGCGCATCCTTGAGCAAGGCCCTTGCAATCGCCAGGCGTTGTCGCTGGCCACCCGAGAGCGAGACGCCGTTCTCACCGATCTCGGTATCGAACCCCAAGGGCAGGCGGTCGATGAACTCGCGCGCATACGCCGCTTCAGCCGCCCTCTCCACTGCATCGCGCGGCGCGCCGGCCAGATCGCCATAGGCAATGTTGTTCGCAACCGTATCGTTGAACAGCGTGACGTGTTGTGTGACGAGCGCAATCTGCTGGCGCAGGTTACGCAATGCAAAGTTCTGCACCGCCACCCCGTCTATCAGGATGTCGCCCTCGTCATGCACGTAGAAGCGTGGAATCAGGTTGGCCAGCGTCGACTTGCCGCTGCCCGAGCGGCCCACCAGCGCCACCATCTGCCCCGGCTCGACCTCGAAGCTGATGTTGTCCAGCACCTTGCGCTCGGTGCCGGGGTAGCTGAAGCTGAGATGTTTCACGGACAGCCGCCCCTCGACCCGTGGACGGGTGAGCGTGCCCTGATCCAGCTCAGGCGCCTCATCGAGCTGACTGAAGATGCTTTCCGCCCCCGCCAGGCCCTTCTGGATCGTTGAACTGACCTCGGACAACTGCCGGATCGGCTTCGGCAGCAGACCGGCTGCGGTGATGTAGGCGACCAGCTCGCCCGCGGTGGAATCGCCGCGCAGCCACAGCACCAGGAACAGCAGCACTGCCATCGCGGAATACGTGACCAGCTGCAAGGTCGGCGTATAGGTGGCGCCAGTCTTGACCATGCGCAACTGCTTGCGGGTGTTGTCTTCGCTTGCGGCGCGGAACCGCGCCGACTCGTAGGCCTCGCCACCAAAGCTGCGCACCACCCGGTAGCCCTGAATGGTTTCCGAGGCGACATGGGTGACGTCGCCCATCGCAGCCTGAATCTTCTTCGCCTGTTTGCGGAATTTCTTGCTCGCGCTGCCGACCAGCACACCAATCACGGGCAGGATCGCCACCATCACCAGCGTGAGCTTCCAGTTCATCCACAGCAGGTAGCCGAACAGGAAGACGATGGTCAGCCCTTCGCGGATCACCACCTTGATCGCGTCAGTTGCTGCGCCTGTCACCATGGTCACGTTGAAGGTGATGCGCGAGATCAGGTGACCGGAATTGTTGCTGTCGAAATAGCGGTTGGGCAGGCGCAGCAGACTGTCGAACAAGGCCAGTCTCAGGTCATGCACCAGGCCAAGCGAAACCTGGGCGATGAAATAGTTACCAAGATAGGAGCCCAGACCCTGCCAGGCTGCGATGGCCACGATCAGCGCCGGCACGGCCTGCATCAGCGCGAGATCGCCGAGCAGCGGGATGCCGGAAAAGACGGCGAGCGCGGGGTCGTTCAAGCCATCGACAAAATACTTCAACACGCCCGCCAGCATCGGTTGCGACGAAGCGAAGATGACGAAGCCGACAATACTGATCGCAAACAAGCCGACATAAGGCCGGACATAGGTCAGCAGACGCAGGTAGATCTTAAGGCTGGAGCTTGATGTGGCGTCGGTTTGCGACATGCGGGTTCGGTCAAATCGGAGCCGTCGATGGTAGCACGATGGTCTGTCGGCATCGAAAAAGAGCAGCTTTCAAACGACTCTGACCCCTTTGATTCTGACCCCTTTGATTCTTTCGTTGACGAAAAAACGGGCGCCGAGGCGCCCGTTTTCGCTAACTCGTCGGGAGACGAGATTAGAACTTGTGCAGCAAACCAACACCAAGAGCGCGCTCGTACATGGCGCCGTTGTAGCCCGTATTGCGGCTGTTGGAGTCAATATCCATGCTGCCGTATTGAGCATAAGCCATGGTGCGCTTCGACAGATCATGCGTATAGCCAACGGCCCAGCGGGAGTCTTCAGCGTTACTACGATCATCGTCGTCCGAACGACCATACACCAAGCCAACCTTGCCAGCCGTGCTAACAGGGATCGAAGCGCCAACGAACCACTGACGAACATCGCCACCGTTGTTATCGAGCTTGTCACCACCATACGCGGCGCTGAGCTTCACAACACCGAAATCATATGCGGCAGCCACATCCCATACCTTTTCCGTCAGACCATCGACAGCCGCAACCGTCGACTGCATTTCTACTCGGTGGTAGTTCAGGCCAACGGTCAGCGGACCATTGCTATACACCGGCGAAATTGCCCAGATGCGTGCATCGCCAGCGGCGCTTTCGTTGCCGTTCGACTCTTCGCCGATACCGTTACCGGTGTAAGCCACTGTCACCTTGAAGCCACCAAAGCTAGGCGAGATGTATGCCAGGACGTTATCCAGACGGGTAACGTTCGCCCCCAGAAGGTTAGCACCTTGATTGTAGGTCAGCTGGTAGCCGGCCATCACGGACGAGCCCATCGGATCGACGCTACCAAGCAGACTATCCTGCGGCGTGGTCAGACGACCTGCAGCAACAGTACCGAAACCACCAGCAACGTAAAGATACGCATCACGGCGCGAACCGGAGGAAACTTGGTCACGTTGCTCATTACGGTCGATGTTCAGGCGGGTCTGGAAATCAAAACCGACTTTCAGGCCGTTACCCAGATCCTCAACGCCCTTGAAACCAAGGTAGCTAGGTGCATAGAGGCCTGAATCAATAGCATTGCGGCTATCAACACCACTGGTCTTCGAATCACCAAAATTGACGTAACCCATATCGATACGACCGTAGACCGTAACGTTGGACTGAGCGAAGACCGGAGCAGCCATCAGGCCAGCAACAGCCAGCGCGATCAGTTTCTTTTGCATGTGTTTCTCCTCTAGTTGAAGTTGAGAATGCAGCTTTGCTGGATCCCGACTTACCTCTCATGCGAGAAGTTGGAGTGATTTTGCGCATTGGCTGTCAGGTCACGCAAGCGTCAGCATCAAAAACCGGCGCCGGAAGCGTTTTCTTGTTGCGCAGGAGCAACACCCGGTTTTCGTGCCGGGCTGCGAAGCCTTGAAAACACTGTACTCGGGGGCTTGCGAGCCGGTGTGGTATTGAGCGCAACGCAATGTCACGGCCATGCGCCCGAATGACGATCCGATGCCCTTCAGACCTTGAGCGCCCCCGGAACCACCGCACTGCCCGTGCGGGAGCCCATCGTCGCTCCGGCATTGTCGCTCGCACATGCAGAGCCCGAGCCCTAGAATAGGACTTTCGGACGACGCGCCCCGCCGCTGTATTGCTGCCCTTTTCGTCCGGATGCAGGATTAGAATCGGGCGCATCGACGGACCGCGCACAGACTTGCGCACCAGCAGGCTTGCACCAATTGAAGCACCTTCCGGGAGTGCATGCGATGCATGAGGAGTACGGCACTTCACCACGCAACCGGCCACAACTCGAGCGGCGGCGCCTTACTGTGCGTGGCGTCGTGCAGGGTGTGGGCTTTCGCCCTTTTGTTTATCGCCTGGCACAGGAACTCGATTTGAGCGGCTGGGTGCGCAACGACGGCAGCGGCGTCGAGCTCGAGGCACAGGGGACGGCAGGCAACCTTTCGGCCCTTGTCGCTCGCCTGCATGGCGAAGCGCCGCCGCTGGCGAGCATCGAGAGACTCGACAGCAGCCTGTGCGAACTCGACCCGAATGACCGCGGCTTCACCATCAGCGCATCCCAGGGGGGCAGCGTCACGACATCGATCGCCCACGACAGCGCAGTATGCGATGAATGCCTGCATGAGCTTTTCGACCCCACCGGCCGGCGCTGGCGCCACCCTTTCATCAACTGCACCCAGTGCGGACCACGCTACACGATCACCCGCGGCCTGCCTTACGACCGCGTCAGCACCAGCATGGCTGCATTTGCGCAATGTCCGGAGTGTGCCGACGAGTACCGCAACCCGCTTCACCGGCGCTTTCATGCAGAGCCCAACGCCTGTCCCGCCTGCGGTCCCAGACTGAGCCTGCTCGAAGCCTATGGGGTTACGGTCGCAAGCCACGACCCGATCGCCGACACCTTGCTGCGCCTGCTGTGCGGCGAGATCGTTGCGGTGAAGGGCCTCGGCGGCTATCACCTGATGTGCGACGCCCGCAACCCGGAGGCAGTCGACCGGCTGCGTCAGCGCAAATCGCGCGACGACAAGCCCTTTGCGATCATGGTGGCCAATACGGCCTCGGCCCGCCACTGGGCGCAGCTCGGGGCGGTCGATGAATCGCTGCTCGGCAGTCCCGAGCGCCCTGTGGTGCTGTGCGACAAGCGCGACACAGTGGATGCAGAGCTTCACGGCGTGGCGCCGGGACTCGCCTGGATCGGCCTGATGCTGCCGTACACGCCGCTCCACTACCTGCTGTTCCACGACTTCGCTGGCCGCCCTGCGGGCACAGGCTGGCTTCGCACCGCGCAGGAACTGGCACTGGTATGCACCTCAGCCAACCCCGGCGGCGAACCCCTGGTGACAGGCGACCGCGAGGCGACGCGGCGCCTGATGGGGATCGCCGACGCCTACCTGTTCCACGACCGCGAGATCGTCGTGCGCTGCGATGACTCGGTTGTACGCAGCCTGCCCGCAGCGCGCGCGGGCGATCTCAGGATGCAGTTCGTACGCCGCTCACGCGGCTACACCCCGCGCGCCCTGAGGCTGGCGGACAAGGGCGAGCCGGTCATGGCCTTCGGCGGATTGCTCAAGAACACCTTGTGCATGACCCGCGGCGACGAGGCCTTTCTGTCGCAGCACGTCGGCGACCTCTCGTCTGCGGGCGCCTGCCAGGCCCTGGACGAAGTCGCCAGCCACCTGCAGCACATCCTCACGCTCACACCGGTGGCGGTCGCCCACGACCTCAACCCGGACTTCCCGTCGACGCTGGCCGCCGAAGCCCTGGCCGAGCGTCTGGGGATTCCGGCCTTCCCGGTACAGCATCACCATGCACATATCGCTGCGGTTCAGGCCGAACACCGCCACCAGGGCCCCATCCTCGGGCTCGCCCTGGACGGATCCGGCCTCGGCACGGACGGCAAGGCCTGGGGCGGCGAACTGCTTCAGGTCGATGGCGCGCACTTCAATCGTCTCGGCCACCTCGCCCCGTTGCGCCAGCCCGATGCCGGAAAATCGGAGCGTGAGCCCTGGCGCATGGCCTCGTCCGTGCTGCACAGACTGGGACGAGGCGACGAGATTGCCGATCGCTTTCACAACGAAGCGGCCTCCTGGCGCATGCATGAGCTGCTTGAGGCCGGCACCGGCTGCCCGCCGACAACCAGCCTCGGACGCTGGTTCGACGCTGCAGCCGGCCTGCTCGGTGTATGCGAGCGCATGGGCTATGAAGGCGAAGCCGCGATGCGGCTGGAAAGCCTTGCCACCCGCTTCGGCGGGGTGCTGCCGATGCACCAGGGCTGGCAACTGACCGACAGCGGCGATCTCGACCTGCTACCGCTGCTGTCCGCGCTGGCCGACGAGCACAACCCGGCGCGGGGCGCTTCGCTGTTCCATGCCACCCTCGCAACCGCGCTTGAGTCCTGGGTTCTGCAGGCTGTCGACACGACGGGCATTCGCAGCGTGGCCTTGTCGGGCGGATGCTTTCTCAATCGCCTGCTGTCGCGTGATCTCTCACGGCGTCTTTCGGCGCGCGGCCTGGATGTACTGGAGGCCCGCCAGGTTCCCCCCAACGACGGCGGCCTCGCACTCGGTCAGGCCCACGTCGCCCGCCACATTCTGCATCACTGCAACAGCTGACAGCCTGCGGCCGGGATCGAATCGTGCGGGGCAAACTGATCGTGACCGATCTCCTTGGCGGGCTTACTACCTGCATGTAAGGTCGTCGACCGCTTGGCATCAGCACGAGATTCAGGAGAAACACTTGGCCGTCGGTCTTTTGCGTTCGAACGCGGTACGCTGGGTATTGGGCGGTGTGGCACTACTGCTGCTTGCCGACCTGCTGCTGGTATCCGTGCTGCTGAACGACCGCGAACAGGCCCTGAACAGGGGGCGGGAAACAGCCCGAACATCTGCCTCGATCATCCTGCGTCGCGCCGAGGCCCTGTTCGATTCACTCGACCGCACGCTGTCGGGAGTTGCCGAAGTCATGACCGCGCGCGATTTGCCGCCGGCGCGGGACGACCTTTACATCCATCGGCTGCTGCTGCGGCGTCACGCCATTACCCCCGCACTGAGCTGGCTGCTGATCACGGACACCGGCGGCCTGACGGTTGCAAGCTCGCGCAGCTTCCCTGCGCCCCCGCTGCAGATCTCGGATCGGGAGTACATCCGCGCACAACACGATGACTGGTCGCTCGGAATGTACATCGGACTGCCAGTGGTTTCCCGCGCCATCGGCACCCCGGTGGTCCCGATCAGCCGCCGGCTGGAAACCGACGGCGGGCGCTTCATCGGCATCGTCGCTGCCGGACTGAAAAGCGAGTTTCTGCAAAGCCTTGTGGACGACCCTGGCCCACCCGAAGGCCTCGTCATCGGCATTTTTCGCAGTGACGGCCATGCCCTGGCCTGCCTGCCATCTCGAAGCGCCTGCCCCGACGCCCCACTGAACGTGATCAACGATGCGGACGACGAACCCGCATACAGCGCACTCGTCAGCAACATCCGCCTGATTGGCACTGGCGCCGGCGTCAGTGCCTTGCACGCTTCGCGCCTGTACGATTTCTTTGTGGTTACCGATTATCCGGCCGAGGTCCTGCTCGCCGCCTGGCGACATAACCTGCCGGCGTTTCTTGCACTCGGTCTGGGGGGCAACCTGGCCCTGATCGCGATCGGCCTGTACGCCTGGCGCCAGGTCACGCACCGCCAGCGCGCAATGGCCGAACTTGCCCACAGCAATCTGGTACTGGAAGACCGGGTCCGTGAGCGTACTGAGGCGCTTGCACGCATGGCCAATACCGACGTGCTGACCGGCCTGCCCAACCGCAGGCTGTTCATGAGCGAAGGCACCCGCCTGCTTGCCCTCGCCCGCCGCCACCATCACCCGCTCTCACTGATGATTCTGGATGCGGACCACTTCAAGCTGATCAACGACCGTCATGGTCATGCCGCCGGCGATGCCGCACTCCGCACCCTTGGCGCAGCACCCTCGGATGTGCTGCGCAGCTCCGACATCTTTGCAAGACTGGGTGGCGAAGAGTTCGCCGTCCTGCTGCCGGAAACCGGACACGAGGGCGCGCTTGAAGTGGGAGAGCGGCTACTGGATGCGTTTCGCAACAGTGTCACCGAACACGGGGGGGAACACCTGCATTTCACCGTATCCATCGGACTGGCCGAGCTTGTGCCCGGCGATACCGACCTCGAGGCCCTGCTTCATCGTGCAGACACCGCGCTGTACCGCGCCAAGCAGGAAGGACGCGACCGCCTCGTCAGCGATCGACTGACAAACAGCAGCGAATGATCAGGGGGTAAGGTGGCGATAGGCGCCACCGAAGTAGACCAGCGGGTCGGCGTCGCTGCGGTCGAAGCTCACCACCTCGCTGACGAAGATCACATGATCCCCACCCGCGTGCCGGGTGGTGTTGCGGCAGACGAAACGGGCGCAGCAGCCATGCAACAGCGGTGCACCACCCAGACCATGATCGAAGCCCAGTCCGGCGAAGCGATCCGCCATGCGGCTGGCAAAACGCTGAGACACGGCCTCCTGGTCGGCGGCCAGCACGTTGATCGCGTAGTATTCGCAGTCTTCAAACAGCTTCAGACTCGGCAGATTGCTGGACAGACTCCAGACCACCAGCGGCGGATCCAGGGACACCGAATTGAACGAGTTGACCGTAAGCCCGATCAACTCACCCGTCGGCGTGCGCATGGTCACCACGGTGATGCCGGTAGCGAAGCGGCCGAGGGCGTTGCGGAAACTGCGCGAGAAATCCTCGGCGACGGGAGCGTTCTGGGACATGGGACAGCCTCTGGCGCGGCGCCAGCCACACCCGAAAGATAGTATTCAGGCGGCGGATTATGGCCGCGCAAGCGGTATACGTCGAGTACTGCAGCGCGACATGAAACTCGATTACAACATTAAAACCGGAATTTGCACCCCACATGAGTGATTTTGCCCGTCGCCTGATCGAGTGGCAGCGCCACCACGGCCGCCATGACCTGCCCTGGCAGGGCGGACGCGACCCGTACCGCATCTGGCTGTCGGAAATCATGCTGCAACAGACCCAGGTCAGCACCGTGATTCCGTACTACACCCGATTCGTCGAGCGCTTTCCCGATGTGGCCGCGCTGGCTGCGGCACCGGTGGACGACGTCATGGCACTGTGGAGCGGCCTCGGCTACTACGCCCGCGCGCGCAACCTGCACCGGGCGGCGCAGCTGGTCATGAGCGATCACGGTGGCGTGTTCCCGCGGACCGCAGCACAAATCGTCACCCTGCCCGGCATCGGTCGTTCCACCGCGGCGGCCATTGCTGCGTTCTCAAGCGACGAGCGCGCTCCGATTCTCGACGGCAACGTCAAGCGGGTGCTGTGCCGCGTGTTCGGCATCGAGGGTTTCCCCGGCGAGAAAGCGGTCGAATCGCGCCTGTGGGCACTGGCCGAATCGCTGCTGCCGCAGGACGGCATCGGCAGCTACATCCAGGCTCAGATGGACCTCGGCGCCACCGTTTGCACTCGAGGCAAACCCGCCTGCACGCGCTGCCCGCTCGCTGACGAATGCATCGCGCGCCTCGGCAACCGGGTTGCGTCGCTGCCAACACCGAGACCCAGAAAGCAGATCCCGCGACGCAGCGTGCGCGTGGCGGTGATTGTCGACCGTGGCGCGGTCCTGCTCGAACGCCGCCCGCCCGCCGGAATATGGGGCGGTCTGCTGAGCCTGCCGGAAGTGCCCGAGCACGAGACAGAGGTCGACTGCTGGGTACGCGACCGGCTTGGCATCGACATCGGCACTGGCGTTCTGCTTGCGCCACTGACACACACGTTTACCCACTTCGTGCTCGACATTCAGCCGTGGCGGTTCGATGTCGCCGCACAAAATGTCCGTGCTGAAGAAGGCGGCAGCACGCAGTGGCTACCGCTTGCAGACACTTCCGATGCGGCCTTGCCGACACCGGTGCGCAGCATCCTGATGCAGATGGCGGCGCCGGACCTGTTTGCTTAGGAAGGCTGCGCTGGGCTCGGGGTGTGGCGCTGTTCCGATGCGAGGGTCTGGGTCACGCGGAGGCGCGGAGGCGTTTCCTGAATGAGGAAACGCCTCGCACCTGGCCCGTGGGTCATCCTGCGTGGGTGCGTGCCCAGCGCACGATGTCGGCGGCGCCCATGGCGCCTGCCTGCCGGGCGATTTCCTTGCCGTTGCTGAATAGCGCGAGCGTGGGGATGCTGCGGATATTGTATTGGGCGCCGATGGCCTGATTGGCCTCGGTATCGAGCTTCGCTACGCGGAAATCCGGTTCCAACGTTCGCGCCGCCTCGGCGTAAGCCGGCGCCATCGAACGACATGGCCCGCACCACGGCGCCCAGAAATCCACCAGCACCGGAACGTCGTTGCGCTGTATATGGCGGGAAAAGCTCGACGCGTTGAGCTCCAGAGGTGCAGCAACAAACATCGGCTTGTGGCACTGCCCACAACTCGGCTGCTCGGTCAGCCGCGCAGCAGGGACGCGGTTTACAGCGTTGCAATGGGGACAGACGAGGTGCATGGAATCTGACATGGCGATGACCCGGTGACTGGCAATGATTTCAAGGTGGAGCCAGCTATCCCAAACTTCAAGAGCCGTCAGCCCGCTCCATCCTGCGCGCCGCAAGTCTCAAGACCTGCCATCCGCAAAGTACTCTGCCGGGGCAAGTCACGCCATGAGCGCCGCCGACATCACGCTGTTGACATGTACCCACGCAGGATGCCCACATTCCAGGCGCAAGGAATCTGCCCAGCCAGTCGATTCCTCCGCGCCCTCCGCGTCTCCGCGTGCCCCAGAACCCCAACCCCGATAACCCGGACCACGGCTCAAGCCTTGCCCAGCAAGCCATGCTGCCGCAAGAACTGCTGCATGATCTCGAGCCGGCTCTGCACATCGTCGAGTTCAAGCAGACGCTGGCGCGCAAGCGCCGGGATGGGGAGCAACTCGGCGTAACGCGCCCCCACCCAAGCCGCGTCTTCGAAGTGGTGCGGTGGCGGCATGCGGTCACCCGCTTCCGCTGCCAGTACCCTGAGCAGCGGCAGTATTTCGGCCTGAGCCTCGGGCACCGGATGCACCGGCGGTTCGTCCAGCCACACCACCTCGCCATTGAGCAGACCGTCGTGCTCGACCTCGTGATCGACCACACGAAACCGCCGCGCGCCGCGCACCATGATCGACAGCACGCCCGGTTCGGCCATGTCCCAGCTTTCAATACGCGCCTCGGTGCCGACCTCGTGCGGCAGCGCGGCCTCGCCGACCTCCTGCCCCGCTGCGATCAGACAGACGCCGAAGCTGCTGCCCTCGCGCATGCAGCGGGTCACCATGTCCATGTAGCGCGCTTCGAAAATCCGCAATGGCAGCAGGCCATCGGGGAAGAGCACCGTATTGAGCGGAAACAGCGGCAGACGCTCACTCATCGGCCTTCCTCCTCTTCCCCCCAGCGCGCCATCAGGGTGTGGGCGACGCCAAGCTGATCGAGCACCCGCGCCACAACGAAATCGACCAGATCCTCAACCGTCCTGGGGTGATGATAGAAGCCCGGATTGGGCGGCAGGATGCACACACCCAGCCTTGCCAGCTTGAGCATGTTCTCAAGATGGATTGCCGAATACGGCGTCTCGCGCGGCACCAGCACCAGCTTGCGCTGCTCCTTGATGACCACATCGGCCGCGCGCTCGATCAGGCTCTGACTGAGCCCGGCTGCGATCGATGCCAGCGTCGCCATGGTGCACGGGCAGACCACCATGGCATCCGGCGGATTGGAGCCCGAGGCGGGCGGCGCAAACCACTCTTCCCTGCCAAACACCCGCAACTGCCCGGGTGCAGCGCCGAAGCGCGCGGAGAGTTCCGCTTCGACCTCGGCCGCGCGACCGGGCAGATGCCAGTCCATTTCCTGGCGCGCAACGATCTGCGCCACCTGGGAATACAGCAGCCACACCCGGCAGCCCGATTGCAGCAGGCACTCCACCAGACGCAGGCCGTACGGCATGCCGGAGGCGCCGGTGAAGGCGACGGTGATGGTGCGCGGGTTGCTCATCGAATCTGTTTCCTTGTCACTTCAGGTAGTCGCTCAGGATGACCCAGCGTCCGTCGCGGATCTGGGCCAGCCGGCCGTAGCGGTTCCCAAGGTGATCGTCGTGGCTGAAGCGATACTCGGGGCTGCCGAAGAAATCGCGCGTGGTTTTGAGTTGCTCCAGAGCAGTGACGAAGCCTTCGACCGTGAGTTCCCGCCCGGCCGCCTTTGCGCCCTGCACGAAGAGATCGGCAATGCTGTAACCCATCGCACTCCACACGTTCGGATCGACACCAAAGCGCTTGCGATAGCGCGTGATCCAGTTGCCCAGCGCACTGTTGGCACCCTCGGCATAGGGGTGCGGCAGCACGCTCACACCGTACAAGCCATCGACGGCGGCGCCACCGAGTTCGTGCGTCTGCGCCGAATAGCCGGATGCGGTCACCAGCATGTCGACCATCCAGCCGGTCTTGCGCGCTTCGCTCATGGCGGCGATGGTCTCGCGCACGACGGTTGCAAGCACCACGAAGTCGCAATCTGCACCACGCAGGCGGGCGATCTGGCTGGAGAAATCGGTGGCGCCGCGCTTGTAGCTGGTCTTCTCGACCAGGCTCTGGCCGATGCGGGCGAGCCCTGCCTCGACCCCCTTGAGGACTTCAAGACCATAGTCGTCGTCCTGATAGAGCAGGCAGGTTCGCTTGTAGCCGCGGCTTTGCACCATGTGACGCGTGGCCGCATCCATGTAGCTCTGATACGGCGCGAAGATCTGGAACTTGAGCGGATGCAGCGGGCTGTAGGTTGCCTCATGGGGCGAGAACGGGAACAGGTGCGGGCGACCGGCATCGACGATCAGCGGCATGGTGGCCATCACGACCGGCGTACCGAAGTTGGCGAGAAAGGCGAAGGCCTGATCGCGGTCGAGCAGCTTGCGCGTGGCCAGCACGGCGCGCTTGGGATCGTAGCCGGTGTCCTCGACCACCATCCGCAGCTTGCGCCCATGCACCCCGCCCGCCGCGTTGGCTTCCTCGAGGCGCAGCAGCATGCCGTCGCGCACCGGTGAGCCGAGCATCGCAGCGGGACCGGACAGATCCTGAATACTGCCAAGGACGATCTCGCGATCACTGACGCCAGGCGTGGCAGCAACGGCAAACGCGGCGGACAAGGCCAGCGCACAACCAAGAACGAAACGGGAAACAGTCATGGGCGGACCCTGAACGAAGAAGTCGGATCGCGATTATCCTTCAAGCCGGCGATAACCGCAGCCGTCAGTCTTCAGTGCCCTTGCGCACAGACGCCTGGGCGCCGCCGGAAGCCGATGCCAGACCCTGCGGCCGCAGCAGCACCATTGCCACGATCACCGCGCCAAAGAGCACGGTCTCGAGCCCGGCACTGCGGCTCCATTCGCCCGGCAGCACGTCGCGCAGCAAGGCAATCAGCTGCGGCAGACTGACGATGACGAGCGCCCCCCACAACGCACCGGACAGGTGGCGGGCGCCGCCGATGAAGACCAGCATCAGCAGTTCGAAGGAGAACATCAGCCCGAACTGCTCGGGACTGATGAAGCCGATCCAGTGCGCGTAGAGCGCGCCCGCCAGTCCGGCCAGCGCACCGCCCAGCACGAAGGCGCGCAACTTGGTCGCCGCCACGTCGATGCCGCAGGCCTCGGCCGCCGCAATCTCGTCCTCGCGCACCGCCCGCCACGCACGACCGCTGCGCCCTGCGAGCAGACGCCTGCACGCGAGCCAGGCCAGCATCAGCGCCGCGAGGCTGACCAGCATCTGCGCCAGTGGCGTATCCACCCTCATCCCGCCCCAGGCCAGGGTCGGCACGCTGAGTCCGGCGCCGCCGCGGGTGAGCGAGGTCCAGCGCACGAGCATCTCTTCCACGATGAGCGCAAAGGCCAGTGTGCTCATCGCAAAGTACAAGCCGCCGAGGCGCCGGGCGGGAAGGCTGGCCAGTGCCCCGCCGGCCGCACCAAGCGCCACCGCGGCCGGCACGGAGAGCACTGGCGGCACACCACGCATGGCGAGCAGGGTCTCCGCGTAGGCACCGAGCGCCACCAGGGCACCCTGCCCCAGCGTGATCTGCCCCGCCTGCCCGACGATGATCACCAGCCCGAGACCGGCGATCGCATAGGTTGCAACCAGCGTGGCTTGCCCGGCGGCGTAGTCGGCACCGAGCACGCTGAGCCCGAGCGCAAGAATGACTGCGATCAACAGCAATGGGCGCAGCATACTCACCGGCGCCTCCGCCATCCTGCAGCCATGCCATCGGGAAAGAGGAGCAGGGCGAGCATCAGCAGCACATAGGGCACGACATCCTTGACGCCCTCAGGGAGCACCAGACCGGCGAGCGACTCGGCCACGCCGAGAAAGACGCCCCCCACCAAGGCCCCCGGCAAGCTGGTCAGCCCGCCGAGCACCGCGGCTGGAAAGGCCTTGAGTGCAATCAGGCCCATGTTCAGATGGATGAAGGTAATCGGCGCCAGCAACAGCCCCGCAACGGCGGCAAGCGCAGCGCCAAGCGCCCAGGCCAGGGTGTGCATCGAGGCGACCGGCACCCCCATCAGCGCTGCGACGCGCGCGTTCTCCGAGCACGCGCGCAATGCCAGTCCGGCCCGGGTGTAGCGAAAGAAGATCGCCAGCACCCCAGCCAGCACCACGGTAGCCACAATCACCAGCACATGGCTCAGGGACAGCGCGAGCGCCCCGATCTGCAGCACGCTGTCAGCGAACGGAAGACGGTAGATGTCGTGACTTGCCGCCGGAACCGACGTGACCCCGCCGCGCAGCATCATGCCGAGGCCAAAGGTCAGCAGCACCGCCACCAGATGTGGCTGGCCGATCGCCCGGCGCAGGGCGAAACGCTCCAGCACCGCACCCAGCAGTGCGAGCCCCGCCACGGCAACGACCGCCGCCAGCCACAAGGGCCAGCCGGCGCCGGTGTTCAGCGCCACGGCGGCAAACGCCCCCACCATGAGCAGTTCGCCCTGCATGAAGCTCACCGTTTCGGTGGCCTTGTAGATGAGGACGAAGGAGAGCGCCACCAGTCCATACACGCAACCGATGGCAATTCCGCTGGTGAGAACCTGGATCAGGGAAAGCATGGGCGCGAAGGATAGACTATTGGGGGTGAGGCCGTACGCGTTCGCTCAACCAAAGCCGAGAATATGGCAGGCGTCGGGGTGGCCCCTTGGCGGGCTGTCGAGAGCGCCGTCGGATAAGGCACTGGGGCGGAAACACGGCGGCGCATGTCTGAGGGCGCGCAGCGACCGAGTTTGCGCCGACGCCGCCACAGTGCCTTATCCGACGGGGAGCCGAAGGCCGCGAACGTCTGCCCGCCAAGGGGCCACCCCGACGCCCCACCAGGCCAGGGAGCCTGTTACCCGCTGCAGAGTGCGTCGCTCGGTGGCTTACTGCAGGCCTCGCGATACTCGGCCGCCAGGCGTTCAACCAGCTCCGCCACAGTCGGAATGTCGTGAATGTTGGCCACCCCGTGGCCCGCACTCCAGACATCGCGCCAGGCACGCGCCTCGTCCGACAGATCGTGCAGCTTGCCCTTGCCATGCCCCGGCACCAGCTCGCTGCGCTCGAAACCCGCCTTCTCAAGACTTGGCCACAGGAAATTGGCATTGGTGCCCGAAATCACATCGGTATAGACCACCTCCGACGGCCCGCAATCCACCACCATCTGCTTGTAAGCCTCCTGCGCCAGCGCCTCGCGGGTCGCGATGAAACGCGTCCCCATGTAGGCGAAATCGGCTCCCAGCACCTCGACCGCACGGATCGAAGCGCCATCCGAAATGCTGCCGGCCGCGATCAGCACGCCATCCCAGAACTCACGGATCTCGCGGATCAGGCTCACCACGCTCTGGGTGCCGGCATGACCGCCCGCTCCGCCGGCCACCGCGATGATGCCGTCGACACCGGCCGCCGCAGCCTTCTTCGCATGGTAGGCATGCACGATGTCGGAAAACACCAGCCCGCCATAGGCGTGAACCGCCTTCACCACCTCGCCGGGATGGCCCAGGCTGGTGATCACAAAGGGCACACGGTGACGCACGATGGTCGCCAGATCCTCCTCCAGGCGCTTGTTGGACGCATGCAGGATGAGATTCACCCCGTAGGGCGCGCATGGCGCATCCGGATTATCCGCACGATGCCCGGCAAGCGCCGCATCGATCTCAGTCAGCCAGGCTTCAAGCTGCGCGGCCGGCCGAGCGTTGAGTGCGGGGAAAGTGCCGGCCACCCCGGCCTTGCAGGTCGCGATGACCAGCTCAGGGCCGGATACGAGAAACATCGGCGCGGCAATCGCGGGCACACTCATGGTGCCGCGGAAGGATGCGGGAAGTGTCATGCTGTCTCCTCATTGTTGTTGCGAGCGGGCAATCAATGCCCTTGCATGAAGCGCACTCTAGCATGTGAAGCGCGCACTTCAAACGACCGTTTGAACATGTCTGCCATCCGGCGTCCGATGGCATCCGCCGACAGGATCAGGTGCTATCCTCGGCGCCATGCAAGGTATTGAATCCCTTCTCTACGGCATCGGCATTGCCGGCGTGGCGGTCAACGCGGCCGCCGGTGTGCTCGATGCCGGGCGCAAGCCCTTCGACCTTTTCGGCATGGTCGTGGTGGCGCTGGCCGCCTCCCTGGGTGGCGGCACCTTGCGCGACGTGCTGCTCGATCGCACGGTGTTCTGGATTGCAGACCAGAGCAATCTGATCGCGGCCATCGTCGCCGGCCTCGCGACATTTCTCGTGGTGCGGGTGGTGCGCCTGCCGCCGCGCCTGTTCCTGATACCGGACGCCCTTGGCCTCGCACTCTTCACCGTCTCGGGCACCCAGGCCGCCATCACGATGGGGGCGCCATGGCTGGTGGCCAGCCTGATGGGCGTGATCACTGGCGTTTTCGGGGGCATCGTGCGCGACGTGCTGTGCAACGAAGTCCCTCTGGTATTTACCGCCGAACTGTATGCCACCGCATCGTGGGTCGGCGCCCTGCTGCTGCTCGCCCTGCTCGAAGCCGGCGTCAGCCCCGGGTGGGCTGCTCTGGCCGGCGCGACGCTGGTGCTGGTGATTCGTCTGGGTGCCATCCGCTTCAAATGGCGGTTACCAGTGTTCATTGCGAGAAGTTGAATCGCAGCGTGAAATTCGCCGCGCATCAGTAGATACCCTTCTGGCGTGCGCACGATGATCCTATTATCGTACGGGCCCAAGCCGGCTCACCGGTACATCAAGTAACAGAGCCCGGCTACGAACGGCTCGACCTGACAGGAGTTCATCCATGAGCATGATGAAGGAATTCAAGGAATTCGCCATGCGCGGCAACGTCATCGATCTCGCCGTTGGCGTGATCATTGGCGGCGCCTTCGGCAAGATCGTCGATTCGCTGGTCAAGGACATCGTGATGCCGGTCGTTGGCCGCATCGTCGGCGGCGTCGATTTCCGCCAGTTGTACATCAACCTTGGCAGCGACGTCTTCGAGACCCTGGAAGCCGCCGAAAAGGCGGGGGCACCGCTGATCAAGTACGGTAACTTCATCAACACCGCGATTGACTTCCTGATCATCGCCTTCGCCATCTTCATGGCGATCAAGGCCATCAACAAGCTCAAGCGTGCAGAGCCGCCGGCACCGCCCGCCGAGCCCGCACCCGAGCCGGAAGACATCAAGCTGCTGCGCGAGATCCGCGACTCGCTCAAGCAACGCAGCTGATCGCTGCAACATGAAAGAAGCCCCTCGTTGCGCCATGCAGGACGGCGCCACGAGGGGCTTCTTGCGTTCAGTTCAGTCGTTCAGCCGTAGGCACCGACGAACGGGTTGCTTTCGCGCTCTTCGCCAAAGGTCGAGGTTGGCCCGTGCCCCGGAACGAAAGTGATGTCGTCACCGAGCGGGAAGAGCTTGTTGCGGATGGAGCTGACCAGCGTCTGATGGTCGCCGCGCGGAAAGTCGGTGCGCCCGATCGAACCCGCGAACAGCACATCGCCGACCAGTGCGAGCTTTGATTCCGGATGCACGAACACCACGTGGCCCGGCGTGTGGCCCGGCGTGTGGATCACCTGCAGCGTCTGCTCCCCCACCGTCACGGTGTCGCCATCGTGCAGCCAGCGATCAGGCGTGAAGGTTTCAACATCGGGAAAGCCGAACATCTTGCTCTGCTGAGCCATGCCGTCGATCCAGAAGCGGTCTTCCTCCTGCGGCCCTTCGATGGGCACGCCCAGTTCGCGCGCCAGTTTTGCGGTACCGCCGGCATGATCGATATGCCCGTGCGTGATCAGGATCTTCTCGATGGTGACGCCAAGTGCGTCGGCAGCGGCATGGATGCGGTCGAGATCGCCACCGGGGTCGACCACCGCTGCCTTGCGCGTCTTGTCGCACCAGATAATGCTGCAGTTCTGCTCGAAGGGCGTTACGGGAACAATGCGGACGTCGATCATGTGGGCTGGAACATCAGTAAGAAACCGGGGCCCAATGATAACCCGTCCACTCCGCAGGGGCCGCCACGACGGGCGCGGCCGTGCGCAGAATGCGTGCTTATTGACCGGCGTTGGGGAAGAACAGCTGCTCACCCCCGATCTTGTAGCCTGCGATCTCGGCCTGACCCGCCGGCGAAACCACCCAGTCCACGAACTGCTGGGCTTCGGCAGCCTTCACGTGCGGATGCTTGGCCGGGTTGATCACCATCACCCCGTACTGGTTAAAGAGGCGGGTGTCGCCTTCGACCAGCACCTTGAGATCGGCGCGGTTCTTGAAATTGAGCCAGGTGCCACGGTCGGCCAGCACATAAGCGCCGGACGAAGCCGCCATGTTCAGCGCCGGGCCCATGCCACAGCCACACTCCTTGTAGCCGGTGCCCTTGTTCGAATCGCTGTCGGCGTCCTTCCAGTAGCGCAGTTCGGCCGCGTGGGTACCGCTCTTGTCACCGCGCGACACAAAACTGCCGTTGGCGGCAGCCAGCTTCTTCAGCGCGGCGACGATGTCCTTGCCGCGCACGCCCGCCGGATCAGCCTCCGGCCCGATCAGCACGAAGTCGTTGTACATCACCGGATAACGCTTTACGCCATAGCCTTCGGCAACGAATTTTTCCTCTGCGATCTGGTTATGCACGAACAACACGTCGGCATCGCCACGGCGCCCGGTATCGAGCGCCTGACCCGTGCCCTGGGCGACAACCTTGACCTCGATGCCGCTGGCCTTGGTGAAGGCCGGCAGCAGGTGAGAGAAAAGGCCGGACTGCTCGGTCGAGGTCGTGGAGGCCATCACGATCGACTCCGCCGAAGCGGTCGAGAATACGGACAGCAGCGCAACCAGGACACATGCCTTGCGGGTAGCGCGAAAGTTCTCGACTGATGCGTTCATACAAACTCCTCTGAGTGGGTGTTGGATCACCGGAACCGGCGACTCTTCGAGATTTCGGGTAACGTAAGCGCCCGCATGACTTCGATCAATATGAAGCGCTGTGCATAGGATCAACTTTCACTACACCCTCGGCGATGACGCCAGCCCCGCCCGCGTCCACAATCCGCTGATCGACCTCTTGCAGGCTGTGGCCGAAAGCGGCTCGATCTCGGGCGCGGCCAAACGTCTTGGTCTGTCGTACCGGCATGTCTGGGGCGAGCTCCGACGCTGGGAGGAGAGCCTCGGACACAGCATGATCGTGTGGGAGAAGGGACAGCCCGCGCGACTGACCGAATTCGGCACCAAGCTGATGTGGGCCGAACGCCAGGCCCAGGCCAGGCTGTTGCCGCAGATCGAGGCCCTGCGCGCCGATCTCGAGCGCGTCTATGCCGTGGCCTTCGACGACAGCGTCCATGTGCTGACCATGTATGCCAGCCATGACGAGGCACTTGCCGCACTGCAGGAGCAGGCACGCCAGCCCGCGCACCGACTGCATCTCGACATCCGCTTCAGCGGCAGTGTGGATGCCATTCGCGCCCTCAATGAGGGGCGCTGCCTGATGGCCGGCTTCCACACGCTGGAAGGCGCCGACACCGACAGCCTGACACGCCGCACCTACAAGCCCCTGCTGCGCCCGGGCCTGCACAAGATCATCGGTTTTGCGCGGCGGACCCAGGGCCTGATCGTCGCCCGCGGCAATCCACTGAATCTGCACTCGCTGGCCGACGTGCGCCAAAGCCGGGCCCGCTTTGCCAACCGTGCGCTAGGCACTGGCACCCGCGTGCTGCTGGACGAGCTTCTGCTACAGGCGGGTATCCCCGTGCAGGACATCAACGGCTACGACCATACCGAGCACTCCCATGCTGCGGTGGCCCAGGCCGTTGCCTCCGGCCAGGCCGACGTCGGCCTCGGCATCAAGGCCACGGCGCGTGGGCGCGGGCTGGACTTCGTGCCGCTGGCCAACGAACGCTACCACCTTGCCTGCCTCAAATCGGCACTCGATACACCGGCGGTCGCCGCACTGCTCGATCTGCTCAAGGGCAATGCATGGCAGGCCGGCCTTGGCAGGCTGGCCGGCTACCAGCCGGCACAGTCAGGTGAGGTGTTGTCGATGCGCCAGGTGCTGCCATGGTGGTCCTACCGCAGCCCGAGGCCCTCCGCCCAGGACTGAGAACGCACCCTGCGCACTAGCGACTGGACGCAGCCAGAAAGGCGCCCGCACCGACAAAGAGCCCGCCGAACACACGGTTCTGGATCCTGAGCGCGTTCGGGTTGCGCAGCAAGGGACGAAAGCGGGTCGCCAGCAGCGCATAGCAGGACATCACCACCGTATCGACCACGACCATGGTGGTGGCGATGACCAGAATCTGCGGCCACTGCGGTGCGGTGGCCACCATGAACTGCGGCACCAGCGCCGCCATGAAGACGATGGCCTTGGGATTGGTCAGGTTCACCAGCATGCCCTGCATGAACAGACCGCCCCGGGGCCGGCCGGCTGCACTGCCGGCCTCATCGAGCGCCTCCACCCTGGCGCGCCACTTGGCGACACCAAGCCACACCAGGTACACCGCCCCCAGCACCTTGACGACGAGAAAAGCCGTGCCCGATGTCGCCAGCAGGGCGCCGAGCCCAAGCGTCACCACCGCAAGCTGCAGCAGCAATGCCGCCTGCAATCCGGCGATGGACCGCAGCGCGGCGCCATACCCGTGACGCAGGCCGGTTGCCATGGACAACACCGCCCCCGGCCCGGGCGACACCGAGATCACGAGATTCGCCACCAGAAAGGGCAGCCACAGATTCCAGCTCATACCGTCACACTCCGCTCAGGCAAACAGCGAATAAAGCATCTTGGCACACAGCAGCATCAGCACGCCGGCGAAGATCTTCTTGAGCGTCGCCACCGGCAAACGGTGCGCAAATGAAGCGCCGACCGGCGCCATGAAGATGCTGACGATGCCAACCAGCACCAGTGCCGGGAG
Organism: Parazoarcus communis; assembly: GCF_003111665.1. Lineage (NCBI taxonomy): Bacteria > Pseudomonadati > Pseudomonadota > Betaproteobacteria > Rhodocyclales > Zoogloeaceae > Parazoarcus > Parazoarcus communis. The sequence continues at coordinate 2,052,078 of NZ_CP022188.1, read as the reverse complement.
GTAGATATAGCCGAAAGACAGCGACGGCGTACCGGCGACCGACCAGCCATTGACCAGGTAACCCACCGTTCCGGCCACCGCAATCGGGAGACCGATCGCGGCCGAGGTGCCGATGGCGTGCTGAACCTTGACGTTGCACCAGGTCATGAAGGGCACCGACAGCGAACCGCCGCCGATCGCCACCAGCGCCGACACGCCGCCAATGCCCATGCCGACCGCGGTCATCCCTGCGGTACCGGGCAGATTGCGCGAGGGCTTGGGCTTGACGTTGAGCAGCATCTGGATGGACACGTAGGCCATGAAGCAGACGAAGAAGATCGCCAGCGGCACCGTATCCACCCGCGACGCGATGAAGGTACCGCCAAAAGTCCCCAGCAGGATGCCAGGGGTGATACTGCGAACGATATTCCAGTGCACTGCCCCACGCGCATGATGGGCCCGCAGGCTGGACACCGAGGTCAGCACGATGGTCGCCATCGACGTACCCAGCGCCATGTGCAGAACCTGCTCATGCGGGAAGCCCTGGGCCACGAAGAAGGTCGTCAGCATCGGCACCATGATGCCGCCGCCGCCCACGCCGAGCAGACCGGCAAAAAAACCGACAATCGCCCCCAGGCCCAGGTAGGCCACCAACCACAGATCGAATTCCATTGCACCAGACGCCCTCGCTGCGCGCGACGACGTCCGTCGCGACAAGGGCCGAATGGTGGCCAGTTAGGCGCCGGGACGCAAGAGCCACACATGCCGGACGCAAACACGCGGGGATCGGCGAGCGCGCCGCATGCACACCGGACGACCCTGCTTCGCGCTAGAGTTCGCACATGGATCAGCCCCCGCCAACCGCCCTTGCCACACCACTGCGCTGGAAGGATTATCTCTATGCCGCGATCACGGTCGGCGCGGTTGCCGGTATCGGCGCCCCCTTGCTCGGCGCATTCGACCTGGCCAACATCGCCATGCTGTTTCCGCTGGCGGTGATGTTTTCAGCGGTTCGCTTCGGCCGCGGCCCGGCGGTTCTCGCCGCCTTTCTCTCGGTGGCCTTGTTCGATTTCTTCTTCGTCCACCCGCACTTCACCCTGGCGGTGAGCGACTTGCAGTACCTGCTGACCTTCGCCGTGCTGCTGGCTGTCGCCTTGACCACCGCCGCCCTGGCCACCCGCCTCGGCCGCGAGCGCGATGATGCCGAGGCGCGGGAGCGCGAATCCCGACAGCTCTACGAAATCGCCCAGGCCCTGTCCGCTGCGGTCAATGCCGAACAGATCGGCGCCCTGCGCGCCCGCAGCATGGATGGACTGGGCCCCGACACACCGGCCTCGCTGCGGGAGACCTACGCCACGCTCTTTTCCACCGCGATCGAGCGCGAGCACTACCTCGCCGAGGCCGAGCGCAACCGGATCGAGATCGAGGCCGAGCGCATGCGCAGCGCCCTGCTGGCGACGCTGTCGCACGACCTGCGTACGCCGCTGACCGCGCTCGCCGGGCTGGCCGAAGCCCTGCCGCTGGCCGGGCCGCCGCTGCCCCCGGCACAGGCCGAGCTCGCGGACGCGATCCGCGCCGAAGCGCTGCGCACGCACGCACTCGCCCGCGACCTGCTCGACCTCGCCCGACTGCAGTCGGGTGCGGTCACCTTGCGCCGCGAGTGGCTGCCGCTGGAGGAAGTGGTCGGTGCGGCGATGCAGGCCCGCAGCAGCCTGCTGAACACGCACAGGATCGCCATCGACCTGCCCGACACCCTGCCGCTGATCGATGTTGACCCGGTCCTGATGGAGCGGGTGCTGTGCAATCTGCTGGAGAACGCCGCCCACCACACGCCGCCGGCGGGCCGGATCGACATCGCGGCCAGCGCCGATGCCGGCATGCTGAGCCTCAGCGTAAGCGACGACGGGCCCGGACTGCCGGCGGCGGGAAGCCCGCCTTCAGGCACCGGCCTTGGCCTCGCCATCGTGCGCGCGATCGTCGGCGCCCATGGCGGCCGGGTCGAGATCGACAGCCCGCCCGGTGGTGGCGCACGCGTCACGATGCGCCTGCCCCTTTCAACCCCACCTCAGCCCCCGGACAGCGAAGCGTGAAAGACGCCCTCACCCACCCGCCTGCCGTCGTGATCGTGGACGACGAGCCCGGCATTCGCCGCTTTGTACGCACCGCACTGGAGTCGGCCGGCTGCGTGGTCAGCGAAGCCGGCACCGCGGCGCGTGCGCGCATCGAACTGAACTCGCGCAAACCTGATCTGCTCATCCTCGATCTCGGCCTGCCGGACGAGGACGGGCTTGCGGTGCTCGCCGCGTTGCGGGCGTGGTCGGGCATGCCGGTGCTGGTGCTGTCCGCGCGCAGCGACGAACACGACAAGGTTGCCGCACTCGACGCAGGAGCGGACGACTACCTCACCAAACCATTCGGCATCGCCGAGCTGCTGGCCAGGGTCAGGGCCCTGCTCCGACGGTCGCTGCGCCCGTCAGAGGGCTTGTCGACCGTGAGCTTCGGCGAGATCGAGGTCGACCTCGCCCAGCGCAGCGTCACCCGCAATGGCGAGCCGGTGCGCCTGACGCCGATCGAATTCAAGCTCCTCGGCCACCTGATTGCCAACGCAGGCCGCGTCCTCACCCACCGTCAGCTGCTGGCCGCCGTATGGGGGCCGAACCATGTCGAACACAACCACTACCTGCGGGTGTACATGGGCGGATTGCGGCGCAAGCTGGAGCCGAACCCCGGCTTCCCCGCCCACATCCTGACCGAATCCGGTGTCGGTTATCGCCTGGTGCTGTAGGCAGACCGGCAGTCACCTGCGCCAGAAGGTCGGCGTCATCACCACCAGCAGGGTGAAGATCTCCAGCCGCCCGAGGATCATCGAGAAACTCAGAATCCAGGTCTGCAGGTCGCTCAGCCCCTGGTAGTTGGACGCCGGCCCCACCTCTCCCAGGCCGGGGCCTGCATTATTGAGGCAGGCCACCACGCCGGAGAATGCGGTGATGAGATCGAGGCCGGTTGCCGCAAGCAGCAGGGTGAGGCTGACGATGGTCACCATGTACATGAAGCTGAAGGCCAGCACCGCATGGAGCACCCCTTCCGAGACGGCCTGGCGCCCGAGCCGGAGCGGAAGCACCGCGCTCGGGTGCAGCGAACGCACGATCTCGCGATAGGACTGCTTGTACAGGATGATCGCCCGCATCATCTTGATGCCGCCCCCGGTCGAGCCCGAACAGGCGGCGAAGCTGCACAGAAAAAGGACGCAGATCTGCGCGAACATCGGCCACAAGGTGTAGTCGTAAGTGGCCAGACCGAGCGAAGTGGCCAGTGATATCGCATGGAAGGAGACATAGCGCAGGGTGGTGGGCATGTCCTCGTACACGTGGAACTGCATCAGATAGACCGTCAGAGCGCCGATCATGACTGCAAGCGTGCCGAAGAACCACGGCACCTCGGGGTCCTGAAGGTAGGCACCGGGACTGCGCCGCACCAGCGCAAGGTAGTGAGTGGCGAAATTCACGCCTGACAGCAGCGCAAAGCCCATGGTAACCAGCTCGATGGGCAGGCTGTCGAAGCCCCCGAGACTGGCATCACGATCGGAGAAGCCCCCCAGGCCCATGATCGAGAACGCATGGATCACCGCCTCCCACGGCTTCATGCCGGCCCACCACAGGGATAGACCGCAGGCCAGGGTCAGCAGCGCGTAGACCGTCCACAGCCCTTTTGCCGTTTCGGCAATGCGCGGCGTCAGCCCCGATTCCTTCATCGGTCCCGGCGTTTCCGCCTTGAACACCTGCCGCCCGCCGATGCCCAGCAGCGGCAGCACCGCCACCATCAGGACGATCACCCCCATGCCACCAACCCAGTGCATGAAGGTACGCCACAGGTTGATCGAGATCGGCAGGTATTCGAGCCCGGTCAGCACGGTTGCACCGGTCGTGGTCAGGCCCGAGGCGGCCTCGAAATAGGCATCGGTGAACGAGAGCGCCGGCATGTAGAGCATCAGCGGCATGGCGCCGAACACCGGCACCACGATCCATGTTGCAGCAACGAGCAGAAAACCGTCATGCACCCGGAGATCGCGTCGCCGCCTGCGGGTCGTGAGCCAGGCCAGCAGACCGCAGGCAAAGGTCACCAGCAGCGCTTCGTCGTAAGCCGTTACCGCGCCGTCACTCAGAAAATACGAGACCGCCAGCGGGAACGCCATGACCAGCCCGAACAGCATCAGGACGAGGCCAAGCGCGCCGATCACGGGAAAATAGCTGCGCATCTGATCAGTCCGGCACGCGCATGCACCCGCCAGAACACCCGAGAAAGGGTGTGAATGCTAGGGAGAAAGGCGTAAAGATGGTGTAAAGATTCCGCACCGCAACACCCACGCCGGGCGCACGCCAGGCCCCTTCAACTCCGTGTCTGTATTCGGGCAAACACGGATAGCCTCGCCTACGCATTCGAGGGCACAGTGGGCCATTGATCTCGACCCGGCGCCAGAACGGGCGACTTCGATGCATCCTTTGACATACAACAATCAAGGTAGGAGACATTCGATGAGACTGATTCGCACCCTCGGCTTGGCGGCCGGCATGATGCTTGGCGCCTCTGTTGGCGCACAAACTGCGCACGCCCAGCAATTCGTCAATGTGCTGACCGGCGGCACCAGTGGCGTGTACTACCCGCTCGGCGTCGCCCTGTCCCAGCTCTACGGCAATGCCTTGCCGAATGCAAAGGTCAGCGTGCAGTCCACCAAGGCCAGCGCGGAAAACCTCAACCTGCTCCAGGCCGGGCGCGGCGAGATTGCCTTCGCCCTCGGCGACGCAGTTTCCGATGCATGGAACGGCGTCGAGGAGGCAGGCTTCAAGACCAAGCTCAGCAAGCTGCGCGGCGTGGCTGCGATCTACCCCAACTACATCCAGATCGTCGCCGCCAGCGACTCCGGCATCAAGACCCTGGCCGACCTGAAGGGCAAGCGGGTCTCGGTCGGCGCCGCACGCTCGGGCACCGAGCTCAACGCACGTGCGATCTTCAAGGGCGCGGGCATGACGTACGACGACCTCGGCAAGGTGGAGTACCTTCCGTTCGGCGAATCGGTCGAGCTGATCAAGAACCGCCAGCTCGATGCCACGCTGCAATCGGCCGGCCTCGGCGTCGCCTCGCTGCGCGACCTCGCCAATGCGCTGCAGATCACGGTGGTCCCGGTACCGGCGGAGGTGGTCGCCAAGATCGGCGATGCAGCCTATCAGGCCAGCGTCATTCCGGCCAACACCTACCAGGGACAGACCGCTGACGTACCGACCGTGCGTATCCGCAACATCCTGGTCACCCACTCGGGCGTATCCGACGATGCCGCGTATGCAATGACGAAGACCATGTTCGAAAACCTCGACCAGCTCGTCAATGCGCACGCCGCCGCAAAGGGCATCACCAAGGAAGACGCTGCCGTCGTGCCGCTGCCGCTGCACCCGGGTGCCGAGCGTTACTACCGCGAAGTCGGCCTGCTGAAGTAATCGTCTTCGGGCTGAACCCAGCCCCGACCCTGCAGTCTGCCCGCCCCGGCGGTGCAGACTGTATCCGTCTGACCGGAGTTTCACATGTCCGAAAACAGCTCGCTCACACCCTTCGGCTGGGAGCGCGAAAAGGGCCTCCAGGCACGTGCGCTGTTCCTGATCGCAGTAGCCTTTTCGGCCTATCAGATCGTCATCGCGGCCTATCATCCACTGTCGTCCCAGGTCGTACGGGCGATACACGTCGGCTTTCTGCTGCTGATGACCTTCGCCTCGTTTCCGGTGTGGCTGCCCCGCAGGCGCAGCGTACCGTCACTGGCGTGGCTGATCGGCGCAACCGGATTCGTGCTGGCGTTCTACCACTGGATCTACGAGGGCGACCTGATCCAGCGCGCGGGAGACCCGACGCAGACCGACCTCGTGGTCGGCACAATCACCCTGATCATGGTGTTCGAAGGTGCACGGCGCATGATGGGGGCGGCACTACCGCTCATCTGCGCAACCTTCCTGGCCTATGCAGCCTTCGGCCAGTACCTCCCGGGCGACCTCGCACACAGGGGCTACGATTTCTCGCAACTGATCGAACACCTCACTTTCGGTACCGAGGGCATCTACGGCGTCCCCACCTACGTCAGCTCGACCTACATCTTCCTGTTCATCCTGTTCGGCGCCTTTCTCGAACAGGCCGGCATGATCCAGCTCTTCACCAACTTCGCGCTGGGCACCGTCGGTCACACCCGCGGCGGACCGGCCAAGGTGTCGGTGATTTCCTCCGGGCTGATGGGCACGATCAACGGCTCCGGCGTGGCCAACGTCGTCACCACCGGACAATTCACCATCCCACTGATGAAGCGCTTCGGCTACCGCCCGGAGTTTGCCGGCGGGGTGGAAGCCACTTCCAGCATGGGGGGGCAGATCATGCCGCCGGTGATGGGTGCGGTGGCCTTCATCATGGCAGAGACCATTGGCGTGGCCTATGTCGAGATTGTCACGGCCGCCATCATTCCTGCGGTGCTCTATTTCGTCACTGCCTTCTGGATGGTGCACCTGGAAGCCGGTCGCGCCGGCCTGCACGGGCTAGCGAAGAGCGAATGCCCGAACGCGTGGGAGGCCATCCGGCGCGGCTGGTATCTGCTGCTGCCGCTGGGCATTCTGGTGTGGCTGCTGTTCTCCGGATACACCCCGCTGTTTTCCGGCACCGTCGGCCTGGCGCTCACCGCAGTGCTGATTTTCGGCGCCGCGATTGCGCTCCGGCTCAAGGGCAACGCCCTGCGGGTGGCATTCTGGATCGCGCTCGGCATCGCCTGCTCCGGCTTTCTGAAGTGGGGCATCGATGCCTTTTTCGTGCTGATCGCGCTGCTGGTCCTTGTCTGCGCCTTTATCCATGGCGGACGCGAGACATTGCGACTGGCAGTGAATGCGCTGGCCGACGGCGCGCGTCATGCGCTGCCGGTAGGCGTGGCCTGCGCCCTGGTGGGCGTGATCATCGGCGTGCTGACCCTGACCGGCGCCGCAACCTCGTTTGCCAACATGATCATCACCCTCGGCGAAAACAACATGCTGTTGTCGCTGGTACTGACCATGCTGGTCTGCCTGTTGCTGGGCATGGGCATCCCGACCATCCCCAACTACATCATCACCTCGTCACTGGCCGCACCGGCCCTGCTCGAGCTGGGCGTGCCGCTGATCGTCAGCCACATGTTCGTGTTCTACTTCGGCATTCTCGCGGACCTGACGCCGCCGGTCGCACTGGCCGCGTTTGCAGCGGCGCCGATCGCTGGCGTGTCCGGCATGAAGATCGGCGTGCAGGCGGTGCGTATTGCCATGGCCGGCTTCATCATCCCCTACATGGCGGTCTACGCGCCCGAGCTGATGCTGCAGGGCGACCCGACTGTTCTGGCGGTGGTGTGGATCGTGTTCAAGGCTGTGCTGGCGATTGGCCTGTGGGGCGTCGCCTCGGTAGGCTATCTGTGGCAACCGGTGAGCTGGCCGGAGAGAGTCGGTGCGCTGCTTGCTGCAATCTGCCTTGTTGCCGCACTGCCGATCACCGACGAGATCGGCGTTGGGGCTGCTGCGCTCCTGCTCGGCCTGCAGGTCTGGCGTCGTCGCCAGCTGGCGCACTGATGGCCGGCAGGAGATGACTGACGAAAGTCATAATCTACAGACGAAAAAAGCGCAGCTTACGCTGCGCTTTTTTGTTTGGCCCCCCGCCTGTGCCGTTTCCGCCGGGCATCCTGAACCTAGGGTTCAGGGAGGTCACTTTCCTTCCGCTTCAGGCTCACCCGGCAAGGGGCGTGCACACCAGCGGCATCTATGGTCAGCAACCAAGTCTCTCGACTATTGGTTCAAGGAATCTACGACTTCAACGAACACGGCAGGGGATTGATTTTACACGCTTTTTCAAAGCTCAAAAGAGCTTGTCCTGCTGGGCCAGTACCCCGTCAAGGCGTGCTTGCATGAGTCCGATTCTACGCTTCGCGGCCGGCATGTCAAACCCGTTTCCACGTTGATGCTGAATGAACTCGTGGGCGATGTTGAGCGCGGTCATAACGGCCAGCTTTTCACCCGACGCGCTGGTCTTTCCGACCAGCTCCTTCAGTTTGCCATCGACATAGGCGACCGCTTCAACCAGACCGTCCCTGGTCTCGGCCGTGCAGGCCACGCGGTATTCCTTGCCCAGCAAGGTGATGTCCAGGGATTCCATACGGTATTCCTCAGGCTTCCGGCAGCTTTGCCAGCAGGGCTTCGAGTTTCTCGGTCGCCAGCTGCACCTTTGCCGCCAATTGATGGTTCTCGGCTTCCAGCTTGCCCACACGCGTGCGCAACTCGCGGTTCTCGCCCTTGAGTCCGCTGTACTGGCTGATGAGTTGCTCGAGTTGGGTCTCGAGCCGGGTGAGTTCTGCGTCCATGGCGTGGATGGTAGCGGGGGGAGAATGACGCGGTCAATAAGCCGGGCGAACCCGGTGCGATGAGCCCCCGAAGGGGCCCGGTTCAACGATTGCTCAACGCTGTACCTGCGTCACGTCACGCACCGCGCCGGTATCGGCCGAGGTGGTGAGCGCCGCGTAGGCCTGGAGGGCTGCGGAGACGTAACGCTCGCGGCTGACTGGTTTCCATGCCGCGCTTCCCTTCGCCTCCATTGCGGCACGGCGGGCGGCGAGGTCTTCGTCGCTGATCGCCAGTCGGATGCTGCGATTCGGGATGTCGATCTCGATCACGTCGCCGTCCTCGACCAGCGCAATCGCGCCGCCACAAGCCGCTTCGGGCGACGCGTGGCCGATCGACAGGCCCGAGGTGCCGCCCGAGAAGCGGCCGTCGGTGAGCAATGCGCATTCCTTACCGAGCCCGCGGCTCTTCAGGTAGGAGGTCGGATACAGCATCTCCTGCATGCCCGGCCCACCCTTTGGCCCCTCGTAGCGGATGATGACCACATCGCCCGCCTGCACCACTTCGCCAAGAATAGCCTCCACCGAGGCTTCCTGGCTCTCGAACACGCGGGCGCGACCGGAGAACTTCCAGATCGACTCGTCCACCCCGGCGGTCTTCACGATGCAGCCCTTCTCGGCAATGTTGCCGTAGAGCACGGCCAGTCCACCATCCTGGCTGAAAGCATTGGCCTTGCTGCGGATCACACCCTTGACGCGGTCCATGTCGAGCTCGTTCCAGCGCCGGTTCTGGCTGAAGGCGACCTGGGTCGGCACGCCGCCGGGCGCAGCGAGGAAGAAGTCGAACACCGCCTTGTCGTGAGCCTGCATGATGTCCCAGCGCGCCAGAGCATCGCCCAGTGTCTTGCTGTGAACAGTGGGCACATCGCGATGCAGCAGGCCGGCACGATCGAGTTCGCCGAGAATGCTCATGATGCCGCCGGCACGGTGCACATCCTCGATATGCACGTCCGGCACGGCGGGCGCCACCTTGCACAGGCAGGGCACGCGGCGCGAGATGCGGTCGATGTCCTTCATGGTGAAATCGATACCGGCTTCATTTGCAGCAGCCAGCAGGTGGAGGACGGTATTGGTCGACCCACCCATGGAGACATCGAGGGTGATCGCGTTTTCGAACGCCTCGAAGCTGGCGATCGAGCGCGGCAGTGCGGTGACGTCGTCCTGCTCGTAATAGCGACGGGCCAGATCGACGATGCGATGGCCGGCATCCTTGAACAGCTTTTCGCGGTCGGCGTGGGTTGCCAGCGTGGTGCCGTTCCCCGGCAGCGACAGGCCCAGCGCTTCGGTCAGGCAGTTCATCGAGTTGGCGGTAAACATGCCGGAGCACGAACCGCAGGTCGGACATGCCGAGCGCTCGATGGCGTCGACTTCTTCGTCGGAGCAGTTCTTGTCGGCCGCCTTAACCATCGCATCGACCAGGTCGAGCGAGATGACCTTGGCCTCCCACTTCACCTTGCCGGCTTCCATCGGGCCACCGGACACGAAGATGGTCGGGATGTTCAGGCGCAATGCGGCCATCAGCATGCCCGGGGTGATCTTGTCGCAGTTCGAGATGCACACGAGCGCGTCTGCGGTGTGGGCGTTGCACATGTATTCGACGCTGTCGGCGATGAGGTCGCGCGACGGCAGCGAATAGAGCATGCCGCCATGACCCATGGCGATGCCGTCATCGACCGCGATGGTATTGAATTCCTTGGCTACGCCGCCGGCCTTCTCGATCTCGCGTGCGACCAGTTGCCCCATGTCCTTCAGGTGCACATGCCCCGGCACGAACTGGGTAAAACTGTTGGCAATGGCGATGATCGGCTTTTCAAAGTCACCGTCCTTCATGCCAGTCGCGCGCCAGAGCGCGCGGGCGCCCGCCATGTTGCGGCCGGCGGTGGAGGTACGGGAACGATACTGGGGCATGACGGCGCTCCGGAAATTCTGCAGGAAAGCCGGTGATTCTAACCCCGCAATGGGCACTCCGGAACATTGCGATTGCCTGCCCGCAAGCATCCCTGCGCAAACGCCCGGCGGACAGCGGCAGAAAAGCGTCATCGCACCGTAACCCCGACGTCACTGTGTCGCAACGCAGAGTTTCGAGAATGGCAACACCCCAAACCGGAAAGGGACGCATCTCATGCTCCAGACCCGCCAGCAAGTCGCAAACCGCCCCGGGCGCAATTTTCACGTCGGGCTCGCCACCTGCGACACCGAGATTCTCGAAGCACAGAAGCTTCGCTACCGCGTATTCGCCGAAGAGATGGGCGCCCGCCTTTCCACCCGCACGCCGGGTGTTGACCGCGACATCTATGACCCCTTCTGCGAACACCTCATCGTGCGCGACGAAGACGCCGGGCGCATCGTCGGCACTTATCGCATCCTGTCGCCGTCTGCCGCGTGCAAGGTCGGCGGCTACTATTCGGAAAACGAGTTCGACCTCACCCGCCTGCAGCACCTGCGCAACCGCATCGTCGAGATCGGCCGCTCCTGCATCGACCCCGACTATCGCAGCGGCGCCGTCATCACCCTGCTGTGGTCCGGGCTCGCCCGCTACATGAAGGAGAACGGCTACGGCTATCTGATCGGCTGCGCCTCGATCAGCATGGCCGACGGCGGCCACACTGCAGCCAGTCTGTATAATCGTCTGCGTGAAACGCATCTGGCACCGCTTGAATACCGCGTATTCCCGCGGCTTGCCTTGCCGCTCGACATGCTGCGCGGCGACCTGCCGGCCGAGACGCCCCCGCTGATCAAGGGCTACCTGCGTGCAGGTGCCTGGGTGTGCGGTGACCCCGCGTGGGATCCGGACTTCAACACGGCCGACCTGCCACTGCTGATTCCGATGGACAAGGTGTCGGACAAATACGCCAAGCACTTCCTGGGACGCAAAGACTGAACACCAATATCGCCAGCGCGCCGCGCACCCCACCCGGCCACGCCGCCAGCCCAGCGCTGCTGCGTGGCTGGCGCCGTTTGCGCGTGGGCCTGCATCTGGCCCGCGGCGTGCTCACGGTCGCACTGGTCTATCCGCTCAGCCGCGACGCCACCCGTTTGCGCCTGCGTCAGCGCTGGTCGCGGCAACTGCTGAACATTCTCGGCATGAAGCTTCAGCCCGGCGGCTGCGACATCGCACCGGGCAGCATGCTGGTGGCCAACCACGTGTCGTGGATCGATATCTTCGTCATCAACGCCCTTGCGCCCTCGGCCTTCATCTCCAAGCATGAAGTCCGCGCCTGGCCGGTCATTGGCTGGCTGGCGGCAAAAAGCGAAACCGTCTTCCTGCGTCGCGGCAGCCGTGGCCACGCGAAGATCGTCAACGCAGAGATTGCGTCGCTGCTTGGCGCTGGCCGCAACGTGGCGGTGTTTCCGGAAGGCACGACGACCGACGGCAGCCATGTCCTGCACTTCCACGCTGCCCTGCTGCAACCGGCCATCGAGGCCGGACAGCCACTGCAAACGCTCGCGTTGTCCTATCACCTGGAAGACGGCAGCCCGAGCCGGGCCCCGGCCTATGACGGCGACCTCAGCCTGGGCGAATGTCTGGACAACATCCTCGCGCATCGCCACCTGGTCGCGCGCATCGCAGTCGACACGCCCCTGACGACCACCCCGGACAGCAGTCGTCGCGAACTTGCACACCAGACCCGCGAGATGATTGCGGCAAGGATCGGCGCGGACGCACAGCACGCGCCAGACGGGCAGAAAGCAGTGGTCCGCCCAAGCACATCGATGCAACCGAAAACCGCCTGACGCTCCACCGCCCCGACATACTCAGGCGGTAACCTGAAACACCTCGTCGTCGTCGAGTCGCACTGCGGTGAGCTTGCCACCCCAGACACAGCCGGAGTCGAGTGCAAGCAAGCCTTCCGTGCGGTAGAACCCGAGCGCCGACCAGTGGCCGCAGACGATTGTGTGGGTACGGTTGAAGCGCTCAGGCGCAGCAAACCACGGCACGGTACCGGCTGGCGCCTTGTGCGGAGGCCCCTTGCCACGCAGCGCCATGCGCCCGTCGGGCGTGCAGAAGCGCATGCGCGTCATCGCATTGACGATCACGCGCAGGCGCGGCCACCCCTTCAGTGACTCGTCCCAGCGGTCGGGGCGGTCACCTGCAAGGTGCAGCAGGAACTGCCTTGCATCGGGCCCCGTCAGCGCCGCACTCACTTCGGCTGCCAGCGCCTGTGCCTTGGAGACGGTCCATTGCGGCAGCAAGCCCGCATGCAGCATCGCATGATCGCCCTCGACGTGTATCAGCGGCAGGCCTGAAAGCCAGTGCAGCAACTCGTCACGGTCGGGCGCCTCGAGCACCTGGTACAGCGTATCGTCCTTGTCCCGGCGCTTGTCGCCGGCGCCGACCATCAACAGGTAGAGATCATGATTGCCAAGCACGACCGTTGCCGAGTCGCCCATCTCGCGCAAAGCGCGCAGAACCTGCACCGACTGCGGCCCGCGATTGACCAGATCGCCGACGATCCACAGGCGGTCTGCCGCGGGGTCGAACGAAATCTTCGCCAGCAAGCGCTGAAACGCGTCGTGACAGCCCTGAATATCGCCTATTGCGTACGTTGCCATCGCCCGGTGGGAGGGGGAAAAAGAGATTGGGCGAGGAGTCTACCCGACTAATGTGACAAAACTGAACTCGTTACACCGATTTAGCCCCCGCCGAAGATCAGCCCGCCCCGGTCAGCCCCGAGTAGAGCGCGCGGTACTGGTCGATAACGGCCGCCTCCGAGAAATCCCTCTGCACCCGCACAAGTCCTGCCTGCACCAGGCGCTGTCGCAGCCCCGTGTCACGGATCAATTGCTCGATACCGGCAGCCAGTGCCGCGCTGTCGTCGCAAGGCACGACCCAGGCATCCTCACCGTGGCGCGCAATCTCGCGCGCGCCCCTGAATGCAGTCGTGAGCAGGGGCTTGCCGTGGCTCCAGGCCTCGAGGATGACATTCCCGAGCGTCTCCTCGTCGCGCGACGGAAAGACCACCAGATCGGCAGCCTGATACCAGGGCGCGGGGTCGTGCTGCCACCCCGCCCAGTGGATCCGCTCGGCCACGCCGGCCTCAGCCGCCTGCTGCTGCAGGGAAAGCAGGCGTTCGCCGTCGCCCAGGATCACGAGGCGCACACGTCGCCCCGCGACCTCAGCCGGCGCGCGCCTGAGCGCATCGATCAGGAAGCGGTGGCCCTTGACCTCGACCAGGCGTCCTGCCGTCACCATCATGCAGTCGCTGTCGCTCAGGCCGATCTGCTCACGCAGCGCAATCCGCTCGGCTGCGCCCGACTCCTTCACCGGCTCGGCAAAGTTGGTGATGTGAAACACCCGGTTCGCCGGCAGCCCGCCCTTGACCATCCAGTCGCACAGCCCTCGGGTATTGCCGATCCAGGCATGCGCGTGGCGAAACGGGTCGAGCCGGTAGTAACCGCCAAGCCGCGCCACATGCACCCTGCCCCGGCCCGGCCGGATATGCGTCAGGCGGGTTGCCCGCCCCATGTAGGTCTGCACGATACGCGCGTCGCTGCCTGCAATGAGGCGCGACACCTCAACCCGGGACACGGGATCCCACACCGTGCGCAGCGGCAGTTCGTAAAAAGGCACCCCGGTCAGATGGCGCCGGGCGAGCGCCGAACCGGTGCGCACCACCGCTTCCACTTTCTCCTGGCGTCGCGTCATTGCACCAAGAAATCGCGCAAACCAGCGCTCCGCGCCGCCCATCCCGGCACTGCCGATCAGATGCAGCGTTTTCATCAAGCCGGCATGCCTGCGGGACGAAGCACCTGCTGCGAAGCCAGCACCTTGCGATAGACCGCCAGATTTCCCTCGCACATCACATCGACCGAGAACTCGCGCACCATCAGCGCGCGACCGGCCGCACCCATATGCACGCGCAGTGCCGGATCGACGAGCAGGCGGTTGATTGCCGCCGCCAGCGCCGTCACATCGCCGGACTCGATCAGCAGCCCGTTGAGGCCGTGACGCACCGCCTCGGGCACGCCGCCAGCGCGACAGGCAACAATCGGCACCGCAGCCGCCGCAGCCTGGAGCAAGGACACCCCGAGCCCTTCGAGATCGGCCGGGTGCACCAGCAAGTCAAGGCAGCCGATCACTGCCGGCAGGTTATCGACAAAGCCCATCAGGCGGACATTGCGCTGCAGACCACGCGCTGCGATCAGCTGATGCAGTTCGGCCTCGAGCGGTCCGCGACCGTAGATCAACACCTGCGCACCGGGATGGCGCACCAGCACGTCATCGAGCGCCTGCAGCAGGTGGCGATGGCCTTTGCGCGGGATCAGTTGGGCGACCATGCCGATAAGCAGCGCATCCGCTGGCAGCCCGAGTCCGGCGCGAAACGCGGCTTTGTCGTAGTCGCCCAGATAGGGGCGAGGATCGACCGCGCTGCGCACGCAACTCACCCTGCCTTCGCTCAGGCCTTCATCGATCAGCACCTTGCGAATCCCGTCCGAGATCGCAATCACATGCTCGTACATCGAATACTTGGCGTGCACCAGCCATTGCGGCTCGGGGTTATCCACCCTGCGCGACAGCACCACCGGCACCCGTCCGAGCATGGCGGCGACACCGCCCCACAGGTCGGCTCCGCGCCGGCTGTGAATATGGACGATGTCGGGCGCCTGGGCTGCGATCAGGCGCCGCAGTCGCAGCGCCATGCCGACATCGGCATCGCCCTTCATCTTCATCTCGAACACCTCCGCGTGCGGACGTGCCAGCGTTGCGATGTGCGCGCCTGTGGGACAGGCCAGCAGGTTTTCCACCCCGTGGCGCTTGAGGCCTTCCATGATGTGCAGCACCTGTTTCGCCCCGCCATACAGGTGGCGGCCGGATTCGACGTGCAGGACTTTCATGATGGAATCTCCGCATTCAGGACAATGCGCGCCTCGTCGAGAACGCGCGCGGGATCGATGTCCCGCATACAGGGAAAGGCGCCGCCGCAGGAAGGCGTGCGGCGGCAGGGAGAACACCCGAGCCCCAGCCAGATCACGCGCACATTGGCGCGACCGGCATCGAGGTAGGGGCGGGTGGAACCAAACAGGGTGACAAGCGGCCGCTTGAAGGCCACGGCCATGTGGGTCAGACCGGTATCCACGCCGATCACCAGCGCCGCGTGCTCGACAATAGCGGCGGCCTCTGCCAGCGTGGTTTCGCCGGCGAGTGCGAGCGCACCGGTGTCCTTGCCCGCAATCCGTTGCGCCGCGTCACGATCGCCCGGGCCGCCCAGCACGACCGGCCGCAACCCGAGATCCCGCTGCGCCCGACGCGCAAGCGCGTGCCATGCTTCTTCGGTCCAGTGCTTCTGCGCTCTGGTCGTAAAGGGTGCGAACACGACGTAGCACCCGGGAGCCACGCCGTGGTGCGCGAGCTTGTCCAGCGCGCGGCGCTGCACAGCCGGAGACAAGCGCAGGCGGGGATGAAAGCCGGCGGTATCGAGCCCGAGTACCTGCGCCAGATGACGATATTCCGAGCTGATCTGCCCCGGCATGCCGCCACCCGGCACCACCCGGGTCATCAGGTACTGGCTGCCTTCGCGCGAGCCCAGGCCGATGCGCTGAGGGGCGCCCGAGAGCCAGGTCAGCCAGCCGCTCTTGAGCAGACTCTGGAGGTCGATCGCGGTGTCGAACCGACCGTCCTTGAGCATGCGGGAGAACGCACGGACGCGCGCCGCCAGCGCACGGTACTGTCCGGCCTGCCAAAGACGCTTCCACTCTGTCTTGGGCCACAGGATGACTTCATCGACGCAGGGATCGGCTTCGAGCAATCCGGCCATGCCGGGCTCGACCAGCCAGGCGATGTGCGCTTCCGGGTAACGCTGACGCAAGGCGGCCAGAAAGGGGGAGGCAAAGACGATGTCGCCGATCGCCGAGGTACGCACCAGCAGGATGCGGGACATGCCGCGGCTGACCACGCTTTCCGGCAGGGCCTCGGGTGCGCTCATGGGCAGGGACGACAATCGCAGGCGGTGTACATTCCGGCGATGCTGAAGTCCCGGGATTGCAGGAAGATGGCAGTCGCGTGACGTTTCGATGCACGCCATCCCGAGCCCTCATTCCGGCCCGCACATCAACTTCGGCGCCCCTGCATTCGCGTAGAATCCCCGCCCTATGAAACCCGATCGGTATGCCGGCGCAACCCCGCAGCGCGCGTCGCTGATGTCATTCATTGCGATCGCGCTGGCGCTCAGCCTGTATCGCGTGGGCGTGATCATTCACCTCGGCCTCGACCCCTACGTCGACGAGGCTTACTACTGGGGATGGGCGCAATCACTGGACTGGGGCTATTACTCCAAGCCCCCCATGATCGCCGCGCTGATCGCCGGCTCGATCCAGCTTTTCGGCGATCACCTGCTGGCGATCAAGGCCCCGTCGCTGATCCTCTACCCGGCCACCGCAGTGGTCATTCGCCAGCTCGGCTGCACGTTGTTCGACAATCGCGTCGGCTTCTGGTCCGGGCTTGCCTTCCTGACCATGCCGCTCACCGCCACCCTGGGCCTGTTCGTCAGCACCGACGCACCGCTGCTGTTCTTCTGGGCGCTCGGCATGCTGCTGCTGTGGCGCACACTGCAGCGGGGCACGGTGCAGCAATGGGTGGGGCTCGGGGTCGTGTGCGGCCTTGGCCTGATGTCGAAATACACCATGCTCGCCTTCGTCGGCTCGGCTTTTCTCGTCCTGCTGGCCGATGCCGACGGGCGTCGTCAGCTGACGCGACCCGGCCCCTGGATTGGCGCCCTGGTCGCGCTGGCGATTCTGACTCCCAACCTGTGGTGGAACTGGCAGCACGACTTCCCGACCCTCCGCCACACGGCGGAAATCACCCGCATCGGTGTCGGCGGGCGCGGCTTGAATCTGGATGAATTCGTCGAGTTCGCCGGCGCGCAGTGGATCTCCTTCGGGCCGCTGCTGATGGCCGGCCTGCTATGGGCCTTTCTTCGCCCGCAGCCCGGCTGGGTCGAGCCACGTTTCCGCTTCCTGCTGCTGTTTTCCCTGCCACTGCTGGTGATCGTCAGCCTGCAGGCGCTCACCGGCCGTGCCAACGGCAACTGGTCGGCCCCGGTGTATGTTTCCGCCAGCGTCCTGGTGATCGCCTTTCTCGCGCAGCGGGCCAGATGGAAGCTGGCGATCATTGCAGTCGCACTCAACGCGGTGCTGGGCATCGCCGTCTATCACTGGCCGGACATCGTTCAGCTCGCGGGCAAGACGCTCAATGGCCGTAACGATCCCTACAAACGGGCGCGCGGCTGGAATGAGCTGGTCGGGCAGGTGCGCCCGCAGCTCGCAGCCCACCCCGACGCGGTGCTGGTCGGCGACGATCGCGAACTCCTGGCGCAGCTGATCTACGGCCTGCGCCCGAGCCGCTACGCACGCTGGCAGGCGGACCCGCACATCATCGACCACTACGGCCTCACCGTGCCGCTGGGCACCACATCGGGCGACCCGGTGCTGTTCGTTTCGATCAGGCCGGACATCGGTGATACCGGCGCCTGTTTCGAATCAGTTGAAAAAATCGCGGACGTCGACGTCGCGGTTTATCAGAATTTTCACAGGAGGGTGTCAATATGGCTGCTTAAGGGCTTCAAGGGCTATTGAAAAGCAGCACATGCACAACGCACTCTCAACACCTTCGCGCCGGTTCCGTACCTGGCTGGACATGCATCTGGTCGACCACGGCTGCGTACGCGCGATCTACAACAATTTCTATCCGCTCGGCGGCGACATGTATCGCTGCAGCCAGCCCAGCCCGCGCCAGATCCGCAAGTACCGCGACCGTTACGGCATCCGCAGCATCATCAACCTGCGCGGCGTGCACGACTACGGCTCGTACTTCTATGAAGAAGAAGCCTGCACGCAACTCGGCATCAGGCTGATCAGCGTCAAGCTGTATTCCCGCACCCCGCCCTCGGTGGCCGAGATACACCGCATGCGCGACATCTTTGCCGGCCTCGAGTATCCGGCCCTGATCCACTGCAAATCGGGCGCCGACCGCGCCGGGCTCGGCGCCGTGCTGTACCGCGTACTGCACCTCGGTCACCCGGTGAGCGATGCCATCAGCGAACTGTCGTGGAAGTACGGCCATTCGAAACGGGCCAAGACCGGGATCCTGGATTTCTTCTTTGCCACCTATCTGGCGTACAACGCGACCCGGCCCATCGCCTTCATCGACTGGGTTGACACCGTGTATGACGAACAGGCGCTCAAGGTGAGCTTTCGCGATGAGGGCTTTTCCAGCCTGATCGTGGACAAGGTCCTGCACCGCGAATGAAAGACTCGCTTTCGCTCTACCGCCGCCTGCTCGGCACGCTGCGCCCGTATCGCAAGGTTGTGGTGCTGTCGGTGCTGGCCATGATTGCGGCCGCCTCGCTCGAACCGGTGCTGCCCGCCCTGCTCAAGCCGCTGATCGACGAGAGCCTGATCGGCAAGAACCACACGGCACAGTGGCAGATCCCGCTGTTCCTGATGCTGGCCTTCCTCGGCAAGGGCATCGCCGAGTATGTCGCCAACGTCTCCAGCCAGTGGATCGCCAACAAGGCCATCACCGACCTGCGTCAGGCGGTGTTCCGCCACCAGCTTCACCTGCCGCTGTCCGTGCACCAGGCCGAGTCGGGCGGGCGCATGCTGTCGCGCATCCTGTACGACATCCCGCAGGTGGGTGCAGCCCTGTCGAACGCGTGGATCATCGTCATCCGCGACAGTTTCGTGATCCTCGGCCTCACCGCGTATCTGGTCTATACCGCCTGGGAGCTCACGCTGCTGATCCTGGCCATTGCACCGGTCGTGGCGTGGTTGATCCGGGTGGCGAGCCGCAAGCTGCGCGGCTCGAACCGCGACATGCAGCTGACCACCGGCAGTGTCACCGGCGCGGTGGAGGCCTCGCTGTCGGGTATCCGCGAGGTCAAGCTGTTCGGCACCCACGACTACGAGGACGAGCGCTTCGCCAGCCTTGCCGAGCGACTGCGCAAACAGACCATGCATACCGTGCGGGTGTCATCGGCCAACGCGCCGCTGGTGCAGGTCCTCGCCGCAGCGGCCGTGTCGGCGGTGATCTGGACCGCGTCTGCGCTCTCGGCGGAAAACAGGTTGAGTCCGGGCGAGTTCGTCTCCTTCGTCACCGCGATGTCGATGCTGTTCGAGCCGATCCGGCGCCTGACCAACATCAACGCGGTGATCCAGCGCGGGCTCGCCGGCGCGCAGAGCATTTTCGAACTGCTCGATACCGCCGTCGAAACAGACACGATCGACACCACCGGCGCCACGCGCCCCCGCGCACGCGGCGAACTGTGTTTCGAGCAGGTCGGGTTCGGCTACCCGGGGCAGAACGGGCTGGCCCTGGACGGCTTCGACCTGCGCGTGCATCCGGGCGAAACGATTGCGCTGGTCGGCGCATCGGGCAGCGGAAAGAGCACGCTGATCAATCTCATCGCACGCTTCTTCTCACCGCAGCACGGCCGCATCCTGCTCGACGGCGAGGCGCTCGACACGCTGCCGCTGGGCTGGCTGCGCGCGCAACTGGGCTGGGTCGGCCAGCATGTCGTGCTGTTCGACGACAGCGTCGCCGCCAACATCGCCTACGGCCAGCCGCAGACCGCGATTGCTCAGATCGAGGCCGCCGCGCGCGCAGCCCATGCGTGGGACTTCATCCAGGCCCTGCCCGAAGGTCTCGCCACCCGTATCGGCCCCAACGGCAGTCAGCTCTCGGGCGGCCAGCGCCAGCGCATCGCGATCGCCCGCGCCTTTCTGCGCAACGCCCCCATCCTGTTGCTCGACGAGGCCACCTCGGCGCTCGACAATGCGTCGGAGCGCGCGGTCAAGAACGCGCTCGACACGCTGCGCAAGGATCGCACCGTGCTCGTCGTCGCCCACCGTCTGTCGACGATTCGCGATGCGGACCGCATCGTGGTGATGGAGCACGGCAGGATCGTGGAGTCGGGCACGCACGAAGCACTGGCCGCAGCCAACGGAAGCTACGCCCGCCTGCTCGCCAGCGGTACTGACATCGCCCCCGCCACCACCGCCGAACCTGCAGCGGCACCGCAGCCGGCGCCCTGAACAGAACGCCATGCCGGGCACCACCGCACTCTACTTCGTCGCCTCACCGCTGCAATACCTGGCCGCGCGCCGCATCGCTGCCACGGCGGAAGCCGGTAGCCGCCAGGTGCTGGTCTGGTACAAGCACGGCGTCGCGTCGATCATCCAACCCGGGGAATGGGACGCGGCAAGCTACATGTCCTGGCCGCGCTGGGAGCCCCTGCCGGGCGTGTTCGGACGGCACCGCCGGCTGCGCGCCAACATCGGCCTCGTCGCCGGGCTCGTCGGCCAGTGCGACACCCTGCACATCCACAGCGCGGTGTTCGACACCGAGGCCATCAACTACTTCCTGCGGGCGCTCCCCAGGGCCTGCGGCGCACGGACGATGCGCGCACGCATCCTGCCCGACGGCATCATCAGCACCCGCCGCTACCCGCTGAGCGCAGGCAAGCGGCTGGCCCAGTACGCACGCAAACTGCGTCGACTGATCGCCCCCGAGCTCGACTACTGGTGCTTCGACGGCGACCGCATCGGTTCAGACGCGGCCTTCTGTGACCGCATCTACGTGCTGCCGGGGCTTCCGCACGAATACCCGGCGCAAAAGGTGCATGTATTGCCGCCACTGGTCGAACCGGCCGCAGGGCAATCCGGCCCGGCCGGCACTGGCCGACGTGCGCTGGTGATCGGGCAGCCGCTCACCGGCTTCGAACTCATGTCGCCGGCCGATCTCGCCGCGGTAACGGGCGAGATCCGCGCCTGGCTCGCAGACCATGGATTCGACGCCATCGATTACAAGGGGCACCCCAAGGATGCACAACGGGAACTCGCCCATCCCGACTACCGCGTCATCACCCCCGAGCAGACCCTGGAAATGTTCATGGCCGGCACGCATTACGATGCGGTTGTCGGCGTGCGCTCCTCGGCACTGCTGTTCGCCCGCCAGCTCTACCCGGCAACAACGCTGGTCGAGGCCTTCGGCTGGTCGCGTATCCGCTTCAAATCCACCGCAGAGAAGCAGGACATGGAGCGCACCTTCGCCGCGCTCGGCGTCGCCACGCATCCCTGAACATCGATCATGAACGCAGTCCTGACCCCGACGTCCCCGCGCTCTGCCGATACGCACCGAGCCCTGCGCGTGTTCTGCGATTTTGCAGTCTGGCTCACTTTTGCAGGTCTCGTCAGCCTGCGCGGTGCAGGCAGTCCGGGCACGATGGCCGCCCTGCTGGCAATCGTCGGCCTCGCGCTGCTCGTGTACCGGAAGGATGCGGACCGCAGCGATCTGAAGATGGCAGCACTGTTCCTGGTGCTGCCAGTGCACGATGTGCTCAACATGGCGCTGACCGGCTGGGACCCCGGCATGCTCGACAAGTCGGGCAGACTGGTGCTCGGCTTCCTCGTCTACTTCGCCATCAGCCGGACAGGCATCCATGCACGATCACTGCGATGGGGGGTCATCGTCGGCTGCGTCGCCGCTGCGGCGCTGGCCGCATACCAGGCGCAGGTGCTCGGCCTGGAGCGGGTCAGCGGCTTCATGAACGCCATCCCGTTCGGCAACGACGCCCTCCTTCTCGGATTTCTGGCCCTTGCCGCGTGGGTCGTGACCCCGACGGCCGAAAGAACGCCGCTGTTCCAGACCTGCACCCTGATCGCGCTCGGCTGCGGCATCTATGCCTCGTACGCGTCCGGCACCCGCGGCGGATGGGTCGTGGCGCCGGTGCTGATCTGGATTCTGAGCCTGGGTGCGAGAGACATGCGGCGCAGCCTTCGTACAGGGGTGACGATCGGCATCCTGTCGCTGCTGATCATCGGTCTGGGCCTGCTACCGGTACTGAACGAGCGCACCGCGGACGAGCTCAACAACGTCATGGCCGTCCTCACGACAACCAAAGAGGACGCGGCGTCGATGACGCTGTCGTCGATCGGCACCCGGCTCCACCTCTATCGTGTTGGCTTCGACGCCTTCATGTCCCGGCCGGTGCTCGGCATCGGCGTCGCCAACCTCGGTGATTACCTTGCAGCAAGCGCGCAGACGGGCACACTCAACCCCGCCGCCGCGCACTTCACTCACCTGCACTCAGGCATCGTGGATACCCTCGCCCGCGGAGGCCTGCTCGGGCTGGCCGCGCTGGCGTATTTCGTGATCGGTCTGGCCCGGCATTTCCACCGGGCACTCGTCACCTCGGGCGATGACCATGTGCGCTACTTTGCGCTGACCGGACTGCTGTGCATTTCTGCGGCATTCCTGTTCTCGCTGTCGAACGTGTTTTTCCCCGCCATCGTCGGCACCAACATCCTGATCATGACGCTGGCCGTACCCGCGGGCGCACTCGCCTTTCGCACCCGCCAGCTCCGATGCACAGACCGTCCGGGTGCAAAGAAAGGATCCGTATGAACACACGCGAACAGGACGGGTTTTCCGGCCTCAGGCACTACCTGGATGGCAAACGGGTGGTGGTGATCGGAAACAGCGAAAGCCAGTTCTCCCAGCACCTCGGTGCGCGCATCGACGCCTATGACGCAGTCGTGCGCATGAACCTCGGGTCGATTCGCGCCCCCGAGCATCAGGGCAGTCGCACCGATGTGGTGTTCACGTCGTCGGAGAAACTCAGCGCGGCGATGATCGACGACTGGTTCAAACCGTCCTGGGTGGTGTGGGCCACGCCAAAGCGCGACAAGATGCCCGACCTGAGCGCGCTGGGCGAGCGCCTGGTGCTGCATCCGGTGGAGATCTGGGAAGCACTTCACGCCCGCATCGAGCCCGCCCGTCCATCGACAGGGCTGATTGCACTGAACTTCCTGTTCAATCACTGCAAGTGTGCAGAGCTGGCCTTTGCCGGCTTTGACTTCTTCGCCAGCGGGACCTTCTACAACCGCAAGTTTTTCGGCCTCATCAAGCATCCGCGCAAGGCGTCGAAACCCCATGACGGCGCGGAAGAGCAACGCGTCGTCGCCGACATGATCGCCAGCGGCCGCGTGCGCAACCTCGCCCAGGCAGACTGAAACCATGACCCGCAGCTACCGCGTGGCAATCTTCAATGACACCCGCCGCACCTCGCATTACGGCTGCGAGATCGTCATGGAAACGCTGATTTCAAACTTGCGCGAGCGTGGCATCGAGCCGACGTTCTTCTGGCCGATGGGCGAGGACTGGCGCGGACGGGAAGAGGTCGCCGCCGCGCTGCGGACGGTGGATGCCGTCATCGTCAATGGCGAGGGCTCGATCCATCACAGCGCGCGCCGCGATCGCGCCCACTATCTCACCGAGATCGCAGCCTTCGCGCGCACAACGGCGAATATCCCGTCCTTCCTCATCAACAGTTCATTGTTCGAACTCGAGCCCGCAATCATCGACAATCTGCGTCACTTCGACGCCATCTATCTGCGCGAGAGTCGCTCGCTCGCTGCACTCGAGGGCAGTGGCATCGAGGCCGCAATCGTCCCCGACCTGACGCTTCTCACCCCATGCCCGAAGCCGACCGGCCCGCGCACGGGCATGCTCGGCACCGATTCGGTCAAGGCCGACCTGGCCACCCGCCTCAAACGCCTCAGCAAGGCCAGGGGATGGGATTACAGCAGGCTGACCCACGCGGCCTTCCCGAGTCGCGCCGAGCATGGCCTGCGCGAATATCTGCGCCGCTGTGCAAAGTGGCTGCACGCGGTGCTGACCGGGCGCAATACGCGCAACCGCAAGCGCTTCGTCGCCTGGCTCGCCACGCATCAACTGCTGTGCACCGGGCGCTTCCATGCCGTGACCCTGGCGCTGGCCACGCACACCCCCTTCCTCGCGCTTGCATCCAACACCCCCAAGATCTCCGGCCTGCTCGAAGATGTGTTCGGGCACGACAGCCGGGTCATTTCGCTGAGCACGCTGGAAGCCGTGTCCGACCCGTCCGCGCACATCTTCAGCGCCACGGAAGAGGTCGCACTGACGACCTTCCTCGAATCAGCCCGGATCCGCGCCGCCGCCATGTTCGACGCGATCCACAGCCGGCTCGACAGCGCTCGCGCCAGCCAGGCGCACTGACCAACAGTCCGCCCACGATAATTCAACGCCATCTTCACATTCGTGCGTGCACATTGAGTTCATGGACTCAATGGATCGCATTCTTCTCATTCGCAGCTCGGCCATCGGCGACATCGTGTTCGCCTCGCCCTTTGTTGCCGCCTTGCGCCGACGCTATCCCGCCGCACACATCGCCTGGCTGGTCGAACCGGGCCTGGACGGACTGCTCGCTGCCGACCCCTGTATCGACGAACTGATCCTGTGGCCGAAAGCCGAGTGGAAGCAGCTGTGGCGTGAGCGTCGTTTCGGCGAACTGTTTCGCCGCGTGCGTGCCTTCACCAAGGCACTCAGGGCGCGCAAGTTCGATACCGCAATCGACCTGCAGAGCCTGCTCAAGAGCGGGCTGCTGGCGTGGATGTCGGGCGCCGGACGGCGTATCGGGCTGGCCTCGCGCGAAGGCAGTCAATGGCTGATGACCGAGGTGCTGGCCGCTGGCGGGACGCCAGGCCGGGTGAGCTCGGAGTACCTGCATCTGGCGCAGCACCTGAAGCTGGACACCCGCGACTTCTTCCCGCGCCTGTTCGTCGCCACGGAGACCGAAGACAAGGCTGGCACCCTGCTCGCCACGCATGGCCTGCATGCAGGCCGCTACGCCGTCTTCGCCCCCTTCACCACCCGCCCGCAGAAACACTGGTTCGAGGATGCCTGGCTGGCGCTTGCCGCACGGGTCCGTGACGAGCTCGGCCTGACTCCGGTCATTCTCGGCGGCCCGGCCGAACGCGACGCCGCCCAACGCATGGCCGCGGCCATGCCGGGTGCCGTTTCGCTGGCGGGCATGACACGCCTTCCGGAAGCGGCGGCAATCGTCGCCCATGCGGGCCTGGTGGTCGGCGTCGACACCGGCCTCACCCACATGGGTCCGGCTTTCAACACCCCCACGGTCGCCCTGTTCGGCTCCACCCGCCCCTACCTCGACGCCGGTCGCAGCAATTCGCGGGTGATCTGGCTCGGCCTGCCGTGCTCGCCGTGTCGGCGCAACCCAAGCTGCAATGCGCGCTTCGACTGCCTGCGCGCGATCTCTCCCGAACGTGTGATGCACGAAGCCCGCTCCGTCCTTCACGAGGCGATCGCCGCATGAAAATCCTGCACATCGAAGCCGGGCGTCACCTTTACGGCGGCGCAACCCAGGTGCTCTATCTCATGGAGGGGCTCGCACGCCGCGGCGTCGAGAGCCTGCTGGCCTGCCCAACCGGCGCCGGCATCGCAACACCGGCCCGGGCCTTCGGCAAGGTGTTCGAGATGCCGATGAAGGGCGACGTGGACATCGGCCTCGTTCTGCGCCTGCGTCGCCTGATCGCAGCCGAAAAGCCCGACCTCGTGCATATTCACAGCCGACGCGGGGCCGACGTCTGGGGCGGACTCGCAGCCCTTCTCTGCGGCGTACCCTGCGTACTCTCGCGTAGGGTGGACAACCCCGAATCGCCCTGGCTTGTCGCCGCGCGCTACCCGCTGTACGACCATGTCGTCACCATCTCCGAAGGGATCCGCCAGGTCCTGCTGGCAGAGGGACTGCCCGACGCCAAGACCAGTTGCGTGCGCAGCGCAGTCAACGTCCGCCCCTATCTGCGCGACTACGACAAGGCCGCCTTTCGCGCCAGCCTCGGACTCGCCCCCGACACACCTGTACTCGGCACTGTTGCCCAGCTCATCCCGCGCAAGGGTCACCGCCACCTGCTCTCGGCCCTGCACGACGTTCTGCCCCGACATCCCGATCTGCAGGTGCTGATCTTCGGCCGCGGCCCGATGGAGAACGAATTGCGGCAGGCGATCGCCGATCAGGGGCTGGCGCGGAACGTGCGCATGATGGGCTTCGTCGACGATCTGCCAGCCGTCCTCGGCTGCCTCGATGTCCTCGCCCACCCGGCCGACATGGAAGGCCTCGGCGTCTCTTTGCTTCAGGCCTCTGCCGCGCGGGTGCCGATCGTCGCCAGCCGCGTCGGCGGCATTCCCGAAGCCGTGCGCGACGGCGAGAACGGCCTTCTGATCGCGCCGGGAGACATCTCAGAACTGGGCGTCGCGCTGAACCGTCTGCTTGACGACGCCACCCTGCGGCAGCGCATGGGCGAAGCCGGACAGGCCATGATGCTGCGGGAGTTTTCGGTGGACGCGATGTGCGACGGCAACCTGAGCGTGTATCGTTCCGTCCTCAGCCCGCAGCTCTACGGTGCCGGGTCCCGCCACCATCCAGGCTGAGCCCTGCCGCGCCATCGCTTGCGGTGCGCCAGCCTGGGCTGGCGGGCACGGGCTGATCTCGCCGCCGCCCCACCCGAGTCCGGACTTGCAATGAAATCCCTCCACATTATCGGCAGCAAGCAGATGGGCGGCGCCGAGCGCTGGTTCTCCCGCTTTCTGCCCGCCATGAGTCGTCAGGGCGAGGACGTTGCAGCCATCGTGCGCAAGGGCTCCGAGCTGGCGCAGCATCACATGGGCGCCATTCCCTTCTCCACGCTGCCGCTGCGAACGGTATGGGACCCGCTGTCGCGGATGGAGCTTGCGCGTGCCATCGAGCGCAGCGATGCACCCATCGTGCAGACCTACATGGGCCGCGCCACCCGCCTCACCCACCTTGAGCCGGGCCGGGGCAAGGTTCATGTGTCGCGCCTGGGCGGCTACTACAAGCTCGGGCCTTTCCGTCACGCCCACGCCTGGATCGGCAACACCCGCGGGCTGTGCGACTGGATGATTCAGGGCGGCCTGCCGGCGAACAGGGTATTCCACATCACAAACTTCGCCGACCCTGCGCGCGCGGTGCCCGTCACCGAGCTCGACGCGCTGCGCCGGCGCCTGGACTTGCGCAGCGACGACTGGCTGATGCTCACTGCCGGACGTCTGATCGACGTCAAGGGCCAGCGTTTTCTGCTGGAGGCAATGGCGAAGCTGCCAGCGCAGATCGAAGACCGGCGCCTGCGCCTCGTGGTGCTGGGCGACGGCGACCTGCGCGCGCCCCTCGAGCAGCAGGCCCGCCAACTCGGCATCGCCGACCGCATCATCTGGGCGGGCTGGCAGCACGACCCTGCGCCGTGGTTTCATCTCGCTGACATGGTGGTCTTCCCGTCTCGCGACGCCGAGACCCTGGGCAACGTCATCCTCGAAGCCTGGGCCTATGCCAGACCGCTCGTGGCCACGGCCTTCCGCGGCGCGCGCGAGATTGCCCGCCACGGCGAAGACGCCTGGGTCGTACCCTGTGACGACAGCGGCGCGATCGCGCACGGCATCGAGACCGTGATGCATGACGCGGGGCTGCGCGAGCAGATGGTGACGAAGGGGCTTGCCCGCATTCGCGACGACTTTTCCGAAACTGCAATCATTGCGCAGTATCGTTCGCTGTACGCCCAGTTGCTGGACAATCGCTGACATGCAGCCGCACATCAATATCCTCATGTACCACCAGGTCGGCGACTTTGCGCCGATGAAGGCGCATCAGTCCACCTACTGCAACCACCGCCGCTTTGCCGCACAGATGGCTTGGCTTTCGCGCTTCGGCTATACAGTGCTGTCGATGGACCAGGTCCTCGCATGCCTGCGCGGCGACACACCGACCCCGCCCAGAGCGGTGGCCCTGACCTTCGACGACGGCTACGAGAATTTCTACGAATACGCCTTTCCCGTGCTGCAGCGTTACGGGTTTCCGGCCATGGTGTACCTGATCGCCGACCTGCTCGGCCAGCCCTCGTCGTGGTTTGCTGCCGATGGTCGCGACACCCCGCCGCTGATGAGTGCCGCCCGCATCCTGCAACTGCGCAAGGCGGGCATCGATTTCGGCTCGCATTCCGCGACGCATCAGAAACTCGCAAAATGCGAGGACCAACGCATCATGGAAGAGGTCACGCGCTCGAAGGCGAAGCTGGAAGACCTGCTCGGCGAGTCGGTGAGGCACTTCTGCTACCCCTACGGCAGCCATGACCTGCGCGCGGTCAATGCCGTCGCGGCAGCGGGCTACCTGACGGCAACCACTTGCGCACGCGCCCCTGCCACACCGACCGACGACCCGCTGACCCTGCCGCGCAAAGCGATCTCGCACGGCGACAACCTGCTCGGCTTCCTGTGGCGGCTGCACGTCAAGAACACACCGCGCACCCCGTCAATCCGCCGCCCCGGATTCGCAAACGCATAAGTCGCAGCCCGGTCAGGCTGACGCCATCGTTCACACGAAAACCGGCTCGGGCTCCAGCATGACGCCGAAACGCGCCTGCACATCGGCCTGGATGGCCACGGCGATCCTTGCCACATCGTCCCCCCTGGCACCGCCGCGATTGACCAGCACCAGCGCCTGGCGCTCGTAACAGCCGACCGGACCTAGGTCGCGCCCCTTCCACCCGGCCTGTTCGATCAGCCAGCCGGCGGCGAGCTTGATACGGCCGTCGGCCTGCGGATAGTGCGGCAGCGTGGGATGAGCTGCGAGCAGGCGGGCGCAGCAGTCGGCCTCGACCACCGGATTTTTGAAAAAGCTGCCGGCATTGCCGATCTCGACTGGGTCGGGCAGCTTGCGCCGACGGATGGCGATCACCGCATCGGAAATATCCATTGCAGTGGGATTATCTATCCCCTTGTCGGCGAGCTCGCGCTCGACATCGGCATAACGCGTCAGTGGCGCCCAGTCACGCGCCAGGCGGAATCGGACCCGCGTCACCAGCCAGCGCCCCGGCTGCTGCTTGAACACGCTGTCGCGATAACCGAAGCGGCAGTCCGCCGCGGCGAATACGCGTTCACTTCCGTCGTCGAGGTCGATCGCATCCAGCGACTCGAAACGGTCGGCCATTTCCAGCCCATAGGCACCGATGTTCTGGATCGGTGCAGCGCCGACCGTGCCGGGAATCAGCGACAGGTTCTCCAGCCCCGGCCAGCCCTGCTCCAGCGTCCAGCGCACGAAGTCGTGCCACGGCTCGCCAGCGCCGGCTTCGACGATCCAGTGCGTCGCGTCCTCACGCACCAGTCGACGGCCGCCAATCTCCATTCGCATCACCGTGCCGGCAAAGTCGCCACGCAGGATCAGGTTGCTGCCACCGCCAAGCACCAGCCGGGGCTGTTGCGACCAACCGGGACCTGCCAGCAGTTCGCGTGCATCTTCGATCGAGCGCACGCGCACCAGACATGCAGCGCGTGCGATCAGCCCGAAGGTATTGAGTGCCGACAGATCGGCCCCGAGTGTGCGATTCGGCATTTCAGTGCTCAGGCTTCACGATTGTTCATTTATCCAGAGCGGCGGCCGGGCGCACACCGCTGATCGGAAACAGGCGGTCGTAGCCAAGATTGAAGACAAAGGCATAAACGGTGTAAGCCAGCGCGACCGCGACATCGGCAAGCAGCGCCGGCCACCATTCCAGCCCGGTCCACAGCATGAGCACCGGCAGGGTAAGCATCAACAGCCCCCCCTCGAACAGCACCGCATGCAGGCAGCGCTGGGCGAAGGGCCGGCGGTCCGCGGTGCGCCCGGTCAGGCGCCCTTCGATCCAGTCGTACGTGGTGTTGAATCCGCCATTCCAGAGTGCGGCCACGAGCGCGAGCACGGCCAGCAAGCCGGCCGAGTCGATCAGCGGCACACCGCTCGCCCACGCAAAGGGGGGGGTGACCAGCAGCAGGCCTCCGAGCTCGAAGAGCAGGATCTGCCGCAGCCGATCGCGGAACGAGCGCATTTTTGGAGGAGACACCGACACGCCGAGGCCTTTATGGAAGAGGCATGGAAGATAGGCCGCTCGCAGACGGATTGCAAACCGGCCCCGGCCTCTCCCACGTGTGGTGACACCGGGGTGACGTGTCCCCCGCAGCCGTCCTGCGCGCGCCTGCCCTCAAGTTGCGCAGCGCCGGCAACTCACTCTGCTGCGAAAGCCGCAAGCGCCTGTCCGAGTTCCTCGGCAGAAACGCCCTCGCCGAGCGCAGCCACCTCGCTCGCATCGCCGCCTTGCTTGAGGCCGGCAATGCACTGCCCTGCTTCCCGGGGCGACTCGAAGGCACGGCTCTGCAGCAGCAAGCGGCCATCGGCACTCATCAGCTTGAAGTAGAACTTTCCATCCGCCTCGCGGTACTGCTTGAACTGGGGCAGCGCCTGGGCTTTCGGACGCGCGGTGGTGGCCGCAGTGCTGACGACATCGAGCCGGCGCAAGCCGACCGCATGGCGGATCTCGGCAAGAAACGGCGTGGCGATGGCGCGGGCCTTGGCCGCCCCCTCATGCAGTTTCTCCTCGATCAGCGCCGGCTGGGCAATGAGGGTTTCGTAGCGCTCGCGCATCGGCGCCACCGCCGCTTCGATGCGCTCGAACAGCGCCTGCTTGGCTTCGCCCCAGGCAATGCCTGCGGCGAATGCGTCGCGCATGGCTGCGGCCTCGGCCGGCGTGGAAAATGCCTGATAGAGCTGGAACAGTGCCGAGCCTTCGGTTTCCTTCGGCGCGCCCGGCGCACGCGAATCGGTCACGATGGAGGCGATTGCCTTCTTCATCACCGCAGACGAGGCGAACAGCGGAATGGTGTTGTCGTAGCTCTTGCTCATCTTGCGCCCGTCGAGTCCGGGCAGCGTGGCCACCGACTCATCGATGGCGGCCTCGGGCAGCGTGAAGTGCTCGCCATACTGGTGGTTGAAGCGGGCGGCAATGTCGCGCGCCATCTCGATGTGCTGGATCTGGTCACGGCCAACCGGCACCGAGTGGGCCTTGAACATCAGGATGTCGGCAGCCATCAGCACCGGATACATGAACAGGCCCATATTGACGCCGGCGTCCGGGTCCTCGCCTTCGGCCATGTTCTTGTCGACCGCGGCCTTGTAGGCATGCGCCCGGTTGAGCAGGCCCTTGCCCGCATTGCAGGTCAGGAGCCAGGTGAGTTCGGGAATTTCCGGGATGTCCGACTGGCGGTAGAACCACACACGTTCGGTATCGAGCCCGGCAGCAAGCCAGGTGGCCGCGATCTCGAGTGTGGACCGCTGCACGCGCTCGGGGTCGGAAGTCTTGATCAGCGAATGGTAGTCGGCCAGAAAATAGAAGCTCTCGGAGCCGGGCTGGCGGCTGGCCTCGATCGCCGGACGAATCGCGCCCGCGTAGTTGCCCAGATGTGGCGTTCCGGAAGTGGTGATTCCGGTAAGGATCCGTTTTACGGCCATGATGCAGTCCGGCAAGTCAAAGGCGGGGAGTTTAGCGCCTTGGCAGCCCGGGCGGGAGACGGCATGCGTTCCAATCGCAGCCGGGCGTGGTCGGGGAGGCTGTCTATCTGCCGGGATCGGCCTCGGGCTCACCTTTGATGCCACGCACCAAAGCCTTGCTCCCGTCGCGCGCCGCATGGCCGACGGAGCGCGCGCCCTTGCCCACGGTGCTGGCCGCATCACGCGCGGCGGAACCCACGCCGCGTCCAAACTCGGCGGCGCCGTGCCCGATCTCGCGCCCGACTTCGCGCGCTTCCTGACCCACCTCGCGCAGCGTCGATCCAACGGCGTGGCCCACCTCCTCACTGGTGCTGGCCGCACCCGCAGTCGCGAACACACATCCGGCAGCCAGCATCATCGCAGCCCCCGCAAGCGCGTGCATCGCGCCCGTCAACACATTCGTGTCATCGCACTGTTTCATCATATTCATGCTCCATCTGCATGCATTGGGTCTATGCTTCGTTCACGGAGAAGCTCCCGCCACGCAGGTCCGGCTCAACGCAGCACTTTGTGGTCGAACCGGCATTGTTCAAGACTAGCGCAATGCGATCATGTTGACGGTAATCAGGCGTAAGCGTGCTCCAAGGCGTCAGGTCGCGATTTGGGCTGGCTCGTTTTGTGCAGTACAATATTTGCTCAAATTATATTTGCGCAGTCGCGCTCCTCTCCGCTTCGAAGCATGGACAGGCTTCGCGACTGCCCGCCGCGATGCTCCCTCACCTGTTACCGATTGGCTCACTGCTTGCCGGTACCGCGCTGCTGTTGCTCGGCACCGGCCTTCTCAATACCGTCATCGCACTGCGTGGCAGCCTCGAAGGCTTCTCGGATGCCACCCTGGGCCTGATTGGCTCGGCCTACTTCGTCGGCTTCTTTGTCGGCACTTTCGCTGCGCCGCCCGTCATCCGCCAGCTCGGACACATCCGGGCCTTCGCCTTCTTCTCTGCGGCCACCGCAGTGTGCGTGCTGCTGCACGCACTGCTGGTGTCTGCACCGGTGTGGATGCTGCTGCGCGTCGTCACCGGCATCACCCTGGTCGGGCTGTACATGGTGATCGAGAGCTGGCTCAACAGTCAGTCCTCCCCGGAGCAGCGCGGGAAGATCTTTGCCGTCTACATGGCGGTCAACCTCGGCGCGCTCGCCCTGGCGCAGCAGTTGTTGCGCCTTGGCTCGCCGGCCGAGTTCGGGCTGTTCGCCATCGCGTCGATCTTCGTCGTGCTGTCCTTGATGCCGGTCACCGCCACCCGTTTTTCGCCGCCCGCGCTGAAGCCGACACCGCGGCTCGGTCTTGGCCGGCTGTGGAAGGCTGCACCGGTCGCCTTTGCCGGCGCCGTGCAATCCGGGCTGGCCATGGGGGCCTTCTGGGGCATGAGCGCGGTGTACGGCGGCCGTATCGGACTCGATTCCGCCGGCGTCGCCCTGCTGATCACGGTGTCCATTCTTGGCGGTGCGCTGCTGCAGTGGCCCATCGGCCATTACTCGGACCGTGGCGACCGTCGCATCGCGCTCGCCTTGGTCGCTGCCGCGGCGAGTGCCGCCGGCGTGCTGTGGGCCGCACTGGGACAGTTTGGCGAAATGGTGCTGATCGGCGGCTTTCTGTTCGGCGCGGCCTCGTTCGCGATCTACCCGATCGTGATTGCCCACCTCATCGATCACCTCTCGCACGACGACATCCTTTCCGGCAACGCAGCCCTGCTTCTGCTGCACGGGGCCGGCGCCGCAGCGGGTCCGACCGTGGCCGGTGTGCTGATGGGCTGGCTCGGCCCGATCGCCTTGCCACTGCATTTCATCCTGATGCTCGCCCCGCTCGCGCTGTTCGCCTGGTGGCACGCACGTCATGGCAAGGACGTCATTGTCGAAGAAGCCGCGCATTTCATGCCAATGATGCGCACCTCGCCTACAGTACTGGAAATGATGACCCCGGCCGATGCGCCAGAACATGTTGCACCGGCCACAGACGAAACCACACAATCCGCATAAACCAGATCAACCAGTCGGCACCCGTGTCGGCGTTCACCCAAAAGGAGAACCGCACATGCTGCTCGCAACCGATCTCGATGGCACCTTTCTCGCTGGCCATCCCGAGAACCGTCAGCGCCTGTACCAACTGATTGCCGCCCACCCGGAGATCAAGCTTGCCTTTGTCACCGGCCGCGGCCTGGAAGTCGTGCTTCCCATTCTGTCCGACCCCACCATCCCGGTGCCGGACTACATCATCTGCGACGTCGGCGGCACCATCGTCGATGGTCACACCCGTCAGCCGGTGCAGCCGCTGCAGTCAGACATCGATTCGCGCTGGCCGGGCGAACGCGCGGTGGCCGAGGCCATGGCGCACTTCGACGGGCTCGAGCGCCAGGAAGTCCCGCAGCAGCGCCGCTGCTCCTATTTCTGCGACAGCAACGAGGTCACGACCGACATCCAGCGCATTGCCGCCCAGCTTGGCTGCCAGGTGCTGTATTCGGCCGATCGCTACCTCGACATCCTGCCGCGCGGCGTCAACAAGGGCAGCACCCTGTCGTCCCTGGTACAACACCTCGGCATCGACCGCGACGAAGTCCTGGTTGCCGGCGACACCCTGAACGACCTGTCGATGTACGAAGCGGGCTTCATCGGCGTGTGCGTTGGCGAGTCCGAACCAGCCCTGCTCGACGCCACCCGCGACCGCGCCCGGGTCATGCACGCGCATCACACCGGCTGTGGCGGCATCCTCGAAGCCATGGCGCATTTCGGTTTCCTCGGCGCCGGCGGCATCGATGCCGAAGTCGGGGCGATGGACGCTCCCGGCAAGGCAGATCTGGTCATGGTCTATCACCGCCTGCCCTACGAAGAAGTATTCGAGAACGGCAAGGCCATCCGCCGCCGCCCGACCTCGCCCAACGGCATCATCCCCACCCTGCTGTCCTTCTTCAATGGACGCAAGGGCTCGTGGGTCGCCTGGTCGGTTCATGACCGGAAGAAGGGCATTCCCTTCGAAACCCATACCGAAGTCGACCGCGAACGCTACCCCGACCTGCTCGCGGCACGCGTGGCCCTGACCAAGGACGAAGTCGATACCTTCTACAAGCGCTTCTCCAAGGAAGCCTTCTGGCCGACGCTGCACACGTTCTGGGAGCGCGCGATTTTCCGCGAGGAAGACTGGATCGTGTTCATGAAGGTCAACCGCCTGTTCGCCGAGCGCACTGCGGCCGAAGCCGCCGAGGGCGCCGTGGTCTGGATCCACGACTACAACCTGTGGATGGTGCCGGCCTACCTGCGCGAACTGCGTCCCGACCTGAAGATTGCCTTCTTCCACCACACCTATTTCCCCTCGGCCGACGTCTTCAACGTGTTGCCGTGGCGACGGGAGATCATCGGCAGCCTTCTGCAGTGTGACTACATCGGCTTTCACATCCCGCGCCAGGTCGAGAACTTCGTCGACGTGGCGCGCGGCGTGGCCCCGCTCAAGGTGCTCGAAACCAAGGCCTGCGCGCCGCGCTACCTGACATACGGCTGCGCGGTCGGACTCGATGAGGTCACCACCCAGATCGAAGTCCATGGACGCCGCATCGGCCTTGGCGCCCATCCTGTGGGGCTCGACATCGGTCGCGTGAGGGCCGCACTCGATGCCCCGGGTGCCGCCGCACGCATGGCGGCCCTGCGTCGTGACCTCTCTGGCACCCGCGTCATCCTGTCGGTGGAGCGCCTCGACTACACCAAGGGCACGCTGGAGAAGCTGGTTGCCTTCGAACGCCTGCTCGAAGAGCATCCGGAGCTGCACGGCAAAGTCTCGCTGCTCGCGGTGTGCGTACCGGCAGCCAAGGAGATGACGGTCTATGACGAGCTGCAGACTCGCATCGAGCAGGCTGTCGGCAAGGTGAACGGCCGCTTCGCCCGCGTCGGCTGGACGCCGGTGCAGTTCTTCTTCCGTCCGCTCCCCTTCGAAGAGGTGGTGAGCTGGTACGCGATGGCCGACGTGATGTGGATCACCCCCCTGCGCGACGGCCTCAACCTCGTGGCCAAGGAGTACGTCGCGGCCCAGGGGCTGACCGGTGGGCATGGCGTACTCGTGCTGTCGGAGTTCGCGGGTGCCGCAGCCGAGCTGCATGGCGCAGTGCTGACCAATCCGCACGACATCCACGACCTCATCGGCAAGCTCTACTTCGGCATTGCGATGAACCGCGCCGAGGCCGAGTCACGTCTGCGCGAACTCTTCGACATCGTTCAGCACAACGACATCCAGCGCTGGGGGCAGGACTTCCTCGACGCCGTCGTCGCGCAGCAAACGACCCAGCCACTGGACACGGACTCAGTCCTGGCCGACGATTCCGAGCCGGCTGCCGCCTGAGTTGCGGCCAGCCCTTTACAGGAGAACTCATGCTTGAAAAGTTTGCTTCGCTTGACTGGATGAACCAGTACGCCCTGCCCTGGGGCATCAACATTGCGCTCGCACTCGGCATCTTCATTGTCGGTCGCTGGATCGCACACGGCATCGTGTCGCTGGCCCGTCGCCTGCTCGGGCGCGCCGGGCTGGACGACATTCTGGTGAACTTCATCGGCTCGATCCTCAACGGTGCGCTGCTGCTGGTCGTCGTGGTCGCGTCGCTCGACCGTCTCGGCGTGGACACCACCTCGCTGATCGCACTGATTGGTGCAGCCGGCCTCGCGATTGGTCTGGCCCTGCAGGACTCGCTGAAGAACTTCGCCGCCGGCGTGATGCTGATCGTGTTCCGCCCGTTCAAGGCCGGCGATTTCGTCGAAGCCGCGGGCACCCAGGGCGTGGTGGAGAAAATCAGCATCTTCAGCTCGATCTTTCGCACCCCCGACAACCGCGAGATCATCGTGCCCAACGGCTCGATCTACGCTGACGTCATCACCAACTATTCGGCACGCGGAACGCGCCGCATCGACCTGGTGTTCGGCATCGGCTACGGCGACGACATCCGCAAGGCGCGCAGCGTGATCGAAGGCGTGCTCGCCGCAGATACGCGCCTGCTCGCCGAGCCGGCGCCCTTCATCGGCGTCGCCGAACTCGGCGCCAGCAGCGTGGACCTGCATGTCAGGCCCTGGGTCAATACTTCGGACTACTTCGCCACGATGTGCGAACTGAAGGAAAAGATAAAGATCGCCTTCGACGAGAACGGCATCTCGATTCCCTACCCGCAGATGGACGTTCACGCCCACACCGTAAGCTGACTCCTGCCACCCGGCCGCCCCCACTCAGTTCGCGGCCGGCCGGGTGCGCCACAAGGGCCGCAGCGCCAGCAGGCCGAGCACCGGCCCTGGCAGCAGCAGCCATGCAACATGCTCGCCCCACGCGGGCCACAGCCGGGTGCCGAGATCGATCGACACCATGGTCACCGCAAAGCCGATGGCGTTCTGCAAGGCCAGCGCACTGCCGACAATTGTCTGCGGACAGGCGCGCGCAGACAGCGCGGAAAAATGCGGCGAATCCGCCACCACACTCGCCCCCCACAGCAGCATCAGCGCCGCCAGCAGCAGCGGCGACGCGTTGACCGCGAACGGATAGATTGCGCAGCACGCGGCCGACAGCGCCATCGCTGCCGCGGCCACTCGCGCACTCCCCACCCGGCGGCTCACGAAGCCGCCAAATACGCAGCCGAGCGCGCCGATACCGATCACGGCAAAGGATGCGGCCGAGATCGCAGCCGGCGCCCAGCCCGCGGTGGCAGGCAGTGCCGCAAGCATCAGCGGCACGAGCGTCCAGAAAGCGTAGAGCTCCCACTGGTGGCCGAAGTAGCCCAGCGCCGACGCGCGGAAAGCCGGCTCGCGCAGCGCCATCAGCACTTCGCCAAGATGCAGCGCCGGCATCCCGGTGCGACGCACCAGGTGCGGACCGTCGCCCAGCCGCAGAATCAGCCCCGCAGCCACGACCGCGAGTACCGACGACACCAGAATCGTGGCCTGCCATCCCCAGCCCGCATCGAGCATGCGAACGCCGTGCGGCAAGGATGTGCCCAGAGTCAGCATGCCGACCAGCCACGCCAGCGCAGCCCCGGCCTGCTGCGGCACCCAGCTCACCACCAGCTTCATGCCCAGCGGATAGACGCCCGCCAGGGCCAGGCCGACGACGAAACGCAGGGCCATGCCACTGCTCATGCCCTCGGCGAACATGGCAAAACCGGCGTTGGCGAGCGCACCGATCAGTGCACAGGCGGCGAAGATCCGGCTGGCGGGAAAGCGGTCGGCAAAACCGGTGAGCGCGAAGCTCAGGGTGCCGATGATGAAGCCGAGCTGGACGGCATTGGTCAGGTGACCGATATCCGCACTGCTCAGCCCCCAGGCACGCATCAGATCGTCACCGGCACTGTTGGCTGAAAACCACAGTGAGGTGCCGAACAACTGGGCGAGAACGATGATCGCGATCGGTTTGGGGCGCATGGACGCCGAGTTTGAAGCCAGCCGCACGGCAACTCAAGCACGCATTGAGGGCGCGGGCAGTCCGCGAACGGGATACCATTACGCCTTCGACGCTTAAACGCGTGAATGGCAACCTCACCGCCCCGCACCAGACGCCCTTGTGACCAGCAAATCAAGCAGCCCTGCCCGCATCCCGACAATCACCGTCGGCCTGCGCCCCTTCCCCGGCACGCCCGCCGCCTCTTCAAACGCTGACGACGACACACCGCTGCCAGTCCGCGCCCTGCTCTGCACCATGCATGCATCGCCCGACGGCGGTGCGCGCTTCGTGTTCGAGCTCGATGCCGACCCTGCGCACGTGCGCATCCCGGCGCCAGCCGAAAGCGGCCCGGCGGACGAACTCTGGCAACACACCTGCTTCGAGGTTTTCGTTGCCGCACCCGGTGACGACGCCTACCGCGAATTTAACCTGTCGCCATCGCGGCAGTGGGCGAACTACGCCTTCACTGCTTACCGCGAACGCGACAATGCCTTCAGCCCGCCCGCCGCACCTCGTATCCAATACACGGCGCGGGCCGACGGTCTCACGCTCGAAGCCGAACTGCCGGCGTCAAGTCTGCCGGGAATCACCACCGGCACCGATCTGCGCATCGCCCTTGCCGCCGTCATCGAACTCGAAACAGGCGAACTCGAATACTGGGCACTGAAGCATCCGGCGCCAACGCCCGACTTTCACGACCGCGGCGGATTCGTGCTGACGCTGAACATGGCGGCACCGGAGGCCGCATGAACGCGGTGAAATTCGGCCTGGACCGTGTGCTCGAAGATGCCGGTCTGCGCCGCCCCCTCGCCGGTCGCCGCGTCGCACTGCTTGCTCACCCTGCCTCGGTCACCCGTGACCTCAGCCATTCGCTCGACGCCCTCGCCACCCTGCCCGACCTGAACATCACGGCCGCCTTCGGCCCCCAGCACGGTCTGCGCGGTGACAAGCAGGACAACATGGTCGAGTCGCCGGACTTCATCGATCCGGTGCATCGCATCCCGGTCTTCAGCCTCTATGGCGAAGTGCGCCGCCCCACTGCGGCAATGATGGACAGCTTCGATGTGCTGCTGGTCGACCTGCAGGATCTCGGCTGCCGCATCTACACCTTCATCACCACGCTGCGCTACGTGCTCGAAGAAGCCGCCCGCCACGGCAAGGCGGTGTGGGTGCTCGACCGCCCCAACCCTGCCGGACGACCGGTGGAAGGCACGCTGCTGCATGAGGGCTGGGAGAGCTTCGTTGGTGCCGGCCCGCTGCCGATGCGCCACGGCCTCACCATGGGCGAGATGGCGCGCTGGTTCATCGCCACGCTCGGCCTCGATGTGGAATGCGAAGTCATCACCATGCAGGGCTGGCAGCCTGAGTCCGCGCCCGGCTACGGCTGGCCGCTTGGCGAACGCAGCTGGATCAATCCCAGCCCCAACGCCCCCAACCTGTCGATGGCGCGCGCCTACGCCGGCACGGTGATGCTTGAAGGCACGACCCTGTCAGAAGGTCGCGGCACCACACGCCCGCTGGAGCTCTTTGGCGCCCCGGACATCGACGCCCGCGGCCTCATTGCGGAGATGCGCAGCTTCGCGCCCGAATGGCTGGCCGGCTGCGTGCTGCGCGAGTGCTGGTTCGAACCCACCTTCCACAAACATGCCGGCAAGCTGTGCGCCGGTGTGCAGATCCACGTCGAAGACCCCGCACATTACGATCACGCCTCCTTCCGTCCGTGGCGCGTGCAGGCGCTCGCATTCAAGGCCTTGCGCCGGTTGCAGCCCGACTACCCGCTATGGCGCGACTTTGCCTACGAATACGAGCATGACCGCCTTGCCATCGACCTGATCAATGGCAGCCCGCTGCTGCGTGAATGGGTGGACGCCCCGGCCGCTCGCGCCGAAGACCTCGACGCCCTCGCCACGGCCGACGAAGCGCGCTGGCTCGACGCCCGCGCGCCCTTCCTCCTCTACCCCTGATTACCCCTTCGGAGCCCTCGCGATGAAACACGCCCTCAAGATCTTCGCCTGCAACTCCAACGACGGCCTTGCCAGCGAGATCTGCAGCCGCCTTGGCGTGCGCCCCAGCCAGCTCGAGATTTCGCGCTTCTCCAATGACAACCTGCATGTGCAGATCCAGGAGAACGTGCGCGAGCGCGACGTGTTCGTGGTGCAGTCCTTCACCGAGCCGGTGAGCGACCACATCATGGAAATGCTGATCACGATCGACGCCCTGCGCAGCGCCTCGGCCCAGCGCATCACGGCGATCATCCCGTACTACTCGTACGCTCGTTCGGACAAGAAGGACAAGCCGCGGATCTCGATCACCGGCCGCCTGATTGCCGACATGCTGGTCACCGCCGGCGCGAACCGCGTGCTGACCATGGACCTGCACGCGGACCAGGTGCACGGCTTCTTCCGAGTACCGGTGGATCACCTCACCGCCATTCCGACCATCGCCGATCACTTCCGCCAGAACTACGATCTGGCCAACATGGTGGCGGTGGCAACCGATGCCGGCGGCGCCAAGCGCGTGGGCCGCTTCTCCGAGCGTCTGGGCATTCCGATGGCCATCATCGACAAGCGCCGCGTCAGCGACACCGACGTCAAGCAGGGCGAAGTGGTGGGCGATGTGCGTGGCCGTGACGCGGTGATCTTCGAGGACGAAATCTCCACCGGCGGCACGCTGATCTCGACCATCAACACCCTGCGCGCCGCCGGCGCCCGCAGCATTCATGCCGGTGCAGTTCATGGCGTGCTCTGTGGCCCCGCGATCGAGCGCCTGCGCGAAGCCGCGATCGACTCCATCGTGGTCACCAATACGGTCTATGTCGCGCCCGAGAAGCAACTCGACAAGCTCACCGTGCTGACCGTCGCCCCGCTGTTCGCGTCCGCCATCGAGCGCATTCACAGCGGCGAGAGCGTCGGCGCACTGTTTGAATAAATCCAGGACGGATTCGTTTCAGGAGAGCGCCCCATGTTCATTGCCATGAATCGTTTCAGGATCAAACACGGCCATGAGGAGACTTTCGTCGAGCACTGGCGGCAGCGCGAAAGCTACCTGGAAGAAGTCCCCGGCTTCGTCCGCTTCAACCTGATGCGCGGCCCGCAAACCGAGGAATACACACTGTTCGCTTCGCACACCGAGTGGGCAAGCGAGCAGGCGTTTGCGGACTGGACGCAGTCCGAGGCCTTCGCCAAGGCGCACGCCAACGCCGGCAAGAGCCCGCGCGAAATCTACATGGGGCCGCCGCAACTGGAGTTGTTCGAAGCGGTACTCTGAATGGGCGAGACAGACACCAGACCAAGCAGGGGTCTGTCTCGGCCGAAGCATCAGCCGGGCTGAGCGCCGGCTTCCTGCTGGGCAGCGATCTCGGCCCGGACCTTGTCCATGTCCAGCCCGCGCACACCGTCGATGACCTGCTGCAGGCCAGCTGCGGGCAGTGCGCCCGACTCGCGGAATACCATGACGTTGTCGCGAATCACGGCGATGGTCGGAATCGAGCGGATCTGAAAGGTCGCAGCCAGCTCCTGCTGGGCTTCAGTGTCGATCTTGCCAAACACGATGTCCGGGTTCGCCGCCGCAGCGGTTTCGTACACAGGCGCAAACCCACGACAGGGACCGCACCACTCTGCCCAGAAATCGAGGAACACGATCTCGTTGTTGGCGATGGTGTCGTTGAAGTTGTCGGCGGTAATTTCGACGCTGCTCATGCTCGTGCTCCTTTTAGTCAGGCAGGCAGGGTACATCAATGGCGAGGTGGGTGAAACGCACGGCGCATAAGGATTCGCCTATATAGCCGGTAGGCTGAATCTATTGCGCTCTGGTCCGCAGCATGATGCCCCCGAGCCATACGAACCCGAACGATCTGCCCCAGCCCCCAAAGGCACCCCGCTCACCAAGCCCCCGAACCAGCGTCAGCACGCCCGCGCAGCCCTCCAGCATGCCGAGATGATGCGATGCCCGGCTATGCGCGCGCGTCTTCCAGATGGGTTCGCATCGCCGCAAAGCTCTCCTGCCAGTAATCCAGGCACGCGCGCACCTTGGGCAGGCGGTGGCGCTCCTG
This sequence comes from Parazoarcus communis, assembly GCF_003111665.1. Classification (NCBI taxonomy): domain Bacteria; kingdom Pseudomonadati; phylum Pseudomonadota; class Betaproteobacteria; order Rhodocyclales; family Zoogloeaceae; genus Parazoarcus; species Parazoarcus communis. The sequence continues at coordinate 2,010,022 of NZ_CP022188.1, read as the reverse complement.
CAGCATCACGGCATAGAAGGGGATGCGCTCCTGCTCGGTGTAGTCGGCAAGCACCTGTGTAAGCTGTCCCGTCCGCACCAGAGGTGAAACCAGCAGTTCGTTCAGGTGGGCGATGCCGATCCCCTGGAGCGCCAGCGCAAGCACTGTGGCCGTGCTGTCCGCCCGGGTGTGGCCCTTGACCAGCAATGTATCGACCTTGCTGTGGTCTGCGGCGCGCGTGCCCTTTTTACTGGCTTGCCAGGCAGCCCCCGTGCCGGTCCAGTCGGACGACACCAGAGATGATTTCCTGAACGGCCAGCGGTTCAGCGACTGGCTCGCGCTGTTGGCGATCAGGCGATGCGCCGCCAGGTCGGCTGGTGTGTGCGGGACGCCGAACTTCTCCAGATACGCCGGGGCTGCATAGAGATTGCGGCCGAGCTCGCCAATCTGCCGCACAACGAGACTCTCGGCATTGTCCACACCGGCGCGCATGGCGATATCGACGCCGTCGCGCACGAGGTCCGATACACGGTCATCCGTCATGATTTCGATCTGCAGACCGGGATGGCGCTCGTACAGCCCCGGCAGGCTGGGCACGATGGCCATCTGGGCAAGAATCGGGCTGACGTTGATCCTGACCAGGCCGCTCGGGCCTGCCAGCTTGCCGCTGAGTTCGCTTTCCATTTCGGCCGCGATGTCCAGCATGCGCCGTGCATGGGCAAGAAAGGTGTCGCCTTCGTCCGTCAGCGACAGACCATGCGTACTGCGGCGCAGCAGGCGCAAGGACAGCGCCGACTCCATGCGGGCGATCGCGCGCGAGACCTGGCTGACCGGCTCGTTACGCTCGCGCGCAGCGGCAGACAGCGTGCCAAGCTCGGCGACACGGACAAAGAGGGCGGCATCGTTCAGGTTGAGTTGCATGACGCGCAGTATGCATCAGCGCAGCCGGTGTTGCAGAAACTGCAATACCAATCTGCAATTCACGGGGTTTCCGTGCATCCGTTAGCACCATAAAGTGCAACTCATCCCACAAGGAGGTGCTTTCGATGAACCACACTGACGACACGATTGAAATGCTGTGGCCGGACCAGGATGCAAAACATCATGTCCACATCTACGAGCAAGTTCGCATTGAGGCAGAACGGCTCCGCCGTAAAGCGATCAACGACTTCATGAGAGTCCTGTTCGCAGCGCTCGCCGCAGGCCCGAGACAACTGGTGCGCGCCGTGCGCAACATTACGACGCGGCCCGCCGCTCGGGACGCCGGGGACACGACAGCTTGCAGGTGCTGAACCCCGGCGCCGGCGCACTCAACGCAGCATTGCGACGCAAGGCGACGCCGGGCTGAAGGCAGAATGCCAGCCTTCAGCCCGGCGTCGCCAGCTTCAAACCGATGACCCCGGCGACGATCAGCCCCAGGCTTAGCAGCCTTCCGGCACTCGCCGACTCGCCAAACAGGACGATGCCGAAAATCGCCGTGCCCACCGCACCCACGCCCACCCACACCGCGTAGGCGGTGCCAATCGGCAGCGTTTTCATCGCAATCCCAAGCATCCCCAGGCTGAGCGCGATCGCGACCAGCGTACCCACCGTCGGCCAGAAGCGCGTGAAACCCTCGGTATACTTGAGGCCAATCGCCCAGCCAATCTCGAACAATCCCGCCAGAATCAGAATCGACCACGTCATCACAAACACCTGCCATGTAGCGGGGTCGTCCCCATCACAGGATAGGGAAATGAGGTCGTCCACATTTCCATTGAAGCCTGACGCTTCGGTTCAGGTGCCGGAAAAACGGCGCCCCGAACAGATTGCACTGCAGCAATTATGTCACGCGGACGGCGTCCTGGGCCGAACACACCCTGAGCTCAGGGTTCGCCCTTCTCACCGACCCCCCGCTCAAGCTGCTCGAGCATGCGGGCTGCGTCCGCAAGCTGATGTTCGCTGAAAACGCACACGCCGGCCTGCGCCAGGCACGCCGTGGTCACGCCGACACCCGCCACCTTTGTGCCGGAGAAGTTGCCATCGTAGATCGCCCCCGAACCGCAGGACGGACTCCCCTCTTTCAGAACGGCCACCCGTATTCCCATTTCCCGAGCGTGCGCCAGCGCCCGCTCCGCGCCACGAATGAACTGCTCAGTCACGTCGCGGCCATCGACCGCAACGACGCGCGCCTCACCGTCGACCACGGCCCGCCCGCCTCCGCCACGCGTTATCTCGGCTGGCGGGCGCGGCGTCGACAACCCGCCGGCCACCTCGGGGCATACCGGCACGACACGCCCTTCATCGACCCAGCGTTTCAGCAGCGCATGGTCGCAACGGTTGTCCCCGCCGTTGTAGCGGACCGCTTCACCGAGCAGACAGGCACTGACGAGAATGAATTGCATGATCTCCAGCCCATGCCTGAAGCAGAAACGGGCAATGGCCACACGATTGGACGCCAGGAACTTTATCGTACACGATCAGTTTCCCAGCCCCCGCGGCCCAACAGAACAGAACAGAACAGAACAGAACAGAACAGAACAGAGACAAGAAGATGATCAAGGTAAGCGTGATGTACCCGAACACCCCCGGCGCCCGTTTCGACCACACGTATTACCGTGACAACCACCTGCCGCTGGTGAAATCCCTCATGGGCGAGGCGTGCAAGTTCTACACCATCGACAAGGGCCTGGCAGGCGGCGCACCGGACGAACCCGCGACCTACACCGGGATGTGCCACCTCTACTGCGATTCGGTCGAATCCTTCCAGGCCGGATTCGGTCCTCATGCCGAGCAGATCATGGCCGACATCCCGAACTACACCGATCTGACGCCAGTTCTCCAGATCAGTGAGGTCGTGGTCGGCCAGCCCTGATCGCAGTTGCCCCCTGCCCGCGCTTTCCGTAAAGCGCGGCGCGACCTGCATGGCGCTCAGCCATGCGGCTTGAGCGGGCATGTCGAATCAATGCAAGTCAGTGCGCTGGCTTGCGCGTCCGTCCGCGTTCATGGTTTCCTAAAAAAGGGCTGTCACCCCTGGCGACCACGACAACGGAATACGCGGATGAACGTCCTTCATACGACTGACTACGTGATCGTGGCGGTCTACCTCCTGGTAGTCGTCGCGGTTTGCGTGCGCGTCACGCGCAAGAACCCCGACGCAGACGAACTGTTTCTTGCCGGACGCACGCTGGGCGCAGGCGTCATCGGCCTTTCCCTGTTCGCATCGAATATCTCGTCAACAACGCTCATCGGCCTGCCGGGTGCCGCCTGGTCGACCGGCATCTCCGTGGCCAATTACGAATGGATGGCGGCGCTGGTCCTCGTGTTTACGGCGGTCTTCGTCGCGCCGGTGCTTATCGGCCGCCGCATCACGACGGTGCCCGAGCTTCTCGAACAGCGCTTCGACGCGCGCTTGCGCCGCTACCTTTCCGCCACCAGCCTGATCCTGAGTGTGCTGCTCGATACCGCGGGCAGCCTTTACGCCGGGGCGCTGGTCGTGATGCTGTTCGTGCCCGGTCTGGCGCTCGGTCCCACCTGCGCCGCCCTCGCTGTATTTGCCGGTCTCTATACGGCGGCCGGTGGTTTGCGTGCGGTGGCATACACGGACGTCCTGCAGTCGCTGGTGCTGCTGATCGGCTCGGTGATCCTGTTCGCGCTGGTTTTCGCCGAGTTCGACTATTCCTGGGCCGAGGTCACCGCGCGCGTTCCCGCCGAGAAGCTCTCCCTGATCCGCCCGCTGGACGACCCCGCCCTGCCCTGGCTTGGAACACTGCTGGGCCTGCCAATCCTGGGCTTCTACTACTGGACCATGAACCAGTACGTTTGCCAGCGCCTGCTGGGTGCGCGCGACATTGGCGTCGCCGGTCGCGGCGCGCTCATCGCGGCCGCACTCAAGCTGCTGCCGCTGTTTCTCATGGTCTTGCCCGGCGTCATGGCCGTGGCGCTGTTTGCGGACCTCGAGCGCCCGGACACCGTATTCCCGCGCCTGATCGCCGAGTTTGCGCCACCGGGACTGGCCGGACTGATGCTTGCGGGGCTGCTGGCGGCAATCATGTCGAGTGTCGACTCGGCACTCAACTCGGCCTCGACCCTGGTGATCTGCGACTTCGTGCAACCGCGCCGCCCCAAACTGGACACCAAGGCGCTCGCACGTCTGGGCCGCTACACGACCCTGGGCCTGATGATCATCGCCGCGCTGTGGGCGCCGGCCATCGATAACTTCCCGGGCCTGTTCGCCTATCTTCAGCAGGCCTTTGCCTACGTCACCCCGCCGCTCGTCGCCGTCTTTGCCGCTGGCATGCTGTCCACGCGACTTTCGGCCAATGCCGCACTGGCCGGCCTGCTCAGCGGACACGGCGTGAGTGCGGTGTGGTTCCTTGCCACCCAGCTGGGCTGGCTGGATGTGCATTTCACCATCGTCGCCTTTGTTCTGCTCGTCGTCACCCTTGTGGCATGCGCCCTGTGGCAGCTCATCCTGGGCGGCACGGTTACAGCCGGGCAGCTTGCATCGGTAGACGCCTCGCGCGTGGAACCGGCGCCGCGCATCGTACGGTGGGGCGCCGTTGCACTGACCGCAATGACCGCGCTTCTGGTCATTGCGTTCTGGTGAGCACCTGCCCGAACCGGAAGCGGGCTTTCGGTGTTTCATCTTAGGTGCTCGGTCTGCGAACGGGTAGGCGATTCCTGTGCGCGGTCAGGCGTGGCCGGAACACGTCATGTCGCGGCAGCGCAGCGCTCGCGAGCGCGCGGCACAAGCCCGGTACGCATGCTTCAGACCGGACGGCGAAGGCGGAAAAACACATAGGGTGCCACCGCGATCCAGAGCAGCAGAAAGACCCAGACCCGACCTTCAAGGACATTGTAGTTGGCGAGCAGCGCCGCCCAGGAATGCCCACCGACGTAGTGAAAGAAGATGAACTCGAACGCAATCGTCAGCGTTGCCCAGAACAGGCCAATGGCAATGGCCTCGCGAGCGCAGGAGGGTGGCGCCAGGCGGTCGACGATGCGGATCACGAGACCAAGCAGTAGCATGCCGCACGCCGTCGACACCTGATGCGCGGCGAGCGCGCTCATGTGCGTGCCATAGGTGAGATCACGGACCACGCCATTCGCAATGGACACGAGCAGCATCACGAACCAGGCGGCGAGATACTTCCAGATGTGCAGCGATGCAAGAATGGCAGGCATGATCGGAGTACGGTCAGCTCACACACGGCCCAGCCCGGTCAGATGCCGTAGTCCCGCTCGACCCTGGCCACGCGAACCTTGAACGCCGAATACCAGCGCTCGCGTCCGAGGCGCTGCGCGTCGAGATGCTCGGCGTTCTGCTTCCATTTCCGGATGGCTTCGAGGCTGCTCCAGTACGAGACGGTGATTCCGAGCCCTTCCCGCGCGCCCTCTGCGCCAAGAAACCCTTCCTGCTCCGCCGCCAGATCGAGCATCCGCTCGGCCATCGCACCATAGCCGTTGTCTCCTTCGGTCCGAAGGGAACTGAAAATGACTGCGTAGTACGGCGGGCTTGGTGTATCTGCAATTGCCATGACATCTCCCAGAGGTTGGAGCGATCGCTGGGGTGCGCGGCCCGACCTGCACCGCAGCGCCAGCCAAAACAGGCCTAGTCGCGCAGTTGGCGGAGCAGTTCGAAGCCCGCCGCCCAGTCACCGAGGCCACTTTCCGCGTTGATGTGACCGCAACTGCCGATGCGAACTGCGCTGCTGCCCCATGCCTGTGCAAGCTGTGCGGAATAGGCCGGCGTGCCATAGGGGTCATCGTCGCTGATGACCACGGTGCTGCTGAAGGCAAACGGCCTTGCCGGCGGCTCGCCGAAGCCCGACGCCTGTGCCGGAAAATCCGGGCCTTCCGGATCGGGCACCGCAACCAGCAAAGCGCCCCGGATCGGCGAATGCGGCGTCGCAGCCCAGTGCGCGATTGCAAGACAGCCGAGGCTGTGGGCGACCAGTACCACATCGGGCCCCGCGCTGCGCACAGCGTTTTCGATGGCTGCAACCCAGTCATCACAAACCGGCGCATCCCAGTCGCGCTGCTGCACACGGACAAAAGCGGGATTCGCCTGCTCCCAGCGCGACTGCCAGTGCAGCGCCCCCGAGTTTCCGTAACCGGGCAGGATGAGGACTTTTGCGGACACCACGGACTCCTTTGCCGAGCAGCTGACTTCTGACGTCGCCGAATCTATGTAAACGAATGTGCAGCGCGGGCCGGCCGCGGCCGGCCACCCCGTCAGGCCACGTTACATGGAAACGCCCCCGCAGCGGATTCTAACGCCGGAGACATCAGGCCCGCTGCGGTCCGCAGTCGCTAACGCACCGTATAGCCTCTCGCCTCCAGGCAGGCCGTCATCGCCCGTAGGTAGTCGGCGCGCAGGCTTTCTGCCTGTTCCGGCCCGACACCGCCATAGCTCAGCGTCGGATCGTAGCCGGTCTGGACACTGCCCCACTCGTGGCATTCGTAGCGGTCTGTCGCCTGCACCTTCTCTGACTGATTCATCTTCGGATACACGAACAGCCGGTCCTCCCCACCCGCGGCACGCCGCGCGTCATCCTGCCGGGGCGGCTCGACCACGACATAGCCACGGTCATGACGCGCATAGTAGGTATCGTCGTAGCGGTAGAGCGAGCGCCCGCCAATGGTCACGCTCACGAAACCATTCGGCAACACCGGCACAACGAGACCGATGGGCGGTGCGACAACCACGAAGCGCGCCCCCATCGGCCTGAACCAGTGGCCAGACGCGTAATAGAAATCGATATCACGGTGGCGAACGATGCGGTGCCCCTGCGGCAGCTTCGGCACCACGACGCCGCGCGCAAAGCGGGGATCCACCCAGCCGCCGCGACGATCGCCGTCTCCACCCCGGTGCGAAGGCTCGGCCTGCGCGATGCCGGCACCAAAAAGCAGGCCGGCGCAGATCACAGCACCCAAGAGTCGGGAAACACCTGTCAGTCTGGAAGACATGATCACTCCTTTTCCTGAACGAATTATCTGACCTGGTAGCCGCGGCCATCCAGACACGCTTCAATCGCGCGCCGATAGCGGCTTTCCTTTTCGGTATAGACCTGGTCACGCGCTGCGGCACGTTGCGCATACGGATCCTGGACGCGCTCCGCCTGCGCCTGCCGTGCCGAATCGCTGGCGGCTCCGGCGATTGCACCGACAACCGCGCCAACGACGGCGCCCTCGCCCCCATGGCGCGGCCCGGAAACCACCGCCCCCAGCACCGCGCCGGTCACTGTGCCCTGAACAACACCCGCACCGGCAGGCGGCGAAGGCTCGACCAGCGGCACCTCTGTCGGCGTCTGACTCATGGTTGCCGGATCGAAGCCCGACTGATCTACCGCCCATTGATGGCACTCATAGCGATCCCGCCGCTGCTGATCCTGGCTCTGCCCCCGCAAGGGGTAGATCACCAGATCCGTAGCCTGCCGGCGTGCAACCTGCGGCAGCGGCTCATCACCGCCAATACGATGCCCGGGCGGAGGTGCGGCACAACCACCGACCAGACCCGCCACAAGCAGCAGAAGCAAGCCGGAGCGACGAACGCCCGATCGAGTTTCAGATTTGAAAGACATCACAATTCCCCCGAAATAAGTCGCTGCGGGGAAGGTCTCTGCGGGAACTGCACGCACCTGTCTCCGACAGCGCAAGCGCTCAGATCGCACGATGACCGGCCATTGCGGACCACTCACCATCACTGCGCTGGCACTGAAGCAAGTGTCCCCCCGCGCCGCGCCGGGCGGATGTCCCCGTGTAATCACTTCGTAAGGGAATGTGTTTGAGGGATCAAAGGGGTCAGAGTCGTTTGATCTCACTTGCCGCTTGCGGCGGGTAGCGCCGCCACGCCCACGCGACAAGAAGACCAAAGCCCGTGTAGATCAAGGCGAAGACCCACAGCGGCGCCTCGTAGTACAGCACGCGCTGCACCCAGTGTTCGACGAAGCTGCGCGAGTACGCAGACTGGCCGTCTTGGGTGCGAAGCCAGGACTCAAGGATCGTCAGCGGGCAGTATTGCCCGAGCCAGGCCTGCAGGGCGACGACCACGATGGCGAGCAAGTGCGACAGGCGTAACCAGAACCCGTTTACCCACGACCACCCCGCCCTGTTCCCGATGATGATGGCCGGCAGGCCCAGCACCACGAACAGGACGACGCCGAAGTGCAGCAGAAGGACCGCGTCCGCGAGGGCTTTGTATGGCAACGGCTACTCCTGATCTGGGTCCATCGCAATGATCAGGCGAACGGCCCGACACCTCTCTCGTCCGGCTGCGGCGCCGCCTGAATGGACGGCGCCGGGCAGAGTCTTGCGATTTCGTGCAAGCGTTCTTCCTGACGCTTCTGCGGCGCCGATGCCGCGCCATTGTCGGCCCTGACGCACAGAAAGCTGTCCGTCACGGCCCAGATTGAACGCACCATTCTCATCGGGATCCCTCCGAACCGTGACCGTACGCATTGGCGATGCACCCACCGTTCAAGCGCAGCGACTGCCTGCCCACACACCACGGAGAATAGTCCCGGCTGCGTTGTGGGGCCAGACGGATTGACACGCGGTTGAAGAACCAATCGACGCTGACGTCATTGAGCTGGCCCCATTGATTCCTGCCAATGCGCCCTCGTCATCCACGATGTGTCGCACACCTGTTCCACGTCCTGTCCTGCCCCAGTTGATTGGAGCACTTTGCTGCGCTGCGTGCTGATTGGTCAAAGAGCTTGACGCAGAAAAGACGCCTTGAGCCAGAACCCTCGTGGCTGAAGGATTCCGGGCACGCCATGCACAAGTCCATTCGCATTTTCTCCGAGAGTGGCCCGTCGATTGCTATGGATGGGAAAACAAGAGCACTTTTCCACCCGAGGAGACATTGATGGAGCATGGTCAAAAGGACGGCACGGCCAGTTGCGGTGCCATGTGCAACAAGACAAGACGCACGGCACTCAAGCTGTGTGCCGGTGCAGTGGTGGGCTGGGTGACCGCGCCCCGGAACAATGCGATGGCCGATACGCCGGACAGCGATCAACTGCAGATCGGTGACCGCCTGGTGGTCGCGGATGCCGAAACCGGCGCGCACAAACCCCTCGCACTCAGCGAGCTGACGGTCGGCGGCAAGCCGGTCATTGCCTACCCCTTCGATGCGGCCAGCGGCACGATCAGGGACGGGTCGCGACTGAACCGCGTGCTGCTGCTGCGGCTCGATCCGAGTTCGCTCGATGAGCGCACCCGGGCCATGTCTGCAGACGGCGTGCTTGCCTACTCCGCCGTGTGCACCCACCAGGGGTGTGACCTGGCCGAGTACAACCCGACCGAAAACGTCCTGTTCTGCTTTTGCCATTTCTCGACCTTCCGGCCGACGCACCGCGGAGAAGTTGTCTCAGGCCCCGCGCCGCGCAATCTGCCGATGCTGCCGCTGCGCCTTGAAGGCGGTCAGCTGGTCGTCGCCGACGCCTTCACGTCACGACCCGGCGCGACGCTCTAACGCAAGCCCCCCGCTTTTTTCAGCACGATCCACCGCAAGGACTGGAGGAGACACCACATGTACAAGAACCTGAAACCCCTCGCTTTCGCACTGGCATTGGCGCCCGCAGTGGCCATGGCCGCGCTGCCGCCCTACGCGTCCGTGAGCGACAAGAGACTGGAGCAGCCCGAGGCCAATAACTGGCTGTCGTATCGGGGCAACTACGCAGGCTGGGGCTTCAGCCCCCTCAAGCAGATCACTTCGGAAAACATCAGCAAGCTGACGCTGGCCTGGTCGTATTCCACCGGGATGACCGAGGGACACCAGTCACCGCCGATGGTCAACAACGGCTATATGTACGTGACCACGCCGAACAATCAGGTCATTGCCTTCGAGGCGGCCACGGGCAAGGAGCTGTGGCGCTACAAGAAGTCGATTCCCGAGGAACTGCAGCAGCTGCACCCGACCAACCGTGGCGTGGCGCTCTATGGCGACCGGCTCTACCTGGCCACCACCGATGCCAACCTGATTGCACTCGATGCCAAGACCGGCAAGGAGATCTGGCGCACCCAGGTGGCCGACTGGAAGGCCGGCTACTACATGACGCTCGCACCGCTGGCGGCCAAGGGCAAGATCATGGTCGGCTCCTCCGGTGGCGAATACGGCATCCGGGGTTTTGTCGCGGCCTTCGATGCCGAGACCGGCAAGGAAGCCTGGCGGACCTTTACCGTGCCGGCACCGGGCGAACCCGGCGGTGAAACCTGGCCTGAGGGGACGTACAAGCATGGCGGCGGATCGGTGTGGATCACCGGCTCCTACGACAGCGACACCAACATCGCCTACTGGGGCGTGGGCAATGCCGGACCGTGGATGCCCGACACCCGGGCAGGCGACAACCTCTATGTTAACTCGACCATCGCGCTCGACGTCGATACCGGCAAGCTCAAGGGCCACCACCAGTATCACTGGAACGATGCCTGGGACTGGGACGAGGTGTCCGCACCGCTGCTGATCGACATCGATTACAAGGGACGCAAGGTGAAGTCCCTGGTCCATGCCGCACGCAACGGTTACCTGTGGCTGCTCGACCGCGAGAAAGGCGGCAAGATCGGCTTCGTCGATGCGTGGCCGTTTGTGGATCAGAACGTGTTCAAGAGCATCGATCCGAAGACGGGCCGCCCCACCTATGCAGAAGAGCACCGGCCGGGCACGGGCAAGACGGTGAGCTTCTGTCCGTCGCTGTGGGGTGGCAAGGACTGGCCGCCCGAGGCCTACAACCCGGACACCGGGCTGCTCTACATCCCCGCCAACAACCACCTGTGCTCCGAACTCACTGGAGAGCCGACCAAGTACCAGAAAGGCCAGCTCTATCTGGGCGTGTCCTTGCAGAACGTGCTCACCAACGTGCGCATGACAGAGGAGTCGCGGCAGTCGGTGGGTGAAGTCCAGGCCTGGGACCTGAAGACTGGCAAGAAGGTCTGGACCCACACTTACCCCGAGATGAACTGGGGGCCGCTGCTGACCACGGCCGGCAACCTCGTCTTCGGTGGCGGCACCAACGACCGCATGTTCCGCGCCTTCGACGCGAGCAACGGCAAGATGCTGTGGCAGTACCCGGCTCCGTCGGGTGTCACCGGCGTGCCGTCCAGCTTCGAGGTCGACGGCGAGCAGTACATCGCCGTGCAGGCCGGCTGGGGCGTCGATGCCCAGCGCATGCAGGGCGCCTTCGACGCCGTGCTGCCGCACAAGACCGTCGTTCCCCAGGGCGGCGTCGTGATGGTGTTCAAACTCGCCAAATAAGCCGCACCCCGTTCTGACGGGTACTCCCGGCCCGCCCACCCGGCGGGTCGAGAGGTCCTGTTGCCCAGACTCTGATCGAGACGGACCGGTTCGCCGGCCCGTTGCAGAACACAACAAAGGAAACAGTCATGAAACTGCTACATGCCCTTGCCCTGAGCATTGCACTGCTGGTGGCCGTGTGGGTCTACCTGAGCGTCGGTAACCCCGAGTTCCGTTTCGTCCCCTGGATCGGCTTCGTTGCCTGGGCGGCCTTCTTCGCGGCCGGCGGCGGTGCCGACGGGGTGCGCAAATCGGTCGCGGCGGGCCTGGCGGGTGCGGTGCTGACAGCGCTCACGCTGTTCGGCGTCGACGCGCTCGGTGGCGGACTGCCAACGCTGATCGTGCTGGTGGCCATCCTGGCTTTCCTGCTGGTGGCGATGGCCGACATCACCGCGCTGGCCTACACCCCCGCCGCCTTCATGGGCGCCGCGTGCTTCTTTGGCTCGGGTGCCAAGCTCGACACCAGCGCACTCTTTGTTTGCCTCACCTGGTGCCTCGGCGTCTTCTTCGGACTTGCCTCGGAGCAGGTCGGCAAGCGCCTGGCACGAGCGGCCTGAGTCCGGCCTGCATCCGGCCCGTATCCGCCCCCACCCAAGCATTCATGTAAGCCGACATGCCACACCCATTTCTCTGGAGACACAAATGACAAGACAACTCGAAAACTTCATCGACGGCCGCTTCGTCAGCGGCGACGGTCTGGAACACATCGACGTGCGCAATCCCGCCAACAACGAGCTGCTGGCCCGCGTCCCGCTGTCCGACCAGGCCGTCGTGGACGAGGCACTGCTGGCGGCGAAACGCGCACAGCCGTCCTGGGAGGCGCTGCCCGCGATCCAGCGCGCGGGCTACCTGCGCAAGATCGCCACCCTCATCCGCGCCAACGCCGCCGCCCTGGCCGACACCATCACCCGCGAACAGGGCAAGGTGCTCGGACTGGCGCAGGTGGAAGTCGCCTTCACCGCCGACTACATCGACTACATGGCCGAGTGGGCGCGCCGCATCGAGGGCGAGGTGATCCCCAGTGACCGCGCCGGCGAAAGCATCTTCCTGATGCGGCGCGCGATCGGCGTGACTGCCGGCATCCTGCCCTGGAACTTCCCCTTCTTCCTCATTGCGCGAAAGATGGCACCGGCGCTCATCACCGGCAACACCATCGTGATCAAGCCCAGCGAAGAGACGCCGATCAACGCCTACGACTTCGCCCGCCTGGTCGCGCAGGCCGAGCTGCCGCCGGGCGTGTTCAACCTGGTCGGCGGAAATGGCGCAGGCGCCGGCGCGCACCTGTCCGAGTCGCCCATGGTCAACATGATCAGCTTCACCGGCAGCGTCGCCACCGGCAAGCGCATCATGGCGGCAGCCGCCCCGAACCTGACGCGCCTCAACCTCGAGCTGGGTGGCAAGGCCCCGGCCATCGTGACCGCCCAGGCGGATCTCGACATGGCGGCCAAGGCCATCTGCGACTCGCGAGTGATCAACACCGGGCAGGTGTGCAATTGCGCGGAGCGGGTTTATGTGGAGCGCGCGGTAGCGAACGCGTTCATCGAGAAGGTGACGGCACGCATGGCAGAAGTGCGTTACGGCGACCCCCTGGCAGACCCGACGGTTCATATGGGGCCGCTGGTCAACCGCCAGGGGCTGGACAAGGTCGCGGCAATGGTCGAGCGCGCACGCGGCGCCGGCGCTGAAGTGATCCTCGGCGGCAGCGTCGCGCCGGGCGACCAGGGTTATCACTATTTGCCGACGGTGATGATCAACTGCCGTCATGACATGGAGATCATGCGTGCGGAGATCTTTGGTCCGGTGCTGCCGATCCAGGTTGTCGACAGCCTCGACGAGGCGATCGCTCTGTCCAACGACTCCGAGTTCGGCCTGACCTCGTCGATCTTCACCAGAGATCTGAAGGAAGCCATGGCCGCGTGCAACGGGCTGCGTTTCGGTGAAACCTACGTCAATCGAGAGCACTTCGAAGCCATGCAGGGCTTCCACGCAGGACGGCGGCATTCTGGCGTCGGCGGAGCTGATGGCAAACATGGCCTGCTCGAATACACCGAAACGCAGGTGGTGTACATGCAGCACGGCTAAGGCCCGAGCAGATCAAGGACCGAAGTCTCACTGAAACATCCCTTGGCGGCCGTGTACGCACGGTCGCCCTTTTTCCGTCGGACGCGATGAAGGTGCGCCATGAAGAATCACAACTTGCGACGACTGAGGGTGCTACCTAATATACCGAGCGATAATTCAAAACAAACATAACGGTCCTGGCCAAGATCCAGCGACCGAAGCGGGGAGACAAGAATGACGAACGCGTTTTCTGGCGCAGTCTGGGATGGCCGTGACTTCGCAAGTCCGGCACCTGCCAATCTGATGGCGCGGCTGGCCCGGTCACGACGGCGATCGCTCGAGAGCTATCGACTCGACGCACGGAGTCGTGCTGCTGACAATGTTCTTTCCGGTTCGCAGCTGTCCCGACTCAAGGAACGCAACGAGGCGTTGTTAAGGGTGGCGGTGCCGGGCGTCGATTGGTTGCATCGCCAGCTGGGCGATCTGGGCTACTGCCTGCTGCTGACCGATGCGAGCGGAGCCACGCTCGAGGTGCGTGCCACGGGACAGCGCGCGGTCGAATTCACCTCCGCCGGGCTACGCGCAGGGGCCTGCTGGTCCGAGGACACTCAGGGCACCTGCGGCGTGGGCACAGCCCTGGCCGATGGCGAACCCGTACTTGTTCACGGCGATCAGCACTTTCTGGTCCGGAACCATGGCATCAGCTGCTCCGCCGTGCCCTTGTTCGGCCCCGAACAGCAATTGCTCGGTGTGCTCAATGCAACTGCCTGCACCGAGGACGCGCAGAAACTCGGCCAATCCCTGGCCTACCGGCTTACCCTGCAGACTGCGGCGCGGATTGAACAATCCATGTTCATGTCGCATTTCGCCGACCACTGGATCGTCAGCGTGAAACGGCAACTCGACGACTGGGGCGCCGACCCCGACGATCTGATCGCCTTTGACGAAGGCGGACGCGTCGTCGGCGTGAGCCGCCGCTTGAAACATCGCCTCGGCAACGGGGCGTACTTCGTGGACGAAATCCTTCATCGCTCCGTGGACGGCCTGGTGGATTTCGCGCGGGCCCATCCCGGCACGCCTATGAGTCTGGATGTGGGCAGCAAGAATGAGCGGCTTACCGCACTGATCAGAGCCCCCAGAAAAGCACCAGTCCACCGGTCATTACTGGCCGCAGCCAGGCCGGACACCCGGTCGAGAGCGGATAACGACGAGATGGGCATTGAGGGGGAGCATCGGCTCGAGCTGCTCGTCAATGGCAAGGTCCCGATCCTGTTGCTCGGCGAGACCGGCTCTGGAAAGGAATTCACAGCGAAGAAAATTCATTCACGCAGCCAGCGACATGATCAGCCCTTTGTCGCCATCAACTGCGCTGCGATTCCCGAAACCCTGATCGAGAGCGAGCTCTTCGGTTACCGGGGGGGCGCTTTTACCGGCGCACACTCAAAGGGTTGCGTCGGAAAGATTGCACAAGCCGACGGCGGCATGCTGTTTCTGGATGAAATCGGCGACATGCCGCTGGCGCTGCAGACGCGCCTGCTGCGGGTGCTGGCCGAAGGCGAGGTGCTGGCGCTGGGCGCCTCCAAGCCGCAGATGGTGGATATCTCGGTAATCTGCGCGACCCACCGTGATCTGGGCGCAATGGTGCGCGAGGGGCGCTTCCGCGAAGACCTCTACTATCGCCTGAACGCAGCGACCGTCAAACTGCCACCCCTGAGGGAGCGCAAGGATATCGCCGAACTGATTCGCGGTGTGTTTGCCGAAGAATGCAAAACAGCGGGCCGTCACTTGACCATGTCGTCGGATGTGCTGGCCGGTTTGGTCGAGCACCGGTGGCCGGGCAACATCCGCGAGTTGCGCAATGTGCTGCGTTACGCGATTGCAGTCTGCCCGCAGGCAGAAATGATATGGGCGCACCTGCCAGAGAGCTTCCAGAACGAGGTATCCGACGGCGTGCCAGATCGGCGGCGGGCTCAGCTCCACGGGCATGTCGTCACCGGTCAGAGCTCCGAACGGGACGTCATCCTCAACGCAATGCAACGCACCAGCTGGTGCGTCAGCGCCGCCAGCCGCTTTCTCGGCATCTCACGCTCCACACTCTATCGTCGCCTCAGCGAGCACGGCATAGACGTCACATTCCGCCCAGGGCCATCGAATACGGCAATCTCGTAAGCCCGCCCCAGGCCCCGTTTCCTTTGCGCAGGAGAAACACCGCATCCCCAGGGGCGTCGGAAAGCAACGGCATCTGCCGTAAGACGCCCAGCCCTGGAGTCAAGCCCCGCTCTTGGGTGCGGGTTTGAACGAACGGACGGGGCACACTCCGATTGAATAGAGGACATCAAACAACAGCACCGATGAACTCTTCACGGCTCGCACAGAAAGATCTCCACCCGCTCTTTTCCCTTGCCAATGTTATTTCGCCTGAGTCTGATCTGGCCGACCTCTCCTGTTGATCGAACGTGAGTGCCGCCACACGGGACGCGGGAGAAGCCCTGGATCTCCCAGTACCTTCTTTCATTCGGAACATCATCGAAGCCGGTCGCGATCTCCCGGTTCGACGAGATGATCCGGTTCGCCATGTCGGAAAAATCGGGAAGGCGTGGAGCGATGTTCTCAGGCCACGCAAAATCGATCCGGGCTTTATCCGGCGCGATGTGAGCCCCCACCTTGCCCACGCCATCCAGCGCTCTGTAGAACAGCTCAAGAACCAGCTCTGCTGCAAAATGCAGGCGCATCAGTCGATAGCGCCGTTCCCATTCGATCTCGACGTGCACGGGCTGACCAACCTGCAGCCCGTGAGACGGCGGCAGCGTATAGACAATCCGCGCCCCCTCCTTCCGTGCCGCGAGCACCGGGTGACCTGCAATCAAACCGTGGTCGCTCTCTTGCCCACCCGAAAAGGCAAAGAAGATTGTCGACGCCAGTTCGATATCACCGCCCTTCACCGACGACACACAGGTTTGATGCGAGACCGCGTACGGGTCATCCCAGAAGACTTTCCTTGTCATACCTTCTCTGAATCGTGCTGCGTCCTGACCCCAGCGAATCAAGGAATCCACAGGGTCGATCAATGCGATCAGACCCCACTGATCGACGTTGGAACCCGCCCGCCAGAACACGAACTCATTGAGGCTTCACCCGAAGCGAGGACATGATCGCCTTGCCCGTGGGCAGCCACTTCTTCGAGTAATCCGTGGTCGTATTGAACGCGACCATCAGCATTCGGCCGCTGACCGACGTCGCGTACATGATGTTGTGAATCTTCGTGTCGATTGCCGGCGTAATCATCTCGAAGACAATGAATACGCTTCCGTTCTGCTCGATGACTTCATCCCTGATCCACTCCGCCGAGGGGTAGAGGTTGTGAAAGGATTGCGAGAGCACGACATGCGCCTCTTTCAACTCGTGCGGCTGCAAGGCGTTGTTCGTATGGTTGAACGCCAGCGTCACCCGCCCGGTGTCGTCACTCAGCACCTCGGTCGGTCGTCTTGAGCTCGGATACTTCAGTTCCAGCAGCTTCGCCGGCATCGGACCGAAATTCTCCGGCGCAAGAATCGACACCCTGCCGTTCAGCGCATCCCTGTGAACCAGGCCCGCAGCAAAAGACAGCGACGAACACCACAACGCAAAACACAGCGCAAGAAGTCTCATCGCATCGTCCTGTACACGATTTGTCACCTGCTTTGATCGGGTCGCGGCTCAGCCCCTGCCATCTGCGTCGGCGACGACGAACTCCCTTACACGAACCTCGACGATCGAATCCATGAGGGCCGCGTCGGGCCCTGATTCGCGGAACCGGGTCAGATCGTCCCGTGTTTCCCATTCTTCATAGACGTTGATTCGATTCGGGTCAATGAGGTCTGCAGACACCGCGAAATCGCGACATCCGGTCGCACATCGCGCCAGTCGGACAGCGGGCTCCGAGGCCGCGAGAAACCGATCCCGGGCCCCGTTTTTCAGGATGAGATGGCCTGCAACGATCACCATTTGCGCATCTCCTTATGTGCCCATTCAACGCAGGCACGCGAAGGGCCGGGCCCGGTGCTCACGTGCATTTCCCGCCGCAGCTCGACGACGAAATACGATGGTAATCACTGACCGTGGCGTCGGTGATCTCGACATGACAGCATGCCAGCACCTTGTCCTTGAGCATCGCACGCGCACGCGCAACCCGGCTCTTGATCGCAGACACCGACACGCCCTGCCTCTCGGCGACCGAGCGCATCGTTTCACCCTCGAAGTCGGTCGCGATCAGCGCCTCCCGGTAGCGCGGCGCAAGCTGATCCACGAAAGGGCGCAGGCAGGCCGAAAGCGCCTGATGCATTCGCATGTCGTCGAGCTCGGCACTGGGCATCTCGTCGTCGAGCGCCTCCATCGAAACGCCTGCGCTGCGGTAGTGGTCTGCAACCGCCGTTCGAGCGGCGGCATAGAGCCATCCCGTCAGGTTGTCGATGTGACGTCCGGCCTGCTGTGACGCGAGTGCCTTCACGAAAACATCCTGCAGCAAGTCCTCTGCCTGCGCGGGGTCGGGAACACGCCGGCGCAGATAGCTGCGCAGGCTTTGCCGCAAGCGGGCAAAAGCCGCGCCGAGGTCGTCATCTGCCGCTTGCATGGTTCTGCGCTCTCAGCGGCAACACGAATCCTGATTCCGCCCCGCCACACCCGGCACGCAGCAGGCAGCAGACGCTTGCGTTGCGGCGGCATCCGGCGCATCCGAGGGGGCACAGCACGCGCCCACTTGCACTGCAGCGTCTTCGCCATAGGTCGCGATGTCACCCATCGTGAAAAAGTGCTCCCACGCCACCCCCTGAGGGTCGACCGTCCAGTGCTTCTCGCTCCTGGCGTAGCAGCAGTTCGCCTCGCCCTGATCCAGCGTCATGCCGCCAGAGGCATCGTCGGCCAGCGCCTTGAGGCCCGCCAGTTCTTCCGGGGAATCGGTTTGCATGCCAAAGTGGTTAAGGCCGGTCGCGTGCCCCCGCGCAGAGATGGCGAAGTTCAGGCGTGGATCATCGAGCATCCACTTCGCGTAGTCCTGCTGCTGCTTCGACGGGCTTTGCCCGAAAAGCCTGCTGTAGAAGGCGATGCTTGTCGCGAGATCGTCGACCGCAAGGTGTACGTGAAAGCGTTTCATTTGAGACTCCCGTCAAGGTTGAGTGACGCATCGTGCCCGATGCTCCTGTATAGACGGAAAACCGGGCAAATGGTCGCAACAGGCACTGGGCACGCGCAATCAATCGACGCTGCCCCCTTGGATCCAGAATGCGATAACGTATGATGACCAGCGCATCGACTGCCGCTTTCCCGAGTCCCTCAACGGTATCAGCGCGCCGCAGCCGGACGCGGAACACATCGATGAACATGAACACCCAGGGCTTCCCGAAGCATCAGATGCTGCCCGGCTCCGCGGGAGGGTCGTCAAAAGCATGGGGCACGACGCGAAAGTGACAGACATGATCAGCTTGAATACATGCAGACGCTGGCTTGGCGTCCTCTTCCTGTGCATCGCACCGACTGTCGCGCACGCAGCACCACCCTTGCTGGCAACCGGTGTGTACATGCAGGCAATCCGCGACATTCCGCGCAAGGACGTCGAGATTACCGTGCGTTTCTGGGTCGAAGAGATTGCAAACAAGGCGGGCGTAACGATCAAACCCATCCAGCTCTACGACGACCTGAGCGACTTGAAACGTGACGTTGTCGCGGGCAAGGTCAATTACATCGTCGGCACGCCAATGGGGCTCGTGCAACACTTCTCCGACGAGGATCTGGCGGGTGGTTTTACCGGCGCAGGCGCACCAAACGACGCCCTCATCCTGGTGGTCCGGCGCGATGCCGGAATCAAGACCCCGAGAGACCTGGCGGGGCGACGCGTGCAGTTGCGCGAGCGCGACGAGCTGAGCGAAATCTACCTCAACACCCTGCTCAGGAGCAGCGGTGTTTCCCCGTCGCAGCTTGAAGCCCTATCAACACAGAAAAACGCCAACGCGCTGGTGCTGAAGCTGTTCTTCAATCAATGCGATGCCGCGCTGATCACGCGCAATGCGTTCGAGGTCGCCGCCGAGCTGAACCCGCAGATCAGGACGCACCTGCAAGTGCTCGATGCTTATTCCTTTGAAGATTACAGGGACAACATCGGCCTGTTCAGCTCAAGCGTAAGCACCGAAAACCGGGAGGCGCTGATCGCAGCTGCATTGAAGGTGGAAAACACCCCCCGCGGCCGCCAGCTCCTCGAAATATACCGGACTGACAGGCTGATACTGTCCCACGCTTCCGATCTCCACAGCTATCGTGCCCTGCTGGCCACGCACAACAAGCTCGCGAGCAACGGCCGCTGACCTCACCAGTTTCACTCGACCACCAG
The DNA here is from genome assembly GCF_003111665.1 of Parazoarcus communis. Taxonomy (NCBI): domain Bacteria; kingdom Pseudomonadati; phylum Pseudomonadota; class Betaproteobacteria; order Rhodocyclales; family Zoogloeaceae; genus Parazoarcus; species Parazoarcus communis. Next base: position 1,990,346 of record NZ_CP022188.1, on the reverse strand, counting down.
GCGGCAGAGCACCGTGTTGCTTTGCTCAAGATCGGGCCCCCAGATCAGCCTGGCCTCGCTTACCCAGTCGATTCGGTCATAGCCGTCCTTCGGCCTGACGTCGCTTTCGGAATAGACGCTCGCCTGCGGCCAGCCCGATGCGTCAAAGCCGGCTCGATCCCAGCCATCGGGCACCCCTTTCACCTCAAAAGCGCACGCCCCTTCGCCCGCAACGGGGTTTGCCTCGCGTGCGCAGGACTTGTCCAGTGGTGCGCTGTGAACAACCAGACAGCGCCACGCCGCGTTGCTGACTGCGACCGTCGCCCCCGAAGCATCCTTGATCTGCACGATAACGCCCCCGTCCCCCATCTGCTGCCGCCGGGTGCCGATATATTCCAGACCGGAGTCGTTCTCCTTGAAGTCCTTGGCCACAAGGCCGATGACGAAAGGCCGCGTGGCAACGAACTCAAAGCGCTCGGCATTGAACGAGCGCTCGGTCGTAATGGGCACGCTGTCCTCCGCGACTTGCACCCCGTTGATCCGCATCTCAAACCAGTTGTCGGCCCAGACGTCTGCGCGAAAGGTCTCGGCAGAGAGGGCTACTGGGGAAAGGCAGAGCAATGCGAGGGAGGCGATGGCGCGTTTCATTGGGGAATCCTTATTGAGGGTTCTCGAAGTCTAGCGTCAGTGGGGAAAACTTTCCGATGCGTAGTGCGAGTGATGTTCCGTCGGGAACAAGCGCGGACCTGTCGCGAACGAGGCCGTGCTAATGCGATCCGGCCGCCTCAGGTGAGCTGTCGTTCTCCGCAATCGAACGACTCTGACCCCTTTGATCCGCTCTAGGGTTCAATCGTCATGCTCCAGAGTGATGACGACATTTCCCTTCTTGCGTCCGGTATCGACGTAGCGGTGGGCCTCGGCGATCTGCTCGAACGGATAGCGCCGATCAATAACCGGTTTGAATTCTCCCGCCTGGGCCAACCCCGCGAGAAAACGCAAATCTTCCGTACGTACAGAGACTGGCCCGGCAAGGACCTTCTTGCTGCTCGTCATCGACACCCATGGAGCTCGAAGCATTTCGGGCAGTCCAGCCAATACCAAAAGAAGGCGTCCTCCTTCTTTCAACGAAGCCTTGCTGCGGGAGAATGGCGCCGTGCCGACGGTATCGACAATGACATCATAGGCCTCACCATTCTCCGTGAAATCCTCTTTGGTGTAGTCAACAACATGGCTGGCGCCCAGCGATCTGACCAACGCCATGTTCGCGGTGCTGCACACCCCGGTCACCTCTGCGCCGAAGTGCCTGGCAAGCTGTACCACAGCGGTGCCTACGCCTCCGGAAGCACCATTGACCAGTATTCTTTCCCCGCGTTGAAGCTCTCCTCTTCGCAAGAAATCCAACGCCGTCGTTCCGCCAAAAGACAGCGCGGCGGCTTCGTCGTAGGACAAGCTGGGCGGCTTGAGTACCACAGCACCGTCTTGCGGCATGCATTTGTACTCGGCATGACACCCCATGGCGGCATCGCTGAATGCAAACACCTCGTCGCCGATCTTGAAGTTCCTCACGTCCTTGCCGACCGACTCAATGACCCCGGCCAACTCCGACCCAAGTATCGGCTGTCTGGGTTTCGACACACCAAATACCAAACGCATGATGAGCCCGAAGCCGGCAGGCACATTGAGGCTTCGCACCCTCCAATCGCCTGATGTGACCGTGGTCGCATGAATCTTTATCAGGACTTCGTTGTTCTTGGGCGCGGGTTTTTCGACCTCCCTCAACTGAAGAACGTCGGGCGGCCCATATCGTTCATACACGATTGCTCTCATACCTTATCGCCCTCGATGGATGCCTTGAGCAGAGGTCTATCGCGTGGTCCAACGTTTGGTTAAGGGGCGGGCTTTAGCCCGTCCCGAGTGAGCGAAGCGAGCGGCCTTGAACCACTAGTTAGGCATTTGCGATATTTCATGTATAGGTAGCTAAGTACTGCAATGGCCGTGGAGAGCAATATAGATGCAACAATGTCTACCGCCTCATCTCTGCTGCCAGCAAGAGGTGAAAATTCATAGGCAGTGGCTTGTAACAAAGGCATGTAATTCAAGCCTGTCATTAGCAAACAATACACTAGGGATAGCAATGTAAAAATAATCCTTAATTTCTTTTGAATCACAAGTGAAAGCAGTATCCAGAGAAAGGCCCCGAATATTGTTGAGACAAAGGTCGGTAAAATTACATTAAAGAAATGCTCAAAGGCTACTCCGAGTACGGCCCCTAAAGGGATCTGCCAAATCCAAATTAAAATTGAAAGAAGGGCTGAGGTTAGAGATAAATATGCACCAGACCAGTAGAGCTCCTTTGAGATTACTGAGTTCAATGCATTCTTTGCGCCAGACGGGGCGCATACGACAAGACTGAAAAGCGCAATTGTAGTAACCAATAGCCAAGTGAACGATACGCCTGTCATCTTATGATCTCGGGAAAGTAGGTTGCCTAACGCCCGGCACACCGGCCGCGCGTAGCGCGGTCCGCGTGCTGCCGGTTGTTAGTTTTCGTCTCTTCTTTCTTTTGGAACATAATCCCAGTGCCTCTCCTTATAGAGAGCCCCCATTAACAGGATGTTGATTTAATAGGTTTTCCAGCATCCATGCGGGTTGTGAGGCTGATATAATTACATCTGCATTAAGAAACTGATTATTCTCATGCGCGGCATCGACCATAAACAGAACGCCCTGTTCAGCTACGTCAATATCGAAGACCGCATTGACCGGGATCATCCGTTGCGCCGGATCAAAACGCTGGCCGATATGGTTCTGCGCACGATGTCGCCGCAATTCGATGCGTTGTATGCCGATGGTGGCCGCCCGTCGATTGCACCGGAACGCTTGTTGCGGGCGTCGCTGTTGCAATGTCTGTTTTCGATTCGCTCGGAGCGTGCGCTGGTCGAGCATATCGATTTCAACATGATGTTCCGGTGGTTCGTCGGCATGACGCTGGACGAGCCGGTCTGGGATCACTCGACGTTCAGCGCCAATCGCGAGCGGCTCCTCAAGGAGAGCGTGATGCGCGAGTTCTTCGGTGGCGTGGTGGCGATCGCCGAATGGGCCGAGCTGGTGTCGGACGAGCATTTCAGTGTCGACGGCTCGCTGTTGCGGGCGTGGGCCTCGCACAAGAGCATGATGGCCCGGGACGGCTCCGACGAGCCGCCCGGACCGGATCAGGGACGCAACCCCGAGGTGGACTTTCGCGGCAAGAAGCGCTCGAACAAGACGCACGTCTCGCGCACCGACCCGCAGGCCCTGCTCGCCAGCAAGGGCGGCGGCGTGGCGTACCTGAGCTACACCACGCATGCGTTGGCCGAGAATCGTCACGGTCTGATCGTCGATGTCCACACTACGACCGCCACCGGAACCGCTGAGCGTGAGGCGGCGTTGGTGATGGCCAGGCGCAGCATCAAGCCCGGCAATTCGGCGCACAAGCCGACGCTGGCGGCCGACCGGGGGTACGACACCGCCGAGTTCATCGCCGCGCTCGAGCCGCTGGGCATTGCCCCGCATGTCGCGGCCAAGGTCAAGGGCAGCGCCGTGCCCAATGAGGTGAAGTCGTCCCCCGGTTACGCGGTCAGCCTGCGCCGACGCAAGATGATCGAAGAGGCCTTTGGCTGGGCGAAGGATATCGGCACGCTGCGCCATGCGATGGCGCGTGGGCTGGATCGAATCCGTGCGCATGCGTTGCTCAATTTCTCGGCTTATAACCTGACGAGATTGGGCAATCTGCTGGCGCCGTAATTCGCGGGCGCCCTGGCGCCCTGCGGATGGGAAACGTTGTAGTCGAAAAACCATGTCTTTGCGGCGACAGGAGCGCTGCTGATTTGCGGTAGCACAATCGACGGAAAAGTCAGCTTGAATCGGCATGATCACGGGGAAAGCGGGCGATTTTCAAAGTCGATTTTTCCCAGGGGACTGGAAACCGAAGGTGAACCCGAGATTTTCAACACCCTGTTAAGGCCCCAAACTTACCGATGCTCACTTGATCCTGTTGCGCTACTTCGACGATTGAATCGTCATAAACAGCTTCAGGTCGAGCAACCAAAATAAATGCTCCTTCCCTGATGCTGTCGGGCTTTTGAAAATAATCATCTAGGGAGTATTCATATTCGTCAGACAAATGAACAATCACTTGGCTAAACCCACCCGATCTCCTGATCAAATAGATGTAGTGTTCATCTGTTTGACTGTTATCAATGCGCTCCCAGGACAGCACTTTGGCATGTTTGTTGAGTGCACTCTCAAGATATTGGGGTATTGTGTAATGCAGATTTCTACCCAAGCTAGATCACCTTTTCGGATTTGTATATTTTCTCTAAAAACCTACCAAAGCTCTGAGCCTCTCGCTCCGAGAACACCTTTAAGTGCAACGAGAGGGAAAAATCCTTCTCAAAGGCATTTTTCAGTTCCTTTGATATTTCAGCAAACAACCTTATTTCTTCAATATCAACAAGATTGTTTTTTATGATCACATCTACGTCAGTCTTTTCTTGTCCATAGAGCGCGCTTCCAAAGATGTATACAGATTCAACTTTATCTAGATATTGAGAAAGAGATTTCTTCAGCCATTCCACATATTTTTCCATGTTATTATCATTTGAATTGGAATATTTGAAAATCAAATCCGCAAAGCTCAATGGGAACTGATCATTGCTGTAGTCAAAGTTTGGGTTGGAACAGTGATTTTTAAATGCTGCAATATGTGATTTCATCTTGCTTACAATCGGTGCTTCATTCTTCGTAAGCACTTTCACTCTGTTCAATATATTCAGTATCTCATCGTTGTTAGGTACAATCTGATCCCTTTTTAGCTGCTCCCATACTTCATAGTCTTGCCTTAAATCATCTACATTCCCGCTTTCAGAATTAGGCCCAAATGCGGTAAATACTCGGCGATTGTCGTCCATCAGAGGCCTAAGATCTTTTGCTGCGTGTCGCAAAGACTTATGCTTTTTAACAGTGCCAGGCTGACTATTTATCATTCTTATAATGAATATGATGATCGATGAAAAGATCATCACTGAACCGATGGCAATGAAAACAGCATCGGCACCCGAACTAAGGGACAACTTCACATAAGTTCCACCTGAAACCACTTCTATGGTGGAGCATAGCTGTATGATTCGCTGATACCCGGCAAGAAGCACTCCACCAGAGAGCAAAGCCCAAATAAATTTGGAATCAAAATTCTGGTTCAATATCCGATTGAGCTTTTCAAGTGCAATACCTTTGAGCGTTAATTCTTGGCCCATATGCTTCCTAAAAAACTAACGTGAAGTTGAGGCGCCTGCGCGGCTTTTCGCGCAGGTCGCCTCGAACGCAGGGTTAGACAGCGCCTTCATTCGGTGAGGCCCAAATACGAGAAGTCCGCTCCGAACTCGCTAGCTCCTGCAATCTCACGCTTGAACTCCTCGAAGACGGCAAGCATATGCACGTCTCCAATTTGAATCCTTGACGGAAGGATTCCATGCAACTGCTCAGACGTGGATTTCATCAACTCCACAAAAAGGTAGCGGAAGAATTCAGCAATCGCCCGTAGAGTCGTCTGAGAGTTAGCGTTGGACCAGAACATTGCCTTCTTCGGGATTTGTAGGCCCGACCAATGTTCACCGTCGATCGAGAACGGTACATGCCATTCATGTCCGGCGTCTTTCGGTTCCTCTACTACCGCCCCGATCGCTGCTACCTTAGGGTGGACATACTCATTTCGAGCGGTAATCAGCTCCTTCATTCTTTGAACCTCTACCCGGCCTCGATCAAGAGCGCCAAACTCGGAAAGCTGGAGATAGGTTTCGACCTTCGCCAGGGGTGAAAGCTTGTCAAGTTCTGTGCGAAGGGTTGCAGACAACTCAAGAGAATGAATTAGGCAGTTGGCTGCGCACTCAACACTAAGCGCAGCTGCAATGACAGACGCTCTTGCATAGCGGTTCATCCGAAAGGAGTCCGACTCGGCCGTAGCGCACCGATGCTGAAATGCTGCGTCAGCGAGCAGGTCGTAGAACGCTATGTAGTGAAAGGTGGCGGGAGCCCGAAGATCGCTGGTCATGTGTTGAGATGGTGTACGGGGGGGGGGGGAGCAACCTGCGCTGTCTAACGTTAAAGGTAAGGGGCGCGCCGCGTGCGGCGCGTCCAGCGACCGAAGGGAGCAACCTTGACCGCCATGTTAGGCTTTAACAACACTGACAAACGTTTTATAGATGGCATTTTGCCTTTCAGCGCCGGCTGCATAGTGCGGCAGTTCGGCCAACAGACCATCAACAAGATGAGTTGGCTCTGATAGAGGGCGGAATGCAATACCCTCCCAGGCCCGCATGCTTAAAGGTGCCATAGCCTGTAGCTGGTACTCCAAGGAGGTAAGGCTTGCAAAATATGGCTCTGCTAATGAATTACGAGGAATGGTCACGTAGCTCGCCCTGCAGTACCTGCGAATGAAGGCATTTCTCAGCTTCTTTGCCGCATCTGCATCAGCAGGGTGCTGCTCGTTGGCAGCGGCTGGATCGTCAAGCTTCTTGCAGTAGCGCCACATGCGCCCGGTGCAATAGGCTTGTGTGAACTTATGGCTCCGCCCCTCACTACCAGTAGCATGCTTGCTATAAATCCTTGTGCGAAATCCTTCGGTAGCCTTTGGTGTGCTACCAATATATCGGATCTGCCCTTCATGATCCCAAAGCGCATAAACACCAAACTCTTCCGGAAGATCAGAAAGGTTGACAGGCTTAGATTTTGTCAGCGCCTCAAAAACACTTTGAGTATCCACGATATTTCCTGGTTGCCTAACGTGGAGGCAAGCGGCCTCCGGAGCGCGCAGCGCGGAGGGAACCAAGAGCGAAGCTTTTGGCGGTCCGCTTGACCATAGTGTTAGGCGATTTTTGACGCAATATGTTTTGCACTTCAGCGTTGATACTTAGCTGACGTACCGTTTTCCCAATTAACCGAACCAGACTCAATGGGAAATACGTTGAATATTTCTTTTAGAGCCGCAGCACCTTGCAGGTGCCGTTGGTTAAAGCAAAAATCAACGGCGTCGTTGAATTTTTCAAATAACTCTTTCATATCCCACTCTTTTTGAGCCGCTTGGAGCAGCCAGTAAAGGAGGTCGGTTTCGCAGTTGACCTTCCTTAAATCAATTTCCCAATTAGGGTTTACAAGACTACGAATTTTTAAAGCTTCTGAATCGAATTGCCATTGGCTCATTATGTTGACCTGCCCCGATTCTTCGGACCACGAGTTACTTGAGACGGATGGCCTCGTGGTCGTTGCCTGACTGGTTCTGAACGTACTGCGCCGGGGTCAGGTATCCCAGCGCAGAATGCGGTCGTACTTCGTTGTAATGACGGCGCCACTGCTCGATGACGACGCGCGCCTCAAGGCGGTTGCGAAAGTATTCCATGGATAGGCACTCGTCGCGGAACTTGCCGTTGAAGCTCTCGTCGGTGCCGTTTTGCCATGGCTTGCCCGGCTGCGACAGCGCCATTTGCAATCCCTCATCGGTCGCCCACTGGAGCAACCGCGTCGAGACGAACTCCGGGCCGTTGTCCGAGCGCAATGCTTTCGGCGCTCCGCGTTCGCTGATCAAGCGGCTCAAGACATCGATGACGCGCTCCGAGCGGATGCTGCCCGCGACGTCGATCGCCAGCGCCTCGCGGGTGTGCTCGTCGATGACCGTTAGACATTTGAGCTGCTGGCCGTTCGCGCAGGTATCGAACACGAAGTCGTAAGCCCAAATCCCGTTCGCCTCCGATGCGCGCTCGACCTGATCGCGCTGACTGGCCACCCGGCGGCGCGGTCGCTTGCGCGGTACCTGCAAGCCCGCTTTGAGCCACAGCCGCCAGGTGCGGCCGATGCTCAGCCGGTGCCCGGCGCGACGAAGAAAGATGCGGATGCGTCGGTAGCCGTAGCGCGGGTACTGCGCTGCCAATCGCCGCATCTCGCCGATCAGCGGACGATCACGCTCATCGAGCCGCGACGCATAGCCAAGTGCCGAGCGCGACACGCACAACAATGCGCACGCTCGACGCTGCGAAATGCCTCGCTTCACTGCGTAAAGCACCTGCGCTCGGCGCGCGCAGGTGCTCACCATTTTTTTGCCGTGATCTCCTTCATCACGTCGATCTCCAGATCCCGCTCGGCCAGCATCTTCTTGAGTCGCGCGTTCTCGGCCTCCAGCTGCCGCAGTCGCTTGACCTCGTCCGAGCTCATGGCGCCGAAGCGCTTGCGCCACGTGTAGATCGTCTGCTCGCTCACTCCGTGCTTCTTTGAGACCTCCGCGACCGGCAAACGGTCGGCCTCCCGCAGAATCTTGACCATCTGTTCTTCTGTAAAACGGCTCTTGCGCATGGCTTCCTCTTCCTCTTGGAAGCCATCCTCTCAAGTTTCAGCTGGCCCGAAAAGCCCGGAGCAGGTCAATGTTCCCTTTTTTCTAAAGAATTGCTCAACGTGTTGTAGAGAGCAAATCTGCTGTGTAAGTTGAAAAGCGCTGTGTAAGGCCAGCGATCCGTCATGCTCATTTGTCATTTAAATCATCACCTTCCTTGCTATGCTGTTATCGCATACAGCACTTACACAGCAGACAAAGCCGTCATGCAGTCCAACAACGTATCGGCACCCCCGCCCCGTTTGCTCGATCAACTGCACGAACGCATCCGCTACAAGCACTACAGCATACGAACCGAACAGGCTTATGTCTATTGGGTTCGTGAATTCATTCGTCACCATGGGCTGCGCCATCCGGGTGAACTGGGGGCAGTCGAGGTTGAGCACTCTCTTGCATGGCTGGCCAACGACCGGCAGGTTGCTCCATCGACCCATACCCAGGCATTGTCCGCGCTGCATTTTCTTTACCGGGAAGTGCTCCGTATTGATCTACCCTGGCTGAAGGAGATTGGCCGTCCGAAGCAGCGCGAGCGCGTTCCTGTGGTGCTGTCGCAGACCGAGGTGACGCGCTTGCAATACGGTAACTGGATGCGCCTGATGGTGACACTGCGGCTGCGGGTGTTGGATCTTGCTTTTGACCGACGCCAAATTTAGCGGGAGAGCGCAGATGGGCACAACTTCACTGAAATTGCCCGACGACATAAAACAGCTTGCCGTATCCGCTGCAATGCATCAGTGGATCACGCCACACGCATTCATGGTTGAGGCGATCCGGGCCACCGCACTGGCCGCAGTGAAGCGGGCTGGGTTTGTTGCCGATGCACTTGCGCCGAGAGCCAAAACACTGGCGTCCGGCAAGGGCTGCGCTGCGGACGAGGTCAATGCCTACATCCGGGCACGCGCAGGCAAAAAGGCCCGTTCCCGTCCAGAGGCCAAGTCTTGGCGCGACTGATTCTCGCGATTCGCCACCAGCGCGAGGCTGGCTACGCCCCGCCTTAGGGCTGACGGCGCATCCAGCCTGGATGCGCCGTCTCGCTTCAAAGCAGCGGTGCCAGCCAGCGCTCCGCTTCCGTCAGGCTCATGCCGGTGCGCTTTGCCCAGTCGGCGACCTGATCGGAGCCGATCTTGCTGATCGCGAAGTAGTGGCTTTCGGGGTGGGCGAAGTAGAAGCCGGACACGGCTGCCGCGGGGGTCATGGCCATGGACTCGGTGAGCCCCATGCCGGTGTTCGCGGGCACGTCGAGCAGCTGGAACACGGCCGCCTTGACGGTGTGATCCGGACACGCGGGGTAGCCGGGCGCGGGGCGGATGCCGCGGTATTGCTCCTTGACCAGCGCGGCATTGTCCAGCGCTTCGTCGGGGGCGTAGCCCCAGTATTCCTTGCGCACACGCTCGTGCAGCCATTCGGCAGTGGCTTCGGCCAGACGGTCGGCCAGGCTCTTGAGCATGATGGCGCGGTAGTCGTCGTGGGCGGCCTCGAACTCGGCCAGCTTGTGCTCGATACCCAGACCGGCCGTGACCGCGAAGGCGCCGCACCAGTCGCGCACGCCGCTGGCCTTGGGGGCGACAAAGTCGGCCAGACACCAGTGCGGCTTGCCGGCGGGGCGTTCGTGCTGCTGGCGCAGGCCGAACCAGGTCATCATCGCTGCGTCGCGGGATTCGTCGGCATAGAGTTCGATGTCGTCACCCACGCTGTTGGCGGGGAAAAGGCCGAACACGGCCCGCGCCTGCACCCACTGACCGGCGATGATGTCTTCCAGCATGGCCTGGCCGTCCGCAAACACTTCGCGCGCGGTTTCGCCCACGATCTCGTCATCGAGAATCTTCGGGAAGCTGCCCGCCAGATCCCAGGTCTGGAAGAAGGGCGCCCAGTCGATGTACTCGCGCAGTTCGGCCAGATCGACGTCGAGCGCCACCACGCCCAGCGTGTTGGGCTCGGCCGGCACGTAGGCGGCGTCGGCCAGCGGGTTGAAGGCGTTGGCGCGCGCTGCTTCGAGGCTGACCAGTTGCACACCCTTCTTGTTAGCGTGCTGGGCGCGCAGCTTGTCGTAGTCGGCCGCGAGCTGAGACTTGAACTCGGCCGCGCCGCCTTCGGACAGCAGCGCGGTGACCACGCCGACCGCGCGCGAGGCGTCGGGCACATAGACCACCGGCTGACCGTAGTGCGGCGCGATCTTGATGGCAGTGTGAGCGCGGCTGGTGGTGGCGCCACCGATGAGCAGCGGCACGTCGAAGCCCTGACGCTGCATTTCGGCAGCGACGTGGCTCATCTCCTCCAGCGACGGGGTGATGAGGCCGGACAGGCCGATGGCCTGGGCGCCGTGTTCGCGCGCGGCGTTGAGGATCTTCTCGGTCGGCACCATTACGCCGAGGTCGATCACTTCATAGCCGTTGCAGCCGAGCACCACGCCGACGATGTTCTTGCCGATGTCGTGCACATCGCCCTTCACCGTGGCGATGACGATGCGGCCCTTGCTGGTGGAGCCGGTGCGCAGCTTTTCCGCTTCGATGTAGGGGATGAGGTGGGCGACGGCCTGCTTCATGACGCGGGCGGATTTCACCACCTGCGGCAGGAACATCTTGCCCGCGCCGAAGAGGTCGCCCACCACGTCCATGCCGGCCATCAGCGGGCCTTCGATCACGGCCAGCGGCGGCTTGCCTGCGGCTTCGAGCTTGGCGCGCACCTCTTCGGTGTCGGCCACGACGAACTCGGTGATGCCCTTGACCAGCGCGTGCGACAGGCGCTTTTCCACATCCCATTCGCGCCAGGCGAGATCCGGCCCCTTGTCCTTGACCTGGCCTTTGACCGACTGCGCGATCTCGACCAGCGCCTCGCCCGCACCGGGCTTGCGGTTGAGCACCACGTCCTCGACCGTTTCGCGCAGGGCGGGGTCGAGGTCGTCGTACACACCGAGCATGCCGGCATTGACGATACCCATCGTCAGCCCCGCCTTGACCGCGTGATACAGGAAGACGGTGTGGATGGCCTCGCGCACCGGGTCGTTGCCGCGGAAGGAGAAGGACACGTTGGAGACGCCGCCCGAGGTCTTGGCGTGCGGCAGGTTCTGTTTGATCCAGGCCACGCTCTGGATGAAGTCGACCGCGTAGTTGTCGTGCTCTTCGATACCGGTGGCGATGGCGAAGATGTTAGGGTCGAAGACGATGTCTTCCGGCGGGAAGCCGATGCCCGTGAGCAGTTTGTAGGCGCGTTCGCAGATCTCGATCTTGCGCGCGTAGGTGTCGGCCTGGCCCTTCTCGTCGAAGGCCATCACGATCACGGCGGCGCCGTAACGGCGGGCCAGCTTGGCCTGGCGCAGGAAGCTCTCCTCGCCTTCCTTCATCGAGATGGAGTTGACCACGCCCTTGCCCTGGATGCACTTCAGGCCGGCCTCGATCACGTCCCACTTGGACGAGTCGAGCATGATGGGCACGCGCGAGATGTCCGGCTCGGTGGCGATGAGCTTGAGGAAGCGCTCCATGGCGGCCATCGAATCGAGCATGGCTTCGTCCATGTTGATGTCGATGATCTGGGCACCGTTCTCCACCTGCTGGCGTGCAACCGCGAGCGCGTCGTCGAAGCGGCCTTCGAGGATCATGCGGGCGAAGGCCTTGGAGCCAGTCACGTTGGTGCGCTCGCCGACGTTCACGAACAGGCTGTCGGCGCTGACATTGAAGGGCTCGAGGCCCGACAGGCGCATCTTCTTCTCGATTTCGGGCACGACGCGCGGCGGCAGCTTGGCCACGGCCTGGGCGATGGCGGCGATGTGCGCGGGCGTGGTGCCGCAGCAGCCGCCGAGGATGTTGACCAGCCCCGACTGTGCCCACTCGACCACCGCGGTGGCGAGTTGCTCGGGCGTTTCATCGTAACCGGTGGGCGCGAGCGGGTTGGGCAGGCCGGCGTTGGGGTGGGCGGAGACGAAGGTGTCGCACACGGTGGACAGCTCATCGACGTAGGCCCGCAGCTCCTTGGCGCCGAGCGCGCAGTTGAGGCCAAATGAGATCGGCAGCGCGTGCGACAGGGAGTTCCAGAACGCTTCGGCGGTCTGCCCCGACAGGGTGCGGCCGGAGGCGTCGGTAATGGTGCCGGAGATCATCACCGGCAGACGGCGGTCGAGGTCTTCGAAGAGCTTTTCGATGGCAAAGACCGCAGCCTTGGCGTTAAGCGTGTCGAAGATGGTTTCGATCAGCAGCAGGTCGGCGCCGCCTTCCATCTGCGCTTTGGCGGCGTCATAGTAGTCGTCGACCAGGGCGTCGAAGCTGATGTTGCGGTAGCCGGGGTCGTTGACGTCGGGCGAGATCGACAGCGTGCGCGAGGTCGGCCCCAGCACGCCGGCGCAGTAACGCGGCTTAGCCGGGTTCTTCGCAGTGAATTCGTCGCACAGTTCGCGCACCAGGCGGGCGCTGGCGAAGTTGATCTCGTAGGCCAGATCGGCAAGGCCGTATTCCGCCTGCGACACCTTGGTGGCGTTGAACGAGCAGGTCTCGATGATGTCGGCGCCGGCGTCGAGATAGGCGCGGTGGATTTCGCTGACCACGTCCGGGCGCGTGAGCACCAGCAGGTCGTTGTTGCCCTTGAGGTCGCGCGGATGATCGAGGAAGCGCGTGCCGCGGTAATCCGCCTCGCCCAGCTTGTATTGCTGGATCATCGTGCCCATGGCGCCATCCAGAATCAGGATGCGTTGGGCGAGTTGCTGGCGAATTTCGTCGGAGCGGTCGGCTTGCATGGTTCTACCTCGATCTGCGGTTAATGCACAGCGGGTAGCACGGCCAAAAATAAACGGCGCGGCAAACCCGGCTGATTGGTTTGCGAGCGCCGTTGTTCAGTTGCCAAGCCTGGCCCGGCTAGATTCCGGGTCGCAACGCTCCTTGGCAAGGGGCGGATTTTACTGGGTTTTTGTCGCAGCTGTCGAGCCGGAAATCAGCCCCCTCGCCCACTGGCCGGCACCGTCGACATCAACTGCGCACCGCAACTTGTGCGGTGCCCGTCGAAAGCCACCGGCTTTCCGTCCAGCAGCACGTCCGGATCGCCCTCGGCAATCACGCAGTTGCCATGCCCCTTGCGCGGACACACACAGCGGTCGCCAAGCACCGCCACCGTGCGCCCCATGACCACTGATCTCGCGCCAGTACTTACCACCCGGCCGCCGTGGCTGGTCGGATCGCCCAGCCGAATCACACCGCGCATGTTCGCGCTCCTTTCTTCATTCCGAATACCCCTGCCTGTAGCGCGACCAATCCACATCACGCCGCAACCCCCACCACGGCAGATAGGCATTGCGCTCACCGCGGGCGCGGAACCAGTCTTTGGCGGGATCGAAGACACGGGCGCGGGCGGGTGGCGTGACGACAACAGCCGCAGCGGTATCTGGCTCCGTCGTCCCCGCCACCAGCACCGGCGTGCCCTTGTGGTGTGCGTAGGCGATGGCCAGCGCGACATTGGTCAGCGCCGTGCCGGCCCCCGTGTCGCCCATCAGCGCGGTGTTGTTGAAGCCTTGTTTGAGGATGTCGAATTCGGGCAACGGCTCGCCCAGCGCCTGCCCCAGCGTTGTGAGTCGCTTGCCGGCGGCGTCGCTCGCCTTGCCTGCATCGTGGATCAGGTAGCCGACATCGGTCAGTGGCCGACCGGCGTTGCTGGCGGCCTCGTCGACTGCTGCCCGCCACGCCTGCACCAGTCGGGGCTGACCGGCCTGGACTTCGAAGTCCTTCGCGTTGCGTGTTGCGGGGCGGCCGATCCAGGCAAGGGGCTCGCGCTCGGTGTCGAAGGTCGGGCCTGCGAGGATCAAAATCGCAATGTTTTCGCTCATCCGTTCGTCGCGGGGGTGCTCTGGCGCATCCCAGGTCATAGCCCAGACGGTTTCACTTGGGTGAGACTGGAGATAGTCGAGCGCCGCAGAAAGGGAAGTAAAACCAATGTTTGAGTTGCCTGCCGAGACACGAACATCGGGCGGAGTACTGCGACTGGAGATGGAGGGCCGCCCGCCGATCCCGAACTGGGAAATGATGGCTTTCTGCACAATGCTGGCAGCCTCTACCGGGTTCAGATCCTGTCGAGCCGGGATCGCAAGCTCAATGTGTATGCCGGCCAGTTCTCGCCAAAGCTTTTGTGACTCGGGCTGCACCGTGTAGAAATAGGTCGGGCTTGCTGCGTAGCGGTGGCGGAACGGGAGTAGTACTTCACGAACGTACCCGCCCAGGAAGCGCGTGAAAGTGACTCGACCATCCCACGTTGAAACGATTGAAGCAACGGGCTGAACGGTGGTGAATTTCTGGGACTTCGTCTTGACCTTATAGTCATCCCCGTTCGGTGCGGCTAACCGTAAAGTCCATAGCAGCTGCCACTCGGTTGGGTAGTCACGACGGACCAACGGATTTAACCACTGCACACCGACGACTTGAGCACGAAATGGTTGCGTTACCGCATCAACACTTTCAAGAGTGCTTCCCGAGGCCTTCGTAGCGTTCGTAGAGCAGGCGGCGAGACTAAGAAGCGCAACGCAGATGGTCGCAAGCATTCCCAATCGCTGTATCACAAGACCCCGCAATACCGAGGGTGCGAACGCCGTTCGATGAATTCTGGCGACGGCACTCATTCCGAATACCCCTGCCTGTAGCGCGACCAATCTACATCCCGCCTCAACCCCCACCACGGCAGATAGGCATTGCGCTCACCGCGCGCACGGAACCAGTCGTTGGCGGGGTCGAACACGCGAGCACGGGCGGGTGGCGTTACGACAACAGCCGCAGCGGTATCTGCCTCCGTCGTCCCCGCCACCAGCACCGGCGTGCCCTTGTGGTGTGCGTACGCGATGGCCAGCGCGACATTGGTCAGTGCGGTGCCAGCACCGGTATCTCCCATCAACGCGGTGTTGTTGAAGCCTTGTTTGAGGATGTCGAATTCGGGCAACGGTTCGCCCAGTGCCTGGCCCAGGGTTGCGATTCGCTTGCCGGCGGCATCGCTCGCCTTGCCTGCATCGTGGATCAGGTAGCCGACATCGGTGAGTGGCCGACCGGCGTTGTAGGCGGCCTCGTCGATTGCTGCTCGCCACGCCTGTACCAGTCGGGGCTGACCGGACTGTACTTCGAAGTCGTTCGCGTTGCGTGTTGCGGGGCGGCCGACCCAGGCAAGGGGCTCGCGCTCGGTGTCGTAGTTCGGGCCTGCGAGGATCAGCAGGGCGAAGTTCTCGCTCATGCGCTCGTCGAGCGGAAACTCGGGCGCATCCCAGTTCATTGCCCAGACGGACCCAGTCGGATGCGACTCAAGATAGTCGAGCGCAGCAGAGAGCGAAGTAAACCCCGCGTTCGCGTTTCCTGCTGTTATACGAATATCGGGCGGAGTACTACGACTGGAGAGTGACGGAGCCCCCCCGATCTCGAATTGGGAGGTGATTGTCTCCCGCATGATCGAACTTGCACTATCCGGATTAACAGGATGTTGATTTAATAGGTTTTCCAGCATCCATGCGGGTTGTGAGGCTGATATAATTACATCTGCATTAAGAAACTGATTATTCTCATGCGCGGCATCGACCATAAACAGAACGCCCTGTTCAGCTACGTCAATATCGAAGACCGCATTGACCGGGATCATCCGTTGCGCCGGATCAAAACGCTGGCCGATATGGTTCTGCGCACGATGTCGCCGCAATTCGATGCGTTGTATGCCGATGGTGGCCGCCCGTCGATTGCACCGGAACGCTTGTTGCGGGCGTCGCTGTTGCAATGTCTGTTTTCGATTCGCTCGGAGCGTGCGCTGGTCGAGCATATCGATTTCAACATGATGTTCCGGTGGTTCGTCGGCATGACGCTGGACGAGCCGGTCTGGGATCACTCGACGTTCAGCGCCAATCGCGAGCGGCTCCTCAAGGAGAGCGTGATGCGCGAGTTCTTCGGTGGCGTGGTGGCGATCGCCGAATGGGCCGAGCTGGTGTCGGACGAGCATTTCAGTGTCGACGGCTCGCTGTTGCGGGCGTGGGCCTCGCACAAGAGCATGATGGCCCGGGACGGCTCCGACGAGCCGCCCGGACCGGATCAGGGACGCAACCCCGAGGTGGACTTTCGCGGCAAGAAGCGCTCGAACAAGACGCACGTCTCGCGCACCGACCCGCAGGCCCTGCTCGCCAGCAAGGGCGGCGGCGTGGCGTACCTGAGCTACACCACGCATGCGTTGGCCGAGAATCGTCACGGTCTGATCGTCGATGTCCACACTACGACCGCCACCGGAACCGCTGAGCGTGAGGCGGCGTTGGTGATGGCCAGGCGCAGCATCAAGCCCGGCAATTCGGCGCACAAGCCGACGCTGGCGGCCGACCGGGGGTACGACACCGCCGAGTTCATCGCCGCGCTCGAGCCGCTGGGCATTGCCCCGCATGTCGCGGCCAAGGTCAAGGGCAGCGCCGTGCCCAATGAGGTGAAGTCGTCCCCCGGTTACGCGGTCAGCCTGCGCCGACGCAAGATGATCGAAGAGGCCTTTGGCTGGGCGAAGGATATCGGCACGCTGCGCCATGCGATGGCGCGTGGGCTGGATCGAATCCGTGCGCATGCGTTGCTCAATTTCTCGGCTTATAACCTGACGAGATTGGGCAATCTGCTGGCGCCGTAATTCGCGGGCGCCCTGGCGCCCTGCGGATGGGAAACGTTGTAGTCGAAAAACCATGTCTTTGCGGCGACAGGAGCGCTGCTGATTTGCGGTAGCACAATCGACGGAAAAGTCAGCTTGAATCGGCATGATCACGGGGAAAGCGGGCGATTTTCAAAGTCGATTTTTCCCAGGGGACTGGAAACCGAAGGTGAACCCGAGATTTTCAACACCCTGTTAAGATCTGGCCTATCTGGCAAAGCCAACTCGATATGAATTCCCGCCAGCTCCCTCCATTGCTTCGGTGACCTTGGCTGAACCGTATAGAAATAGGTGGGATTGCTCGCATATCGATTTCTGAAAGGGAGAAAGATTTCTTCTGTGTAAAAGAAATAGAAATCTTCAAAGGTCTTACGTTGAGGTGAATTCGACACGATTGCAGCGACAGGTTGAACCGTAGTAAATGACTTGGGCTCGGTCCTAACCATGTCGTCGTTCCTGTTCGGCGAGGCTAATTCTAAAGTCCAGAGCAACTGCCATTCGGTCGTGTAATCGCGACGAACCAGTGGATTCAGCCACTGAACGCCTACAACCTGGGCACGAAAGGGGTGGTCAAGCACCGAAGAGCCAGCAGTCGCTGCGGCAACCCGTGTCGGTCCGCCGAACGAACACCCCGTGACTAACAGAGACGTTACACCGGTCAACACAAACGACAGCCCCCATCGCCTCACCAGGTCGCGGCCCCGGACAACTTCACGTGCTGCTTGATGGATGACCTCTCCCACACTCATTCCGAATACCCCTGCCTGTAGCGCGACCAATCTACATCCCGCCTCAGCCCCCACCACGGCAGGTAGGCGTCGCGTCCGCCCCGCGCGCGGAACCAGTCTTTCGAGGGGTCGAACACGCGGGTGCGGGCGGGTGGCGTGACGACAACAGCCGCAGCGGTATCTGCCTCCGCCGTCCCGGCCACCAGCACCGACGTGCCCTTGTGGTGTGCGTACGCGACGGCCAGCGCGACATTGGTCAGCGCGGTGCCAGCACCGGTATTTCCCATCAGCGCGGTGTTGTTGAAGCCTTGTTTGAGGATGTCGAATTCGGGCAACGGTTCGCCCAGTGCCTGGCCCAGGGTTGCGATTCGCTTGCCGGCGGCATCGCTCGCCTTGCCTGCATCGTGGATCAGGTAGCCGACATCGGTGAGTGGCCGACCCGCGTTGCTGGCGGCCTCGTCGATTGCTGCCCGCCACGCCTGTACCAGTCGGGGCTGACCGGGCAGGACTTCGAAGTCCTTCACGCTGCGTTTTGCGGGGCGGCCGATCCAGGCGAGGGGCTCGCGTTCGGTGTCGAAGTTCGGGCCTGCGAGGATCAGAAGGGCAAAGTTCTCGCTCATGCGCTCGTCGAGCGGAAACTCGGGCGCATCCCAGTTCATTGCCCAGACGGACTCAGTCGGATGCGACTCAAGATAGTCGAGCGCTGCAGAGAGGGACGTGAAACCCGCGTTTGCGTTTCCTGCCGTGATCCGAACATCGGGAGGCGTATTTCGACTGGAAACCGTGGGGCGCCCTCCGATTGCGAACTGCGAAATGATGGCCTTTTGGACAATTTCCTTTGCAACCTCAGCGTTCAGGTCGGGCCGGTCTGGCAAAGCCATTTCGACATGAATGCCCGCCAACTCTCTCCACAGCTTCTGTGACTTTGGCTGGACGGTATAAAAGTAATTAGGGTTACTCGCGTATCGATTTCTGAACGGGCGAAAGATCTCATCCACATAGGAGAAGAAGAAGTCTTCAATCGTCTTATCTTTAAACATGTTTGACGCGATTGACGCTACAGGTTGAACCGTCGTGAATGACTGGGGATCGGTTCTAACCATATCGTCATTTTTGTTTGGTGACGTTACAGCCAAGGTCCATAGCAACTGCCATTCAGTCGGATAGTCACGACGGACCAAAGGATTCATCCATTGAACGCCTACGAGCTGAGCACGGAATGGTTGTGGTTGTGGTTGCGTTTCCGCCTCGGCGCTCTCAAGGGCGCTTCCCGAGGCCTTCGTAGCGTTCGTAGAGCAGGCGGCGAGACTAAGCAGCGCAACGCAGATGGTCGCAAGCATTCCCAATCGCTGTATCACAAGACCCCGCAATACCGAGGGTGCGAACGCCGTTCGATGAATTCTGGCGACGGCACTCATTCCGAATACCCCTGCCTGTAGCGCGACCAATCTACATCCCGCCTCAACCCCCACCACGGCAGATAGGCGTTGCGCTCACCCCGTGCGCGGAACCAGTCCTTGGCGGAATCGAACACGCGGGCGCGGGCGGGCGGCGTTATGACGACCGCCGCAGCGGTATCTGCCTCCGCCGTCCCCGCCACCAGCACCGGCGTGCCCTTGTGGTGTGCGTACGCGATGGCCAGCGCGACATTTGTCAGCGCCGTGCCGGCACCCGTGTCGCCCATCAGCGCGGTGTTGTTGAAGCCTTGTTTGAGGATGTCGAACTCGGGCAGCGGTTCGCCCAGCGCCTGCCCCAGGGTTGCGAGTCGCTTGCCGGCGGCGTCGCTCGCCTTGCCTGCATCGTGGATCAGGTAGCCGACATCGGTCAGTGGCCGACCGGCGTTGCTGGCGGCCTCGTCGATTGCTGCCCGCCACGCCTGTACCAGTCGGGGCTGACCGGACTGGACTTCGAAGTCCTTCGCGTTGCGTGTTGCGGGGCGGCCGATCCAGGCAAGGGGCTCGCGCTCGGTGTCGAAGGTCGGGCCTGCGAGGATCAGGAGCGCGAAGTTCTCGCTCATACGCTCGTCGAGCGGAAACTCGGGCACATCCCAGTTCATTGCCCAGACGCTCTCGTTCGGGTGAGACTCAAGGTAGGTGAGCGCGGCGTCCAGCGTATTGAAACCCACGTTCGGCCCACCTGCTGAAACACGAACATCGGGCGGGGTGTTGCGACTGGAAACGGACGGGGCGCCACCAATACTGAAGAGAGAAATTATGACGTTCCGCATGACCTCCTCCGCGTCCTTCGGCTTGAGGTCTTGACGGTCTGGCAGTCCTAGCTCGACATGAATGCCCGCCAACTCCCGCCATTTCTTCGGAGACTTGGGCTGAACCGTATAGAAATAGGTCGCGTTACTGGCGTACCGGTTGCGAAAGGGACGAACAATCTCCTCGGTATATTGCAGAAAGACACTGCGGAAGCTTTTCCTTTGTCCTATGTTTGAAACGATTGAAGCAACGGGTTGAACCGTAGTGAATGACTCGGGCTCGGTCCTTACCATGTCATCGTTCTTGTTCGGAGCAGCCGCACCCAGGGTCCATAGCAACTGCCATTCCGTAGAGTAGTCACGACGAACCAAAGGATTCATCCACTGAACGCCCACAACTTGGGCGCGGAAGGACTTGGCTGTATCCACAGCGCTTTCAGGCACCATTCCCGACTCATGCGGCCCACTGGTTGAGCACCCGGACAGGTAGAAGAACGCGCTTGCAATTAATACAGGTATCGTTATCAGGCGCACAAGAATCTCCAGTTCTGAAAGATGAGAAAAGAGTCCCGTGTCGTACTTGGTCTCGGCGTGCAAGGCGCCCCAGGTAAAGAACATGGAACAGAGAACGAAAACGGCCAGACTTTGCGCAAGCCTCATGGGCCATCGACGAACAGTCACTGCCATCGCTATCGTGGCTCCAGTGGGTCATATGCTGGATGAGTGCGCTGATCGACAATCTGTGCAGGTCTGCCGCCCTCACCTGTCTTGATCCACCTGTCGAGCCCTTCACCCTTCATTTGTCCGCTAAGAAAGTACTCAGACAGCGAACGGCTCGGATGCTCAGGATCGAGCCTGTTGGCATACCGCCAGTCGGCCTCAATGCGGAGGTCCTTCCAGTCCTCCTGCGTCAGCCGACACACCCCCACAGCCACGTCATAGGCCAGCGCCTTCTCCGCATGCATCGGGTGGGTCATGGTGGTGGAGTGGTCAGTGGCGTTCTGGTCGATCGTTTCCGTCAGGAACTGACTGATCCTTTCGGCGCGCCACTTGCGGTAGCCGTCGGACACCTCATTGGGTTCGCCAGCGTCGGGGCCGGCTTCACCGGGCACGCTGCCGTCGTCGGCCGCGCGCTTCTCGCGCCTCGCTTCCATGCGCAATCGGGCACGGTGCGCGTAGCGCAACTCGGCTTCGGTCTGCTCGGACCCACGGGGCACTACCTTCGCCTGTCCGTTTTCGTCGAGAGGCGCAGAGAAGCGATCGTAAGGGTCGTCCGGACTGAGGGGCGCCTTGGATGAATTGCGTGCAGCAGCTTCGGGATCGTGTTCTTCGTCAAAGGCATCCGAGTCCTCACCGTAACGCCGCGATTGTGGGATGAATGGTTCGGGCAGCGGGGGCGCTTCTACGGGGATTGTCCATGGACGGGGTGGATCGGCATTGATGGGCGGGTCTGCCATGCTGGTTACAAGCCATGCCAGTGGGGCACCGGCCACGGTGCCGACTTTGCCGGCCACGCTCTGGCTTGATCTAAGCCCGGATTCAACGGAGTAGCGGGCGGTCTTGGAGGCGGGAAACCAGAACCCGGCACCGGACGCGTTGCGTTCAGCATTGAGCTCCTTTCGATGTCCCCAATAGTCGTAGGTGCCCAGCTCACCCACCTTCCAACCCTGTGCAAACACCCGCTGGCTGAACACGCCGGCTCCGCCGGTCTGCGCAATCTGCTCACTGCTCAACCCCAGCCAGCCGATGCCTTTGACGGTGCTCGCCGAGATGACCTGGTCGTGGGGGTTGCAGTAGAGGGTAACCCGACCGTACGTGCTGCCGTTCAGCCCATAGCAGACGAGGTCCGTCTCGGCGGTGAAGCCCGCGCTACCGTCCTGAGGTGTCTCGTTGGCCATGGACCGATCGATGGTCTCGGGTGGCTGCTTGCACGTCTGACGGCTACGGATGATGTCAAAGAAAGACTTGAGCGTCTGGACGCGCGCCTTGCCAGTCTGGCGCCCGTACTCGCCTTTGGCATTTTGCGTGTAGCGCTGGCTGAAGTCGTCAAACCCGTTGAATGCCTCCAGGCTGTAAGGTGGGTTGGCCAGCACATAGGTGTCAGCCACCGCCCCCGTCGATTCACCCAGAAACGCCGCCGCCATGCCGATCATGTTGCCCTGGCTGTGGCAGACCACCGTGACCGGGCAATCCGGTTGTTTTCTGCGGATCGAGGCGATGAGCTTGGTCAGACGCAATGCTGCATGCACGTAGTAGGCACGATGCGGACAGCTGTAGGCATCGCGCCCCGGCACCGGATTGAGGTGTTGCGCCGTGATCCAGAAGAAAAGCCGGTCGTACAGCCCCTCGCTCCACAGGTCTGCGAGCGAGGTGCAGCCGTTGGCAAAGGGCCCGCCGCCCCAGTAGTCATGCTCGTTGAGCCAGACCTTGTCGCCCCATTCCTTGACCGACTCCATGTCGGCCTTGTAGCCCCACCGGAAACGGATGACCGGGGAGTAGTGTGGTTCGGGAGCGATGAATGTTTTGTCGCTCCGCTTGGGATGCACAAATCCCTCGCTCGTCAGCTCCGGACTGTAGAGAACCGGCTTGAGCGCGCCCGCCTCAACCCCGTCGTATTTCATCTGCGCGCTGTTTCGCGCAAGACGGTTGTTGAGCCCCTTGCACAGCCCCTCTTCTGCAGCGTCAAACCACTCGCCATCGGAGTTCACGCCATGAACGAAGATGACGACGCCCGGCAGAGGCAACTGCGTCAGAAACTCACGAACCGATTGGTCAGGCAGTGTGATGCACTCACCGATACAAAGCGGGAAGCGGGTATCGGACAGGACTGATGTGGGTGGATGGAAACTCATGAGCGCCGGCACTCAACTCGGATCGGAAGGGAAGAAGCGGGTGACGAGACGTTCGAAGCTGCTGCCATTGACGGTGGCAGTGCGCCCCTGGCTGTCGGTTGTGCCCTTGAGGACCGAGCCATCCGGTCGCTCGATCTCGAAGTGCTGCCCCTCGACCGGCGCGCCGTCGGTTGGGCGGACCAGGACGGGGGTGCGGCCAAGGTCTTCGGCGCCGAAGCGTGGGAGATCACTGGACATCGACGCCGGGCCGGACCAGTCGTGACTGGCGGCACGCACGCGCACGGTACCGGGCGCGCCGATCTCGACATTTCCGCCGGCGAGCTTGATGTAGGCACCACCCGCCACAGAAAACAGGATTTCGTCTGCCGCCATGCCGTGCAGCTGACCGCCGCTGGCTGCGAGCTTGAGATCCTTCGCCGCACTGATCCGGGTGTCGTCGTGCTGCGACTGCAAGTCCAGTTTGCCCTGGTGCGCAATAAGCTTGATGCCGCCCGACTGCGCGAACAGCGACATGCCCTGCCCTGCGTTGAGCGTGGTGCGCTCGCCGCTGGCGAACTGCAGGTGCTGGAGCGCGACGGTGTCGACGGTGCTGCCTGCATGGGTGACGACGCTGCGGGGCGAACTGACATGCACGCCCGCCGGCGCCGTGACCGCAATCAGCGGCGAACCGCCCCCGGCCCCGCCGGTCGCGGTATTTGAGCCGTTTTCCCACTGCTTGAAGTCGTCGTTCAGCTTTGCGTGCGGGCCGGGCTCGCTTGCCCCGGCCTCGTGACGTTGCGCATAGTCGCCAAGCTGACGGAACAGCTGCAGGCATTCGTCCATCAGGCTTGCGGTTTCTTCGCGCGAGAGCTGGGCACCGCTCGCGCGCAGGCGGCCAAACGCTGTGAGCAACAGCCCCTTGGCACCTCGCACCGAACCCGCGGCGTCGGAGCGAAGTTCGAAGCCCTCGCCACGCGGTTCGGCCTGGCCCTCGGCGCGCGGCGTGCACAGCCAGCCCTGATTGAGTTGCGTGCTCGCGTGTTCGGACGAGAGCTTGGTGCGGAGTTGTCCGCCCGTATCGTCAAACAGCAGTTCGCCATACCCACGCCCGCCGCCGAACTCCCGTGTCTGGATGCCTGACAAGGCGTGATTGGCGGGCAGGCTGCCTTCACCGGAGAAGCGAGGCGGCATGTGGCGCCCGTTATGGACGGCACCGATGACCATGGGACGGTCGATGTCGCCTTCGATGAAATCGACCAGCACCTCCTGCCCCACCCGTGGCAGGGTCTGCATGCCCCAGCCACTGCCGGACAGGGCGTTGGCGACCCGCAGGCGGCAGGTGTTGCGCTGCTCGCGATCCCAGTGAAACTGCACCAGTACCCGGCCATACTCGTCGACGTCGATCTCGCGCCCCTCGGCGCCGACCACCTGAGCTGTCTGCAATCCGCGCGCGACGGGTTTCGCGTGATGTGTGCTGTCGAACGCGGGGCGCCACACGACCGACTGACGCATCGCGGTAAAGCCGTTGCGGTAACCCGGTTCGAGCCCGCTCACGGCAGGCTCGCCGGCTAAATCGGACGGAAGGTTATTGCAGGCGTCGTGATCGACCGACAGCAGCAGATAGCAGCGCGCATCCTTCGAGCCGGCATCGGCATCGTCGAAATGGCCGTCGATCTCGGTCGCCGTACCTGGGACAAAAGACCTGACCGAGCCGGCCCCGTCGAAGACCTTCGCCTGCGCTTCGAACGCCTCGATACGCAATCGCGCATAACGCTCGAAATCGGCTGCCCCTGCGCCGTAGTACTGCGATTGCGGCGCGAAATCCTCGAGCGTGGAGGCCAGTGCGCTTGCGGCACCGTGCTGGTGGGTGGTCGGCACAGTTGCTGCGAGCACCCGCGTGTCCTTGTACTCCCAGCTCGTCATCGCGGTGGCACCCGGGACGATGACGCGCGCGCTCGCCCAGCGGTCGATCGCCCCCTCTTCGCCCATGGTATCGGCCGCATGAAAGCGGGTGAGCGTCTGTGGGTTCATCGGCAAGGACGACGAGTCGTCGAAAAAGACGAGGATCGTGGTGCCGACGGGCGCGTCTTCAGGCGATGGATGTTCGAAGCGGTAGCCGATGCCCTCCTCGGCGCAGAGCCGTTCGATGAACGCAAGCGGAGACTCGGCATAGAGCGCGGTGTAGCTGCGAACGGGATAGGTACTGAGCAGATCGAAACGCCACTGGAGATCGGCCATGCCGGCCTGCCAGCGCGAAAGCTCGGCGTCGATGATGTCGGGCACGCTGCGTTCGAGGTGAATCCAGGCGCTACGCGCCACGTCCAGCAAGGCAAATGCGGGGCGCAAGGTGAGGCGGTAACGGCGCCGCCCGCCATCGGCTTCACCCGGTGCGACCGCGGTCACGATGCCGTTGAACCAGCGTGCTGCGCCAAAGCCCACGCCCTCGCTCAGGCGCACGCTGGCCCGGCGCCCCAGCAGCGCCTTGGCCTCGATGTTCGCATTCAGGGCCAGACAGTCCAGATCAAATGCAGGACATTCGGAGAGCGCCTCGCGGCCGCGCAGACGCTGCACGACAAGCTGGTCGCCGGCCGGGTCGCCGTCATCGAGTTGCAGGGAAAGCAGGCGTGCGTGATCCGAATAGGGAAACAGCGCAGCAAGCACACCCGACAGCGAGGAGGTCATGACCGAAAAATACCGATGGCATTAGTTCGGGCCGATTGTAACAAAGGCGAGGCGGCCGGCAAACCCATTTTGCATATACACAGACGTGCGTCTGCCAGTTGTGTGCAGCGGCAGAATCAGGCGCTGCGGCGGGCGGTCAGCGCTTGAGTGGCGGCAGGGGCGGCGGGAGGCGCCGGCGCGGTGGCGGAAAGCCGCGATAGAACGGATCGGCGAAGGGATAGCCGAAGGGACGCACGCCCCAGGGGGCGAATACGCCGTACTCGGGTGGATACACATAGGACTGGCTGGTGCGCAGCACCTTGCCATCCATGAAATGCACATTGAACAGCGTGGCGATGCCCGGGCCGTAGTTGCGGATGTTCCAGTCCCAGACGGTTTCGCCCGACAGCGGGAAGGTCTGCTCCGAGCGATGCTGACCGAGCAGGCGCGAGACCTCGTCCGGACTCATGCCCTTGCGCACACGCGCCAGGTTGTCGTCGCTCAGCGCATCCCATTGGCGCAACACGATGCCGCCCGGGTCCACCTGAATCATCAAACAACTGTGCCCATAGGGCTGAGTGGCGTATTCCAGCGTGGTTGTGGTGTCGTCGTTCTGCCACCGCCGGCTCGGCTCGCCGCGCGCCGCCAGCGCCTCCGCCTCGGTCGTGAACGGACGTGGCGGCTCGAACGCCGCGCAGCCCGCCAGAAACACCATGCCGACCAGCAGCAGGGCACGAACCGCTTTGCGCACGATGGAGGACAGCCCGGAGTCCATGGCGTCAGCGCTTGGGTTTGGAATAGCGCCCGGTCTCGACGACCCGGCCTTCATTATTGAAGGAAACGGTGAAATAGGCCGCTTCATTGACGGTGGTGCTGCGCTCCATGAGCCACTCCCAGACGGTATGCTGCTTCAGCTGGAAGAACTGGCTGGATGCCGGCCTGCCCAGCAGCCGTCGAACGTCGTCGCCGGTCATGCCACGCTCGATGCGGGCAAAGGTCTGCTCGTTGATGCGCTGATCGATCTCACGCAGGATGCTGTCAGTGCCGATGGTGATCATGTAGCACTCCGCCCCTTCCGGCTGACGCGAGTACTCCCAGGTCACCGAACCATCGTCGTTATGCCACTCCTGCTGCGGCGGGCCAAAGCGCTCGCGCACCTCTGCCGCGGTGGACACACCGGGCTTGAGTTCGCGCACGTTCAGATAGTCACAGGCAGTAATACCGAGACTTGCCAGCAGCGCACACAGCATCGACAAAAAGCGCTTCATCCGTCCTCCCCGATCGTGCCCCAATTTTGGGCATGGGCTAGAATCACTGTTCCCGGTGCGTTTTGCAACGCCCGGACAGTGTCGATTTGCAACACTTCGGAGAATACCAATATGAAGCATACCCTTCTCGTCCTCGCGCTGGCCGGCCTCGGCATGGGTGCCGCGCAAGCACAGACAGTGGTCAAGATCGGTCACGCCGGGCCGCTGACCGGTCCGATCGCTCACATCGGCAAGGAT
Organism: Parazoarcus communis; assembly: GCF_003111665.1. NCBI lineage: Bacteria > Pseudomonadati > Pseudomonadota > Betaproteobacteria > Rhodocyclales > Zoogloeaceae > Parazoarcus > Parazoarcus communis. The sequence continues at coordinate 1,963,404 of NZ_CP022188.1, read as the reverse complement.
GGCGAGTTTGGTGCGCGCCTTGCCGTGGAAGATGCCAACGCCAAGGGCGTCATGATTGGCGGCAAGAAGGTCACGTTCGAACTGGTCAGCGAAGACGACCAGGCCGATCCCCGTACCGCCACCACCGTCGCGCAACGCCTGACCGACAATGACGTCAAGGGCGTGGTCGGCCATGTCACCTCCGGCGCCTCGATTCCGGCTTCCCGCGTCTATGAGCAGGCCGGTGTACCGGTGATCACGCCTTCATCGACCAGCCCCAAGCTGACTCAGCAAGGCTACAAGGTCACCTTCCGCGTCATCGCCAATGACCTGCAGCAGGGCGCCGCAATGGCCCGCTACGCGTCCGAGATCCTCAAGGCGAAGAAGGTCGCGATCATCGATGACCGCACCGCCTATGGTCAGGGCCTGGCCGACGCCTTCACCGAAAGCCTCAAGAAATACGGCATCGAGGTGGTCGGGCGCGAGTTCACCACGGACAAGTCCACCGACTTCATGGCCATTCTTACCAAGATCAAGGGCAAGACGCCGGACGCCGTGTTCTATGGCGGCATGGACGCCCAGGGCGCACCGATGCTGCGCCAGATGCGCCAGCTCGGCATCGAAGCCAAGTACCTCGGTGGCGACGGTGTGTGCACCAGCGAGATGCTCAAGCTCGCCGGCGATGCCATGGCCGACAACGTGTATTGCAGCCAGGCCGGTATTCCGCTGGAGCAGATGCCCGGTGGCGCCGACTTCCTGAAGCGCTTCAAGGCCCGCTTCAACACCGACGTTCAGCTTTACGCGCCGTACAGCTACGACGCGGCGATGGCCATGATCGAAGCCATGAAGACGGCCGGTTCGAGCGACCCCGCAAAGTACCTGCCCGCACTGCAAAAGACCGCATTCAAGGGTGTAACCGGCGACATCGCCTTCGACAAGAACGGCGACATCAAGGACGGCGGTGTCAGCATGTACCGCTTCCAGGCCGGGAAGTGGGAAGCGCTCAAGTAAGCAGGCGAAACCCGGTGCACCTTTCCGGTGCATCGGGCGCACATGACGGAGACACAACGGGGCGCACAGGCGTCCCGTTGTGCCTCCGTCACCCATATATCTTCAAAGTGCAGACATCACTCCAGCGCGGCATGAGGGTTATCCACAATATGGCATGAATTGTGCGACGCACCAGCACCAGATCGGCTTCGCTACGCCCCATAACCACGCTAAACAGCCATTCGCCATCGGTCATCCTGACTTATGAACCGCCAGAAACCCGGCAATGCTGCAATGCACGACGCAAAATGCATCAACAGGGCAACAGCGCAAAGACGCCAGATGCGTATTTTTGTGCAGAATACGCACAGCCTGGGGCTGCCAAAGGTAATACCAGTCGTTTCCGCTACCCTTGGCAGTGCAGGTACGGCGTCGCACGCAAGCCCCGAGATGAGACCCGGAGCGCAGCACACCGATCGGACAATGTCTCGTAAACCATTGCTTTCGCTGGAGGATCAAGAATGAAGAAGACCATCGTTGCACTCGCGGTAATGGGCCTCGGCATCACGGGCGCCCACGCCCAGGAAATGGTTGTGAAACTCGGCAGCGTCGCACCGCTGACCGGCACCATTTCCCACCTCGGCAAGGACAACGAAAACGGCGCCCGTCTGGCGGTTGAAGACGCCAACGCCAAGGGCATCACGATCGGTGGCAAGAAGGTCAAGTTCGAGCTCATCGGCGAAGACGACCAGGCCGACCCGCGCACCGGCACCACGGTTGCACAGCGCCTGGTCGATGCCGGCGTGAAGGGCGTCGTGGGTCACCTGAACTCGGGCACCACGATTCCGGCCTCGCGCATTTACGACCAGGGCGGCATCCCGATGATTTCGCCGTCTGCGACCAACCCCAAGCTCACCCAGCAAGGCTACAAGGGCATCTTCCGCACCATCGCCAACGATGTGCAGCAGGGCTCGGCGCTGGGCAAGTTCATGGTCGGCCCCCTGGGCGCGAAGAAAATCGCAATTATCGATGACCGCACTGCTTATGGTCAGGGTCTGGCCGACGAAACCGAGAAGGCAGCGAAAGCCGGCGGCGCCCAGATCGTTGCGCGCGAGTTCACCACCGACAAGGCCACCGACTTCAATGCCATCCTGACCAAGATCCGCGCCACCAACCCGGACGTGATCTTCTTCGGCGGCATGGATGCGCAGGGCGGCCCGATGCTGCGCCAGCTCAAGCAGCTCGGCGTAACGGCCAAGTTCGTCACCGGAGACGGTGGCTGCAGCCCGGAGATGATCAAGCTTGCGGGTGAGGCCATCGGCAGCTCGGCCTATTGCTCGATGGCGGGCCTGCCGCTCGACAAGATGCCTGGCGGCGCCGAGTTCCGCGATCGCTTCAAGAAGCGCTTCGGCGCCGATGTGCAGATCTACTCGCCGTATGCCTACGATGCGGCCACTGCCATGATCACGGCCATGCAGAAGGCCGATTCGGTCGAGCCGAGCAAGTACCTGCCCGCGCTCAAGGCCTCGTCTGTTCCGGGCGTAACCGGCAATGTCGCGTTCGACGAGAAGGGCGACATCAAGGAAGGCGCCATCACCCTGTATCAGTTCAAGGACGGCAACTGGGTCGCGATGTAATCCCGTTCCGGGGGCGAAAGCCCCCGGTTTTCGAGGTGTAAGGCCTGCAGAGCCGCGCTGCCAGCGTTCACAGCCGCCCCGGCCTTTCAGCCCTTACCCCTTCTCTTGTCTCACCCTTCCAAAAGACCACGATGGAAACTCTCATCCAGCAAGTTCTGAATGGCCTGGTGATCGGAAGCGTCTACGCACTGATCGCGCTTGGCTACACGATGGTTTACGGCATTCTCGGCCTGATCAACTTTGCCCACGGCGACGTGCTCATGGTTGGCGCCCTGACCGCCCTGCAGACCATGATGTTCCTGATGGGCGTAGCCCCGGGCATGTCTCCGATCACGATGCTGACGATCTCGCTGATGGTGGCGATACCGGTGTGCATGATGATCGGCTACGCCATGGAACGTCTGGCCTACCGACGACTGCGCAACGCCCCGCGCCTGGCACCGCTGATCACCGCCATCGGCATGTCCTTCCTGCTGCAGACCCTGGCCATGATCATCTGGGGACGCAACTACCACACCTTCCCGCAGCTGATCTCGACCACCCCGATGCAGCCCATCGAAGGCGTGTTTGTGACCCCGGTGCAGATCTTCATCATCATCTCGTCGGCGCTGATCATGATCGGTCTCAGCCTGCTGGTGAATAAAACCCGCATCGGCCGTGCCATGCGCGCCACCGCAGAGAACCACCGCGTCGCCAGCCTGATGGGTGTCGACACCAACACCGTGATCGCGTTCACCTTCGTCATCGGTGCCGCACTGGCCGCCGTCGCCGGCGTGATGTTCGCCAGCAACTACGGCATTGCCCACTACGGCATGGGCTTCATGCCCGGCCTCAAGGCCTTTACCGCAGCTGTGCTCGGCGGCATCGGCAACCTCGGCGGCGCCATGCTCGGCGGCATTGTGCTGGGGCTGGTCGAGTCGCTCGGCGCGGGCTACATCGAGCACCTGACCTTCGGCTTCCTCAACTCGTCCTACCAGGACATCTTCGCCTTCATCATTCTGGGCCTGGTGCTGATCTTCAAGCCCACCGGCCTGCTCGGCGAACGCGTGTCGGACCGGGCATAAGGGAGGCATGCAAACATGAACGAACTCGTCTCCGCGGTGCCCTGGCTGGGCAAACGCAACCCGATGGCCGCACGCTGGCTCATCATCATCATCGCCATCGCCGCCCCCATCATCGCCATGCAGTTCGGCCGCAGCTGGGTACGCATTCTCGACTTCGCCCTGCTCTACATGATGCTGGCGCTCGGCCTCAACCTGGTGGTGGGTTTTGCCGGCCTGCTCGACCTCGGCTACATCGCGTTCTATGCGGTCGGCGCCTATACCTTTGCCTTCCTTGCCTCGCCGCACTTCGATCTGCACCTGCCGTTCTGGATCGTGCTGCCGCTGGGCGCGGCCTTTGCGGGGATGGCGGGCATCATGCTGGGCTTTCCGGTTTTGCGATTACGAGGAGACTATCTCGCCATCGTCACGCTCGGCTTCGGCGAGATCATCCGCATCTTCATGAACAACCTGAACTACCCGATCAACATCACCAACGGGCCGCAAGGCATCAACGGGCTTGATTCGATCAACCTGTTCGGCTGGGATCTGGCCCGCAACCTGCAGGTCACCGAAGACATTTCCATCCACTCGCTCTACCTCTACTACTACTTCTTCCTCGCCTGCGTGGTGGGCTCGATCATCTTCGTCCAGCGCCTGCAGATTTCGCGCGTCGGTCGTGCCTGGGCTGCGATGCGCGATGACGAGCTCGCGGCCAAGGCCATCGGCATCAACACCCGCAACATGAAGCTGCTCGCCTTCTCGCTTGGCGCCACCTTCGGCGGTGTGGCCGGCTGTCTGTTCGGTGCTTTCCAGGGCTTCGTGTCGCCGGAGTCCTTCTCGCTGATGGAATCCATCGCGGTGCTGACCATGGTGGTGTTCGGCGGCATGGGCAACATTGCCGGCGCCATCGTCGGCGCCTTCGCGCTCGCCCTGCTGCCCGAGATCCTGCGTGACGTCGCCGTGCCGCTGCAGCAGACGCTGTTCGGCCACGTCCTGCTCGACCCTGAAGTCCTTCGCATGCTGCTGCTTTCCCTTGCCATGATCCTGATGATGCTGCTGCGCCCGTCCGGTCTGATTCCGGCCCGCGCACGTTACGCCCACCCCGAAAACCTGCACCGGGACACCCAATGATTACGCTGCTAGACGCCCGCAATGTGGGCAAGCGCTTTGGCGGTCTGCAGGCGCTCACCGATGTTTCGCTGACCATCCGCAAGGGTGAGGTCTACGGCCTGATCGGCCCCAACGGTGCGGGCAAGACCACCTTCTTCAACGTGCTGACCGGCTCATACATTCCCGATGGCGGCGAATTCGTGTTCAACGGCAGCGAACTGCCTTCGGGCAAGCCGCACAAGATCGTCGGCCGCGGCATTGCCCGCACCTTTCAGAACATTCGCCTGTTCCGCGATCTCACCGCACTCGAGAACGTCATGGCCGGCCACCACATCCGCACCAAGGCGGGCGTGTGGGGCATCCTGACGCAGAACCGCTTCACCCGCGAGGAAGAGCGCCTCACCACCGAGCGTGCCTACGAGATGCTCAAGTACGTCGGCATCGAGCGCTTTTCGCAAACCGTGTCAAAGAACCTCTCTTACGGCGACCAGCGCCGACTCGAGATTGCCCGCGCCCTGGCCACCGAGCCGCAACTGCTGGCGCTGGACGAACCCGCGGCAGGCATGAACGCCACCGAAACCGCGCAGCTCAAGGTGCTGATCGAGCAGATCCGCCATGACGGGGTCACCGTGATGCTGATCGAACACGACGTGAAGCTGGTGATGGGGCTGTGCGACCGTGTCGCGGTGCTCGACTTCGGACGCAAGATCGCCGAAGACGTGCCTGCCGAAGTACAAAGGAACGAAGCCGTGATCAACGCCTACCTGGGGGGTGGCAAGCATGCAGCATAAGCCCTCCTCACCCCTGCTCCAGCTGAAGAACCTGCAGATTGCCTACGGCGGAATTCACGCGGTAAAAGGCATCGATCTCGAGCTGGCCAAGGGCGAACTGGTGTGCCTGATCGGTGCCAACGGCGCCGGCAAGACCACCACCCTGAACGCAATTGCCGGTCTGCTCCCGCTTGAAGGCGGCGACATCCTGTACAACGACGCGTCAATCAATTCCCTGCCTGCGCACAAGCGCCTGCGCCAGGGCATCGCGCTGGTGCCCGAGGGCCGTGGCATCTTCACCCGCCTGACGGTGGAAGAGAATCTGCGCATGGGCGCCTACAGCCGCAAGGACAACGACGGCATCGAGGCCGACCTGGAAAAGGTCTACACCATGCTGCCGCGGGTCAAGGAGCGCCTGGAGCAGGTCGCGGGCACGCTGTCCGGTGGCGAGCAGCAGATGGTGGCCATCGGCCGCGCCCTGCTGTCGCGCCCAAAGCTGCTGCTGCTCGACGAACCCTCGATGGGTCTCGCGCCGCTGGTGGTGGAAAAGATCTTCGAAGTCGTGCAGTCGGTCGCCAAGGAAGGCGTCACCATCCTGCTGGTGGAGCAGAACGCCAACCTGGCGCTCGAGTTTTCACAGCGCGGATACGTGATGGAATCGGGCAAGATCACCCTTACCGGCAGCGGTGACGAACTGCTGGCCGACCCCAAGGTGCGCGCAGCCTATCTCGGCGAAGCCGCCTGACGGACGCTGCGGGACGTGCAGGACACGTCCCGCTCGCCACCCGCTTCATTCGAACAACCGAATATAATTCTCCGCTAAAGGAGACAGATTCGAATGAAACACCTCAGCCCCAAAGAAGCCTTCGCCCTGCTGCAGGCCGACCCGCAAGCGCTGCTGATCGATGTGCGCAGCGAGATCGAATTCCTCTTCGTCGGTCATCCGGTGGGTGCCATCCATGTCTCGTGGAATGATGGTCCCGACTGGGAGATCAACCCGCACTTTGTCGGCGAGGTAAAGAAGCTTGCCGGACATGGCGGAGAACGCCCGGTCGTGCTGATCTGCCGCAGCGGAAACCGTTCGGAGGCGGCAGGCAACGCGCTGATCGAGGCCGGCTTTTCCAATGTATTCAATGTCAGCCACGGTTTCGAGGGCGAACTCGACGACAGCCATCACCGCAACGCGGTGAACGGCTGGCGTTTCGACGGCCTGCCCTGGCAGCAGTGCTGAGGGGGACGCAGCGCGCAGGCTTCAGCGCTTGCGCCGAATCACCCCGAGCAGGCCCAGCGCAGTCAGCACCAGCGCGACGCCGCCCGGCTCCGGCACCAGATTGATGCGGAACAACGAGGTGGTATCCGAGCCTTCACTCGACACCGCCAGGAAATAGCCGCCATCGCGGCTGAAGGCGACCAGCCCTTCCGGCGCCAGGTCGCCCGGACTGACGATGAAGTCAAGGAACCGGGACTGCAGCGGGTCGGTGATGTCGTAGATCGCAATCACTGCGGTTGCCAGCTTTTCCAGCGTACGTTCAAAGCCGATGAAGGCCAGCATCCGGCCGCCAATATCCATCAAGGCCAGCCCTTCGGGCTCCGGGCCCTTGTTGTCGCTGCGACCGTCGTCGAAGATGTCCGGAAAACGCTCGCCGAGCAGACGCTCGAAATCGTCACCACTGTCGAACACCAGATTGCCATTGGCGTCGCGGATCGAGAACGAGCGACTGCCGTATGAGTACAGCGCTTCATGCTCGCCGTTGGCGTTGAGCCCGTCGAACGGCGAGATGGTGAGACGACCGAGGTTCTCGTCCTTCTTCAGCTCGGCCGCATCCGGAAAAATGGTGGGGTCGAGCTTCACACTCTTGTCCTTGATGCGCACGTCCTCGTCACGCGTGTCGCCCTCGTTCGCCGTCACCAGATAGGTCTGCCCGCCCGCGACATAAGTGGCAATGGTGTCGGGCATGTACATGCCCTTGACCGGCACGTTGCGCACCGCGATGCTGCCGTCCTTGTCCGAGGGGTCGATCCCCTGGCCCGGCAGGCTGTAATCCTTGGTGCCGAGGCTCTTGACCTCGGTGAAGGTGTTCGTTGCAAGATCGAGAATGCCCACCGCGTTGGCTTCCTGCAGGCTCACATAGGCCTTGCTGCCATCGGCCGAAACCGCGATGTACTCGGGCTCGAGATCGACGGCGGCCGTCTTGCCGGGAAACAGCCGCACGCTGTCACTGCCAGCCACACCCGCGAAGCCCGCAGTGGCGACGACCGTGCGGCTGCTCATGTCGACGACGCTCACGCTGCCGGCCGGGTCTGCCGAGCTCGGGTCGGTCATCACTGCGCGCTCACCCTCGTTGGCGACAAGGAGACGCGAGCCGTCAGGGGTGAAGGTCACCATGTCAGGCAGCGCGCCGACCTGAATACGCTCGGCGGCGGCAAAGGTGTTGCTGTTGAAGAGTTGCACGACGCCGGGCTGGGTGTGATCGGGCGCGGCAATCGCGACCGCAGCCACGCCATTCCTGATCGCCACGCTATTGACGTCGCCCAGCGCGGAGAGATCGATGTGCTGGATCAGGCTACCGGTGCGGGCGTTGAGTACATCGACACCGGTAACACCTGCCACCCACAAGGTATCGTTGAGCGGGTCATAGGCCGGAATCTCGGCCTTCTGCCCTGCGGCATTGCCAGCCGCATGATCGTAGGACCAGACCTTTTCCCACAATACGGCCGGCGCCGCCAGCGCGGGCATGGATACGAGGCCGGCGCACAGCAGCGCGGCACGAATTGATGTACGCATTCGAATCTCCCTGTCGTTTCTGTCACCGCACTCGCAGTCAGCCTGCGAGTATCGTCACGGCGCATTACAGGGAGATAACAGTCACACAGACAGCGACCGGCGGCGCCAGGTCAGAAAGCCGATCAGGGCCAGTGCAGCGAACATGCACATGCCGGCGGCCAGCGTCACCGGTGACTTCCACAGCAGCGGCCCAAGCACCCCTGCCGTGCACGCATTCATGCCGACCTGTACGAAGCTCTGGCAGCTGGAGGCCATCCCGCGCCGTTGCGGAAACAGGTCGAGCGCAAGAATGCTCATGCTGGGCATCGCCAGTGCCATGCCCACGCCATAGATCGAAATGGGAAGAACCAGCAACAGGCGCTGCGCGGGTTCGCTTGCGGCAAGCAGCACGCTGCCCGCAGCCGCGCCGAGCATGATGGCGAAACCGACCGCAATCGCGCGCGTGGGCGACCAGTGCCCGGCCACCCGCCCGGACAGGCCGGAGCCGAACATCATCCCTACGACCACGGGCACGAAGAGCCAGGCGAAGTCCTGCGGTCCGAGCCCGAGGTGCGTCATCACGAACACCGGCGCCGACAGCACGTAAATGAAGAAACCGTTGAACATCAGCGCCACCGAAAATACGAGCAGCAGGAAGTCAGTATTGCTCAGCACGCCACGATAGGCGCGAACGAGCGAAGCCGGATGCAGCGGTTGGCGCGCCTCCTCGGACAGGGTTTCGGGCAGATAGCGCAAAGTGAGCACACTCAGCGCCACACCGAAGAAGGCGAGGAAGACGAAGATGGCGCGCCAGTCGGCCACCGCGAGCAGGAGACCACCAATCAATGGTGCAATTGCGGGCGCGATGCCGAAGATCATCATCACCTGCGACATCAGGCGCTGAGCCTGCGGGCCTTCGTGAATATCGCGAATCACCGCCCGCCCCACGACCATGCCGGCGCCACCGCACAGCCCCTGAACCGCGCGCCCTGCCCACAGCCACTCGATGCTCGGGGCGACGGCACACAACAGCGACGCGACCGCAAACAGGGCTGTCGCCCAGATCAGTACCCGCCGCCGCCCGAAGCGGTCCGCCAGCGCGCCGTGCCACAACACCATGAAGGCGAAGGTGGCCATGTAGGCGGTCAAGGTCTGCTGGACCTGGACCTGCGTCGCACCGAGCGACTCCGCCATCTGCGGGAAGGCCGGAAGGTAGGTGTCGATGGCAAACGGGCCGATCGCGGCAAGTGCGGCCAGTACCCAGGCCAGCCAGGGGGAGCTTGAGGGCATTGAGATTGTCGTTATTCGATGATCGGCCAATCGCAGGGCTCAGGGGCAGGCAGAACGGAACGCCTGCGCAACGCCCTTTCAGCACACGGGGCACCGTACGGGAAGGCGTCATGATACGCGGGGACTACCCTCTTCGCGTCAGATTGATCTGGTCTCACCCATCGTGCTCGACATCGGCAGCGACGACACCCGGCTGGTCGCGCGCGTCTCGGGCGACACTCATGTACCGCTCGAAGTCGGCCCGCCCGAACTCGACCTGGTGCTGCGCTTCCGCGCCCATGCGCTGATGCAGGCCATCGAAGTCGAAGTCTGGGAGCTGCCTGCTGCAGAACTGGGCACCTTCCTGGCGGGCATCCCCGCCCCGCTCGGACTCGGCAAGGTCACGCTCGCCGACGGTCGTCAGGAAACCGGCTTCATCTGTGAGCCCAGCGGCATCGAGGGCGCAACCGACATCAGCCATTTCGGCAGCTGGCGCCGTTATCTGGAGAACCGATAGAAACGCGGCGCCGGGTCCCGGGCGGACAGCCTCCGCGCTCAGTGCGAAGCCAGCCCCCGCCGGTACTGAATGGCTTCTGCCATGTGCGCGGCGCCGGGCTGCGCGACTTCATTCAGGTCGGCGAGCGTGCGCGCAACCCGCAGTACCCGGTGATAGGCACGTGCCGACAGATTGAGCCGGCTCATGGCCTGTGCCAGCAGGGCCGCCCCCGCCGCGTCAGGCACGCAACAGGCGTCCACCTGCGCCGGCGCAAGCGCGGCGTTCGGCATGCCCTGGCGCTCGACTTGCAACGCTCGTGCCCGAAGCACCCGGGCGCGGACAGCTGCACTCGACTCGCCGCGGGCGCCTTCGGCAAGGTCCTCGTAGGACACCGCCGGCACCTCGACCACCAGATCGATACGATCGAGCAGCGGACCGGAAAGGCGCGCGCGGTAGCGGGAGATCTGCGTCGGCGTGCAGGTGCAGGCCCGGGTCGGATGGCCTGAATAACCGCAGGGACAGGGGTTCATTGCCGCGACGAGCTGGAAGCGTGCGGGAAATTCGGCCCGCCGGCGCGCGCGCGAGACCGTGACATGTCCGGTTTCGAGCGGCTCGCGCAGCGACTCGAGCACCCTGCGATCGAACTCGGGCAGTTCGTCGAGAAACAGCACACCGTGATGCGCCAGGGACACCTCGCCGGGTTGCGGAATCGCGCCTCTGTAAGATATAGAAATATGTGCGACGATCCCAGCCGTGCTCCAATAAGTTTGCCGGTTTAGGTAACAATTATTGCGACGGAAATACTAGTAATAACTGCGACGAGGTTCATTTTGTCAACCAATAGCTGCGACATACTTCTACCCCGCCAAACACGCAAGATTCGACCGACTCGCCGTAGCGTTTCTGGGCACTACGCTTTTCGCGGTGAGTCGTCTGTAGCGTTTGAATCCACGCTTGAGCGTGACTTCCTGATGCGCACCGAATTTTTCTTGTCAGTGCTGGACGTGATCCCGCAACCCGTTGAGGTTCCCTTCACTGCGGCAAACGGCAATCGCTACACCTATACGCCAGACTTCCTCGTTTACTACCGACTTGGGGATCGTTCCTATAACCAATACCCCAAGCCGGTTCTGGTCGAAGTCAAACCAGCCGTTGCTTGGCGCAAGCACTGGCGTGAGTGGCTTCCTAAATGGAAGGCCGCATGGCGCTACGCTCAAGAACAGGGGTGGGAATTCCACATCCGCGACGAATCAAGGATCCGTGATCAGGCGCTCGACAACATCCGATTCCTTGAGCCCTACAAACGCATGCAATTTCCACCTCAAGAGAGTCAGTGGATCATTGATAACCTGCGTGAGATGGGAGCTTCGACTATCGACTATCTCATTGCTCGGCATTTCATGGGACTTTACCGAGCTGAAGGGCTAGCGCATCTCTGGCACTTGCTTGCCGTCCGGAAACTGGACTGCGATATCAACCGACCGCTCAACAACTTCACAGAGGTCTGGCTTCCTGATATCGACTAAACCATAGGCCACTTTTGGTTTGGTGAGCACGGTAAAGACGCGAAAAATCGACAGATCACTGCACTTCAGGAACAAAAATGGACGAATGTGACGACTTTGAACTACCCAACGAGGCGTTCGCTCCCAACCGAAAATCGGTCAATATTGAGGTAGGCGCATTCGTACAACGGGGCGAAACGATCTACCGTGTCACCCAGGTGCTGGACTTTGAGTCTGTCATTGGCGTGGAAGTGGAAACGGGGCGCAGCGTCCCTCTGCTGATCGGCGATCTGCGCTGCCTGCAAGACGATGCCGACCCCAAACTGGCCGTAAATCAAGATCTAGCGGAAATCGCCGATGATGACTGGCGAATCGCTCAGCAACGATTCGCTGCGATCAGTCCGCTAGTTGGCAAAACCCTATGGGGGCGTGACGAAGTTGAGCGACAAGCGAAGGCCTGCAACATCGACCCGTCGACGCTCTATCGCTGGTTGAAGCGTTACAACGCCTACGGTTCGGTCACCGCACTGATCCCAAAAAAGCGTGGCTGGCTAGAAGGAAAAAGCCGGATACCACCCCATGCTGAACAGGTCATCGAAGAGACGATCAGGGACTACTATCTCACGGTCCAGCGCCCCACTGCGAAAAAGACCATACAAGAAGTTCAGCGTCGATGTGCCGAAAGAGGTATCCAAGCACCGAATCACATGACGATTCGTTCACGCATCACGAAGCTGTCTGAAAAGGAGCGACTAAGAGGTAGAGGATTCAAAGAGAAGGCCAAAAACAAGTTTTTGCCAGCGGCCGGACGCTTTCCGAACGCCGACTATCCACTGGCAGTCGTGCAGATTGACCACACTCCCGCCGACATCATCCTAGTGGATGACGTGTTCCGCAAGCCCATCGGTCGCCCGTGGATTACGCTGGCGATGGACATAAACACGCGCATTGTGACCGGATATTACCTCTCGTTTGACCCACCCTCTGAGACATCCGTCGCCATGTGCGTCGCCCACTCAATGCTACCCAAGGATGACTGGCTGCTACTTCATACGGTCGACGCTCAGTGGCCTGTTTGGGGTAAACCGCGCACCATTCATGTCGACAATGGTGCAGATTTCCGGTCGAACAATTTTCAGCAGTCTTGCCTTGCCTACGGAATCAACCTGGAGTTTCGTCCGGTCAAGCAACCGCAGTACGGTGGCCACATCGAGCGAATGCTCGGGACGCTACTACGCGAGATTCATGGCCTTCCGGGCACCACATTCTCTTCGATCAAAGAGCGCGACGGCTACGATGCGGAGAAGCATGCAGCCATGACGAAGTCCGAGTTCGAGACTTGGCTGGTGACACTAATAAGCAAGTTTTATCATCAACGCCTACATTCCGCCATAGGGATGACGCCACTGAAAAAATGGGAAATAGGCATTTTTGGCAACGCCGAGGTACAGGGTATCGGGGTGCCACCCAAACCTACCGACCGGCTGACGGTCCTCTTGGACTTTCTTCCTGCCTTTCGTCGCACAGTGCAAACCTTCGGCGTCACGATTGACGGGGTGACCTACTACGCCGAAGCTTTACGGCCATGGATCAATTCCACGGACTCAGAAACCGGAAAGAAATTGGACCTCGTGTTTCGCCGCGATCCCAGGGACATCAGCACAATCTGGTTTTTTGATCCAACGCTCAAGCAGTATTTCAAGATCCCGTTCAGTGATCAGGCGCTGCCCGCCATGAGTATCTGGGAGTACGAGCAGGCACGAGAGAAGCTCAAGCGTGAAGGGCTGAAGAGCATCAATGAATTTGCTCTCCTGCGCGCAATCACGGAGCTGCGCTCCCAAGTGGAAGACGCCAAGGAGAAAACTAAACGGGCTCGGCGCCAGGCCCAACGGCGCAAGGAGCACGAGAAGAACATCTCACCTGCCGTGCCTCTGCCCCCGAAACAACCTTCACCAACGCAGTCTTCAGTACAGGCGTTTGCCGGTCTCGTGGATGGCGACATTGACACCTTCGGAGATATTGCATGAGCGATTACGATCACATCCACTCGGATTTTCGTCACATCATGTCGCTTTCCGATGCTGAGCGGATCGCCTTTCTGGATGAGCCTCGCTGGATAGGATACAAGAGCGCACAGCAAGTGCTTGAAACGCTTCAAGGCCTTCTGCATAAACCTGTCCGTCCCCGGATGCCTAATCTGCTACTTGTCGGCGATCCAAACAACGGAAAAACTACGGTCGTTCGTCGTTTCCAGGATGTGTGCGGACAGGGCTACGTCAATGAAGACGCTGAACCAGTGAAACCCATCATTCTTGCCGAAGCGCCGCCGAGCGCGGACGAAAAGGGCCTCTACATCTCCATCCTAGAACGCTTCTTTACGCACTACCGGGCAACTGATCCGGTGTCCAAGTTGCGCTACCAGGTCATACACTTGTTCCGGGCGTGTCATGTCAAGATGCTCATCATTGATGAGTTTCACTCATTGCTGACGGGTTCGGCAATCAAGCAACGGGAGGTCATGAATTCCATCAAGCTCCTTTGTAACGAACTTGCCATCCCCATCGTTGGGGTTGGCACTCGTGAAGCTGTTCGCGTTCTACACACTGACCCACAGCATGCGAGCCGTTTCGACGTGATCAGCCTGCCGGTATGGGAACTCAACCAAGATTTCCAACGACTTCTCGCCGGTTTCGAGAAGGTATGCCCTCTGAAAAATCCGTCGCGATTGCATCAGCCTGAACTTGCTGCCCTTCTGCATGCCATCTCTGAGGGTAACATCGGTAATCTGCATCGCCTTCTTGTTGAATGCGCTCAGGATGCGATCAAAACAGGGAGGGAGATCATTGACAAGCCCGTAATCCAAGGCAAAGCGTGGGTACGCCCCACCCGCGGCATACGAGAAATGCTCTCGTGAACGAGGGGTGGGCGCTGCCTGTTGCCTTGCAGCCAGACGAACTGTTGTCGTCTTGGCTGGCAAGGGCCGCACTCACCCAAGGCTGCGATCCGCTGGTGTTGACCGGGAGTATTTGGCCGAGCTGGCGTGTATGGGCGAGAGATCCTGATCGTGGCTTAAGCAAAGCCCAGGTTGACGCATTGGCAAGCGTATCCGGTATTGATACTTCGACGCTGCATACCACCAGCCTTCGCACAACTGCTGCAACAATCGCACGAGGGCCGCTTGAATCTTATGCAATTTGGCCGTGGATACTCGCACAAGGCACGAGAAACCGCATGCGTCACGGTGGCCTTCAATACTGCCCCATCTGCCTGAAGGAAGACGGGAAGCCATACTTCCGGCGACAGTGGCGCTTGGCATGGCACACAGGCTGCGTTAAACACGGCGTGCTTTTAGCGGACAGGTGCACTCATTGCCACGCACCACTCGAACCCCATCGGTTATCAGCCGAAGACGGGCACCTTGCCCGCTGTGCGACTTGCGTTTCGGATTTGCGCCAGGTCGATACACTCCCGGTCGTGGAGAGCGCACTCACTTTTCAGAATACCGCTGATGACGTTTTGACAACAGGGGTAGGAGTCTACGGCACCACCCAGCTTTCACCGGCTGACTGGTTTGAGCTATCACGCTATTTTTTAACGATTCTGCGTAAGGCAAGTCTCACGCAATCCGGCAAGCTACGCGCTCTCATACGTGAGCTTGGGATCAACTCCGTGCAGCTGAATCCGCCGGCAACCGGATTACCACTGGAGCTTCTGCCGGTAGGCGAACGAATGCAACTCCTCTCTGCGTTGTGGAGGCTTCTTTCAGCAGGACCAGAAGGTTTCCGTGCAGCGACACATGCAGCACTGCTCACGAGAGGCTACCTCCATCACACCAAGCAGCCCGTTCCTGCCTCAGTATTAACGCTGCTCGAATCATTGCCCGGGCAGATCGGCATCGGCAGCTATCCAGCCCGAGACAAATCTGGTGCTCCACGGTCGAAGCAGACAGTCATGAGGATGCATGCTCGCTTGCTACGTAGAATGAACGCAGCCTCTCGATGAGTACAGATCACCCACTCCAGTGCTGCGACGAATGCGGTCGGGCAATGTCGAAGGCCAGCCGTGTCCGCAACGGCCATCGTTACTGCTCTACATGCTACGCACGAGTTTTCAAGAAACGAATTTGCCCCGCTTGCGGCTTCATTGCTCGACTTCCAACTAACGACTCCCAAGCCGTTTGCCATAAATGTGAATGGGCCAAGCCCTGCGTCCGCTGCGGTAAGTCTGACTACCGAACAGGGAAGCTGACACAGTACGGCCCGGTTTGTAACACATGTGCTCCGCATTTCCGGGAGGTTGAGCCGTGCGAGGCATGCGGAGCCGGATCGCCAAGGCTAACTAGAGTGACGCGCTTTGGCCACGGGAAGCGGCTCTGCCCCCGATGTGCCGTGGCTGACTATGGGACCTGTTCAGCATGCCGCCGTCACCGTCGCCTTCAGGAGGGAGCTGACGGACGCCGGCTATGTGCAATTTGCCTAAACCAAGGCGAGGTTCCCTGTCCCGAATGCGGCGAGGTCATGCCTGCGGGACGACGAAATCGGTGCGAACGTTGCTACTGGACAAGCACGGCCCTTAAACGCATCGAGATCGATGCGGCCGCCTTCTCTTCGCCAGCCACGGCAGCGGCCTTTCGCGATTTTGGTCTGTGGCTCATCAACGCGACCGGACCGCACAAGGCCGCTCAAAAAATACACCGATACCTGCAGTTCTTTCTGAATATCAATGACCAATGGCCTTCGTGTGCCAACTATCATGCACTCTTGGATATCTTCGGTGCAGAAGGTTTGCATCTTGCGCGCCTGCCGATGCGCTGGCTTAGGGAAACGCGCGGCATCGTGGCCGACCCGGCGCTGCGAGAAGCCGATTCCGAGCGTCGCCGAATTGACGCGATTCACGCTTCTTTGCCGAAAGGAAGCAAGGGCTCCAATGCACTCGTGGCGTTCGCGAACACACTGAGGACAAGGCACGCTGAGGGGAAAACGTCACTACGCTCAATCCGACTTGCTCTGAGTCCTGCCGCATCGTTACTGAGACGCTGTGATCAAGACGGGCGAAAACTGCCCAGTCAAGCCGAATTGGATGTTTTCCTTTCGGCTTCACCGGGGCAGCTGGCAGCCATTACCGGGTTCGCTAACTTCGTGAACAACGCCTTTGGTGGCAAGCTCATACCTCGCGTTGATCAGTTGCAGATTGTCAAGGCGCGACGCTCAGCGCTGGAGGGGAAGCTAACAAACCTTCTCCGACAGGATCTTGGCACGGATGACGTGCTGAAGCGCTGGATACCTTGCGCAATGGAGTATTTCCATAATGTTCCGGCACGAGCCGTACTGACGCTGACAGAGCGCGATGTCACCCTCGATGACGCCGGTGCTGTCGTCACCTTGAAGGGCATCAAATACTGGGTACCGATATGAAATGCATCTTACTCAGAGTTCGTGTCGTTTAACGCTTGCAATCATCGTCAGAACCGACGATGATTCACGACATGAGCTATCCCGGCGGAAAAGGCAAGTGCTATCAACGGCTGATTAACTTGATGCCCCCCCATGAAACCTACATCGAGACTCACCTCGGTAGCGGCGCCGTGTTGAGGAACAAGCGACCGGCCAATACCACGATCGGCATTGACGCTGACGAGCGTGTTGTTTCAACGTGGTCGCAAAGCACCCCTATGGGGTGCAAGGTGGTTCAGGCAGATGCGGTCACTTTCCTTGAACAGTACACATTCCTTGGAAACGAACTGGTCTACGCAGATCCACCCTACGTGGCGGCCACGCGTCGTCGGACGAAGATCTACCGATACGAGTACTCGGACTTAGATCACTTTCGCCTTCTGGATGTACTCGCTACGCTGCCGTGCATGGTGATGATCTCGGGCTACGAGAGTGCTCTCTACGAACAACGACTTCGCGGGTGGCGAAGGGTGTCGTTTTCTGCCAATACGCAAAGAGGACTTCGCCAAGAATGTGTCTGGATGAATTTTCCTGAGCCCACGCAATTACACGATGCGTCTTTTTTGGGGGCGACGTTCCGCGAGCGCCAAGCCGTCAAACGACGGCACGAGAGGCTGTTTGAGCGCTTCGGTCGGATGGACCCTGTCGAGCGCGAGCACATCTTGCAGGTGCTTAACAACCGCTACAACGAAAGGGCATGTACAACATGATGCAAACTGCCGCGGTATTCACAGGCGCAGCAATCATCAAGGTCGATCTTCCCCCGCCCGATGCCGAGACACTACCTGGCGTGCCATGGGGCGCGGTCGAAGCCTTCCCTACACCCGCGTACTGGACATACCAGGTGATCGCGCGGCGGATCTGCGGCACCCCAATTCGATATCGTTTGGGAAGCACCCTTGCCGAAGAGGTAGCAGCTTGCCTACTTGGCGGGCATGGCATCCCAGCAGCGGTCGGCGTCGCCGCTTTCCAGAAGCTGAGATCGTGCGGTGCCCTTCAAGGAACACCCACCGAAGCACAGATCGGGGAGTTGCTATCGGAGCCACTCGATATCGATGGCCGCCACATTCGATATCGCTTTGTGCGGCAAAAGACGCGGTACCTGAGCGCCGCCCTTGCGCGCCTTTCAGTCGAACAGCCGCCGCTGACGAGCGGCCGGGCTCTGCGCGATTGGCTGATTCAGCTACCAGGCATCGGGTTCAAAACCGCCTCGTGGGTCGCGCGCAACTGGCTCGACGCCGACGACGTCGCCATCCTCGATATTCACATCCTCCGTGCCGGAGCACTCGCACGCTTCTTCGACGAGGACCTGAGTGTCGAGCGGAACTATCTTGAGCTGGAAGAACGCTTTCTGCGGTTCTCCAAGGCAATCGGCGTCCGCGCGTCCGAGCTAGATGCTGTGATGTGGCACGAAATGATGTCCTCTCCCCGGACGATCACTCAGCTCATGGGCGGGAAGCGAAAAGGGGTGCGCCCAAGTGAGACGACCATGGCGCCTGTATCTGATCTTCCGCTAGTCCGGCCGCGCGCCCACAAAGGCCGCTCCGACCCCCGCCAAGCCAGGCTGATCGAGTAGCCGTCCCACCCAGGGCTCGCCCGTTACGCCCAAAGGACAGTAGTTCAAGCCTATAGCCTCCGCGGCGACCGCAAGAAAACCCAGCAATACCCCTGCATCCCGCCAGACAAGACTTTCCGCAGCTTCGTATTTTGCAGCGGTCTTGCCAGGCTCTGCCGCCAAAATGAGAAGCGTTGCAGATGTTGCCGGGACGACACTGTGCATCTCGGCCAATACCCCGCTTGGCTCAAGTTGGGTAATCACCTCGTCCAAGCCGTGAGTCACTGGGTCATACCTGAGCCACCGCCCGGCCTGCGGATCGATCACCAGCAGGTGAATGGGATGAATGGCTCCTGCAGACGGGCAGGGACGATGCGACAAAGTAAATCCAAGCTCATCACCTCCTGTCCCCTGCACCTGGCAGGTCAGCCAGGTCAGTTTGCTCAACATCTCCAAGCTTAGTCGCGAGAACTCGCGCTTTGTGCGCCTCTGAAGCAATAGCTCTGCGCATGAACGACTCGATCCAGAGGAAAACACAGGGACGGGCAGAGCCATACGGGCCCCTAGCGGCCACTTCAAGGGCGCGTAGCGCTGTGGAGTTTCTCGCAGTCGGGGGCTTCCCAGATCAACCCAGTCGTCCATCAAGCTCATTGAGTACCTCGAAGTACTTGTTGCAGCCACGGCAATTGGCACAAGCAACATTCGCTTTATGGCAACTATGTGCCCAAGCGAGGAGCTCACGGGGCACGCCCGCTTCACGAACGAGTTCAACAGTCCCAAGGTGGATGGCCGGCGCGTCGACCCGTATACCTCCTTCCTGCAGCGCAACCAGGGCGTTCATCGCTTCGACAAAGTCCGAGGTGCCGTCGCGGTGGGCTGAGTCCGATTTGACCGTGCCGATCATGAGCCTCCCCACGCCAAGTGACAGCGATCTCGCCGCCGCGAACGTAATCAGGATCTGGTTCCGGTACGGCCACCAATCACTTGCTGGGGCATGGCAGTCGGCATCGGCGCCTGCCATGTCGCCGGAACCCAGCGCACGGCAGTCGATCCGCACGACATGGTGCTCAATTCCCAGTCGTCTACAGATCAACTGCGATGCGGTGATTTCGGCTTGGGCAGCCAACTGGCCATAGTCGATCGTTATCCCGATCTCGGGCCTCTTCCACCAGGCGATCGAGAGCGAGTCCATGCCGCCCGACAGGAGCAAGGCTGAT
Organism: Parazoarcus communis; assembly: GCF_003111665.1. Lineage (NCBI taxonomy): Bacteria > Pseudomonadati > Pseudomonadota > Betaproteobacteria > Rhodocyclales > Zoogloeaceae > Parazoarcus > Parazoarcus communis. The sequence continues at coordinate 1,943,616 of NZ_CP022188.1, read as the reverse complement.
CTCATAGCCTGCAAGCCGTCCAGAGCGTCTGATAGATCGAACTCACGTAGTCATCGCAGAGCAGGCAGTCCGAGCCGCCCATCATTTTCTTGTTCTCGTCGGACTCGTTCTCACAGTAGACGATGACAGGCTTGCCTTTCGCCCGCGCGTAACCGATCTCATAGACCGTGCCTGGATCCATTCCATCACCGACCGCGAAGATCAAATCGGCATCGTTGATCCCCTCAAGATCAAGGGGAACGACATCCTCGGCGCTTCCGTGTCCGACGTCATGGTAAGGCGAGAACACCTTCAACCCTGCGGCCAACAGGTCGCTTCTGGCCTGCTCGATCAGCCATAGCTGAGCAAGACTGAAAAACGGGCCGGCAAGATAAACCTTCGGGCGGTGACCTCGAGAAAACGCCTCGGATGGAACGATCGGGCTCAGAGTGAACGACTCCAGCACCGGGGGGGTCGCAAACCCACGGGTCTGGCAGTAATAGGCGGTCGCACGCGAGGCAAGGTCCGCGCTCTCTGCAGCGCTTCGTCCTTCGTGCAACCACCGATAAGCAAAGTGAGCCGCGAAGTTATCCCCGGAGCCAATCTTCCAAACCTTCTGCGACTGGTAGGCGGGAACGGTCGCCACGCCGTGTTGATCACGGACCAGAGCACCCATCGCACCGCGTTTGATCACCACGACGGCTGCACGCTGCTGTTGCATAAGATCGCCGGCCATCGTCTCTGCGGAAGCGTCCCTTGCTCCTGTTAGCAAGGCAGCCTCATGCTGGTTCAGCACAAGCGCGAGTTCGTCAGCAGTTGAGCCATTTGCGTGGAAGGATTCCGGGGCATAAGCATCTTGGGGGTCGTAGACCACCTTTTGGCCATGAACGATTGCATCTCCGTCCATCATTCCGAAACGAAGCACTCGTGAAGCAGACACCCGCAAGGCCGCCCCAACCACTCCGCGCCCCAGAATTCTCGGCGTTGCAAGGCCATGGTCGTAGTCGAAGGCTATTTCTTGAACTGAATCGTTTCTGGCGACGTGAAATCCTTCGAATGCACCCCTCGAAGCAAGCACCTCGGCAGCTGCCGGATCAAGATACGAGTGCAGCGACACCGACGCCCCCATCGATGCTATTGCGGAGGCCGCCCTGCCGGCCGATCCGTAAATCTCGCGCCAGGCTGGGCGCATGCAACGCTCCCGGTACACTCCCCCGACGACGGCGATGTCGGCGCCAGTGCCGCCTTCGCCACTCATCGTGCGCTTACCCGGACAGTCACTTGGCCGTCACTCTTCCCGATCACTGTTGCAACGTAGTTCGTGCCGTCAGCTATGCACTCTCGAAGTTTCTGAACGTCTGGCGACGCAATACCACCCGCGAGCTCACCATCGTGCATCGCAACGACTGTCGTGGTGCTCCCCACCTGCATCGTCCTCACATCCAGTTCATCGCCAACGTCAATTCTCTCCACCACCGCGGGCTTCGGAGAGTTTAACTGCGTCGTGATAACCAAGGAGTCGCAGCTACTCGCCCCGCTCGAGAAACCGATACCGCCAGAACTGCCGCTGGAACCAGACATGGGAGACTCCTTTCGCTGTTTGCTATGCCCTGGAGCATAAAGAATGCGATTAAGATATTTACATGTCAATAGAAACTAGGAGAATCTGAACTATTCAGAGCCGGAAACAATACTGAGGGCATAGACCGCGCTGCCACCACAAAGCGAGGAGCGCAAACGACAATCATCAGAGTCGGTTTAAATGGCTGACTTGGACAACCGTGCTCAGAACATCAACTGATCAGGGGCTACTTAAGGCTTGCGCGACGGTTTGTGCGCCAATAAGGTCCAAGTGCAGCGAAGCAAAGGCCCCCCGCAATAGTGGTTCGGGTAAAGCCCAGTCCCATTTCTCGCGGAGAAGGTTCTTCGCCTCCGCGAGAACCTGTATCGGGTCTGGTGCAGGCAACTCGGCAATATCCGCCAAGGCGTCCGATAGTCGGTCGGACGATATACCCGACACCGTCAATGCAACCCCCTCATTGGTAGCAGACAGCCCAACATGGGCAAGGAGCATGACAAGGCCATCGTTCACCCAATCGCCCCGCCAAGTTAGCAGCACCACGTCGTTGCCCTTGTTGAACAGCCAGTTGTTGCTGAGGTCGGCGAGTTGGTAGAACTCGCGAGCCTCATTCAATAGTGCTGCAGCACCAGCATCCAGGAATGGCACCGGGTCCGCTTCCATCAGAACCTGGCGCATTTCCTGTCGTACGACGTCATGCACCATGCATGCGCCACCATCGAATGCCGGAGGAGCTCCGCCTTTGTCCGGTGCTACGACGATTATCTTCTTCTCAGAATCGACATCGATGACACGCCAGCGTCTGCCGCCAAAGATGATGCGTTGGCTGGGTACAAGGGGATGGGAAACGGGGAGCGAGCCCAGCATCCTTCCGTCGCAGACGATGCGAAACTCCTCGTCAGAGGCGAAGGCAGCATAGAACTCGTAGTGGTTCGCCAGTTTCTCGCCGAGTTCGCCGTGTAACAAGAGACCCGAACTGTCTTGGATGAGTAGCTGCTTGTCGCCCAAATGACAAAGCAACAGAACGAAGTCGTCGCGGGTGATGTTTGAAAACGCACCATCCTTGACTAAGGTTGCCCACAGTTCTGCCGCTGTGGCGCCTCCGCGCTCAGCAATGACTGACAAAATCTGTTGAACAAGGGTCGACGCGTGCAGCCCGTCGACCCTTGGTGGCTCGAACCAGCCTCTGATGAGCAGTCGGACCATCGCTATTGATTGAACCAAGCCCTCGCGCAGGCAATCAGACAGCCCGGATTTTGACGTCAGCTCTGGTTCGATGCAGTAACCACGCAGTATGGCTGGTTCGCCTTTGCGACGTCCCGAACGGCCGAGACGTTGGCGCAGACTCGCTACGGAGGGCGGTGGACCAATCTGACAGACGCTCTTCACTGAACCGATGTCAATGCCGAGTTCGAGCGTGGTCGTACAGATGGCAGTTGCTGGCTTCGTCCCGTCCTTCAGTGCCCGTTCGGCTTCCTCGCGAAACTCCTTCGATAGGCTGCCGTGATGCGGCCAGAATTCGTTTGGGATGTTGTTTCGCTCGCAGGCCCGCCTTAGCAAGTCGGCGTAGATCTCGACCTGCCTGCGGCTGTTCGGAAACACAAGGTTGTTAGAGCCACGCAGCGCCTTATAGAGCTGTTCGGCCACCTCCAGCGTGCATCCTTTGACAAGGTCCTCCATCTCGGGATCTTCGATATTTGGATCTTCCTCGACCCGCGGTGGCTTCTCTACATAGCCCTTGATGAGCACCTTCAGCTCCTGCCCACCGCTTTTGGCAACAATCAACTCGACCGAATCTACTCCGTCGGGCCGAAGGAAGCTGGCAGCAAGCCCCATATCCCCCAGAGTCGCGGACAGGCCAACCAGAGGGAGCCGTCGCCCAACGGTTCGTTCAAGGCGGTGAAGCAACGATTGAAGCTGCTTGCCTCGCTCGGAACCGATGAAGGCGTGCAACTCGTCGATAACGACGTATCGAAGGCGGGACATCAGGCCTGGCATGGCGGAGCCCCGTCGAACGAACAGGGCCTCGAGGGACTCTGGAGTGATGAGGAGCACGCCGCGGGAGTCTTTGACGAACCTGTGCTTTTTGCTGGCCGCTATATCGCCATGCCAGGCAACAACAGGGATGTCCAACGACTCGCACAAGTCAGACAACCGGCCCCACTGGTCATTGATGAGCGCCTTAAGCGGCCCGATATAGAGCACCGAGCCAATATCTGGCTCGTGACGGAGCATATGGGTCAGGATGGGGAAGAAGGCAGCTTCGGTCTTCCCCGCTGCGGTTGCGGCAGCCACGATGACGTCGCGGTCGGCATCGATAAGAGCCGGAATCGCCTTCTCCTGCGCATCGCGCAAGGCAGTCCATCCCTCTCTCCAGATCCACCGCTGGATGCGCGCATCCAACAACTGGAAGGCCTGGGAGTCAGAGCTTGAAGCTGGCGAGTTCGTCGTCATCCTCAACCGCCGTGTCCGCGGCTCCACCCATGTCCTTCTCGACAGCGACGTGCCCAAGTAGCTCCGTCCAGTCCGCGGAGGGATTCTGCTCAAGGATGGCCAGAAGATTGATGAAGGCGGTGATGGTTGTCCGCGGCGTTCTGAAGTAAGCATCCCCAAGGCGTTGAGCGCAGTGCGCCATAAAGGCGGGAATGGCTTCATCCGGAACCAGATACTTGGCTCTGTCACCACTGGCATAGAGATGACGCAGCTTGTTGAGGAGCACGTAGAAGTCCTCGGGCGTAAGGCTCGCAAGCCGAAGAACGGGGCCCGAATAGTCCACCATGCCGGCCTTGGCGAAGGTGTTTTCTGCCAGCCGAGACTGCAGGGCAGTGTAGCTATACAGGCCACGACGCGTGTCCATCAGGAAATCGGGTGTGCCTCCAAGCACTATCCCGAGCCCTTCTGCGGAGCCCTGCAAAGAGTCGTTCAGGATGCGAAGGATCTGCTCGTAGTTGGCGTTACGCGCCTGTGTGTTGGAGAGTTTGTAGAGGTTCACCAACTCATCCAGACAGACCATCAGGCCGCTATAACCCGCAAGCCGGATAAAGCGGGCGAGCAGTTTCAGCTGGTCGTATATCGAGGCGTCGTCGATGATGGTGCGTACGCCCAATGCAGCGCGGGCGTCCGTTTTTGTGGTGAACTCCCCGCGTAGCCAACGGATAGCGTCTGACTTGAGCTGTTCGTTACCTTCGTCAAAACCTCGGCAGTACGCTGCGATGACCTCGGCGAAGTCGTAACCGTTCACCATCTCTGACAGGTGGTCTAGGCGCTCGCGCACTATCGCTTCGCTGGGTTTCCCGCTCGTCTTCGCTTCGGACTTGGCCTGCGCGATGAATTTCTCGACGATGCCGGGGAGGGCTCCCCCATCCGGTTTTGTGCGCGTGGAAACGTTCTTGGCCAATTCCGCATAGAGCGAGCGGGCTTGCCCGCCGGTCGCATGGAGTCGACGGTCTGGATTAAGATCCGCATGCATCGTGACGAGCTTCTTCTCCATCGCGATGGCACGAACAAGGTTCAAGAAGAACGTCTTTCCCGAGCCGTACTCACCTATGACGACTCTGAATCCGGAGCCAGCGTCAGCGATGCGCTCCACATCCTTCATCAGCGCCTCGAGCTCTTTCACTCGCCCGACTTGAATCAGATGTTGGCCGACCCGCGGGACGACGCCCGCGCGTAGCGATTGAATGACCGCATCACGGTCCTTCGCGCGAATTGTGCTCATACTGGTAGCGCCTCCAAGACTTCCTTGTTGATTTCAATCGGGTCGTCACCTTCTGTCAGGGGCGCATCCAGCGCATCCAGTACTGCCTCGTTGATGTGCTCTAGCGCACCATCGAGCATCAATTCCATGTCAGCCGCAGCATCTGCGAGCTCGCCACGGAGCCAAGAGGTCCTTGAGACAAGAATGCGAACAAAGGCCGAATGGTCTGCATCGAGACCAAGAATTCCGGGAGCTGCCGTGAGCTCTTCCTCTGGCGCCGCCTCCATAATCTGGGCGGGCTCGTGCGCTTCTTCATCCACAAACACCTTCGCGAGCAGTTCCGAGACTTCGGCGGTTTCCTTTTCCAGTTGTGCGATGCGAGCGGGGTCCAGGGCGAAGCCCGCTGTCGCACCGATGGCGGTCACAACAGGTGTGGCTTGCGTGGTGGATGTGGTGGGGACGACATTTGGCGCGGGGCTCGCATGCAGGTCCGAGTAAACGAGCTTGGTGTCCAGCGCCAAGGCTTTGTAGGTGCGCTCAAGAAACTTCACTTCGGCGGGGCTCACGACGCCGTCAGCTTGCGTGAGATGCGCGAGTAGGCGGCAGATTGAGCGGCGCGCGTCTTCCGACAAGGGCTCCAGCTTTTTCTTCAGGCTGGCTAGCGTCGCGGGTTGGTCGATGCCCAGGCGCAGGTGTGCTTTGAGTCGCTTCCGTTGGGTGTCGCTCAAATGAGCCCAGGCATTGATCTGCTTGGTCAGCGACATCAGTTCGTGGGCAGACGCCTCGCCATCTGCATGAACGGCCATGCAGGCCAGATCGAGGGTGACCGCCGCCGCGCGATACGCGTGTCCGGCCCGTGCGGTGCTGTCCTCCGGCAGGGTGGCGAAGAGCGCAACCCTGTCCTCGGCCTTGGGTGTGCGACTACCGGCAAGAACGTCGGGCTCCAGGCCGATGTGCAGGGATTCAAGTGCGCGGGCTAGGCCAATCACCTTGTCGCGAGACAGTGCCCCAGCGCTCTTGAGGCGGCCGGACAGCTCCCCAAACGCCATCAAGAGCATGCCGTCGCCGACGCGGCTCTTGAGGTCATCCAGTTCAGCACGAACTGGGGCAGGCCAAAGCTCGACCGGTAATTGAAGCAAGCCTTCGAGGGCTTGCGCCTTGTCGGGATTTCGTCCGATGAAGCGACTGTAGGACTCCAGGGACGTCGTGCAAGCGTCCACCAACGCCTGCAGCTTCTGGATGGGGCCCTTGACCGCCGTGACGTCTGGCAGATCGCCCACTTTTCGACGCATCTCTTGTCTTCCGAGAGCACCTGATGACGGTTGGTAGGTAACCTGGAGCTTCGTCTTATTGAGCCGGAGCACGAATCCATCGCCGAAGTCTTCAGCGTACTTGCGGTTGAAGAGAGCCTTGAACTCCGCCTCACACCGCGATACGGGGGTACGCCGGTAGATGTTGGGGTCGTTCAGCGCCCATGCTAAGGCCCATGACGCCGGAACGGGCTTCTGTGCAACCGCTAGGTGCCCGAGGCCTAGCTTCAGGCTCAGGGGCAGCTCGTAGCCGTGCTCGAGCGTCGAATTGACTGCGGGCGGGTCGGGAGTGAAGGCTTGAGTACTGTAGGTGTCGGCCTCGATGAAAGCCAGGAAATGGCTCGCATACCTGCGGAAGGAGTTGTTGTCGCCATAGATGCCAAGTAAGTGGCGCACCTCGTTCCTGATGACCTCAATCTCACCCCCCTCACTTGAACCTGAACCGAGATCGACAAGGACTCTGCGCTCTAGACCGTAGAAGAACAGGAAGACGTATCCGATGTTCGCGTCCGGCGCGCGTCGACCATCAGCCAGCCACTGAAGGTATGCACGACGAGCATCGGGAGAGATTGAAGAGTAAGAGGGCCAGTAGTCAGTGAGGCGAACCGACCAGTCGACGGGGCTACCGGTCACACCGAGTTTTGGATTAATGGCCGAAGGCTCGGTGTAACCGTAGTCATCGTGAGGGCCACTTCCGATGTAAACCATGCCTCCGGGTAGATCGAACCCTGCAACGTTCGCTTTCTCGCCGGCCGGCACCCAACGCAGGCTACTGCTGGAGACGGATGATGCCGGGACTCGGAACTCATCACTGTCGGCAGCTCCATCCATGCGGAAGCTAGCGAACCCCTCTTCCGGCCTACCGCGGATCGTCTTGAGGTCTCCTGTCGCCTGCGCCGACTCGCGCGCCCGTTGAGCAGTTCGAGACTGCGCCGTCGGCGACTCGGCTGTCGCCTTGGTCTTGTCTCCGAGTAGTTTCTTGGCGAGCCAGGCTACTAGCACAACACCTCCAATAATAAAGAGGAAGACCCAGACGTCCTTGGGTACGGACGCGATAGCCCCGATGATGATGGCTGCCATGATGAGCAGAGGACTTGACCCTGATTTCTTTGCCATGCGCGCGATGTCCCAGGCTTTTTCGATGTGCCGACCTTCCCCTGCAACCGAGCCGACGTACTATGATATTTCGGTAGCGGTGGGCGAGCAAGCAAGCAATCTGCTGGCAGATTACACACTCGGCATCGTGGTGACGCTCATTACGGAACACAGCTTGCTGTCATCTCGAACTGGAACTGCAGCAATAGGCACCATGCCGGGCAACTCAAAGAGCTGTATCCGAAAGCCATGCTCAGGATGAACGGGCCCTCATTGAGAAAATCATGCCAGAGACTCTCGATCAACCTTTCGGCATGCATCTCTTCATGTCGCTTGATCAAGGTTTCCAGAGTCACAAGCTCGATGTCGTTCCGCAGCTTTGCGAGCTTTTCAGGCTGATTCTTTGCAATTTCATTGGCATGAAGACTCAACGTACCGACAACCGCGTTCTGATCCTCCTCCGACAGTTCGCTTCTCCCCTGCGCGACTGAGGTGACCAATTTTCGATAGGGGTGTCGACCTGTGTTCGGGTCCAGTTTTGTGCGCCAAGTCGATCGGCAGAATGTTGTGTGCTGTCCCGCTCTGGACCATGTTGTCGGATGCTCAGTGCCATTATCGAGACGGAAAGAAAAAAGATCGCTGCATCGGCAAGCGCAGGACGTGGTCCGGCTTTAGTGCGGCACGGACGTTGCGCACGCCACCATCCGCCCCCACGATCTCGATCTCATTTTCGCGCACGAGTTGGAGGATCGTGCTCTCCACCATCTCCTTGGTCGCCGGTGTCGTATTGATCCTCGCGAGAAAGAAATGCTCGAAACAGATGCCACCCGGATGTTGGCCGAGCGCCTGCGGGATTTGGGTAAGCATGTCGTTTTGGCTTGCCGCCGAAGCGATGTCGTCGAACTCAAAGGCCGCCTGGGGACGCGCCTCGTTATCGATGCGTGCGGCGTAACCGGTGCTGAGCATGTCAAAACCAGCAGCACCGTAATGTATGAAATGGTTATGGTGCTGCCAATGTGCGCCGGTCATCACGTCCCTGGCCTTCCAGTGCTGTGACAAGTGCAATAGCCAGAAGTCGCCATGCCCGCGTTCTGGACGAACAAAGAAGGGGGTGAAGTAACTAGCACCCGAGCCCGACGTGATGCTCTGGTACAAGTTTGCCTGCACGTTAAGGCGCCAGTAGGGGCTACGTGCTTCCTTGTCCAGATCTGCGGCGGTTGCTGTGCCCATGATCCCTGTCTTTCGTTCGAAGTCGAGGAGGTTCTTCTCACAGAGGAAATTGAGCAGCGAATCAACATTGAAGGTCAGGATGACCTCGGCACGCTTCAGCTTGGAGAAGATCTGATGCAGCGTACTGAGTGGCACCTTGTCGTACCCGTATTGGTCGAGAACAAAGATGGCGCGGCCGGCCCTCGGCGAGCGGCGGCCCGCTTCCGCGATCACCTTGTCCGCCAGATAGACGAAATCGCCAATGAGCGTCTGCACCGATCCGCTACGCAGCTTGTCGCGGTAGCCTTGGTCCTCGAGTACGTAGCGCAAGTACTCGATTGCCGACGATGAATCGTCAATGCAGATTAACTCGATGTCGAACTCGATGGGCTTACGCCTCTGCTGTTCGTGAAGCAGGCGAGCCTGCGCTTCTTGAACGGCCTCGAGGATCACGACCGGCGACCCCGGAACCTCGTCGCCCGCCTCGTCTATGTAGCGGCCGCCGCCGCAGAAGCCGTCGACCACGGTCAGCTGAACACGATCCTGATGGGGCGTAGAAACGAGCGTCAGGAAGTAGTCGACGAGATAATCGCGCAGTAACGCGTGCTTGACCGCGCTGTGGCGAAGAAGCTTTGGCGGCGTCCGCCCCAAGATCCAGTCGTAATGGCTAGTCGTCATCGAGTTGTAGGCGCGGCCGCGAAGGGCCGCAACTGGCTTGACCGGGCCTCAACTGTGCATGACAAAAGCACTCTAATGCAACGGTGGGGGCAACTACCGCGCAGCAACCCGTTGGGTTATCTCCAACGGCATCTCATCCCACGTGCGACCGTTTAGCACTCGACCGTTAGCTGCTTTCGCACGCCTTCTCCCGTCAGCGCCCCAGCCGCCCCACTGCTTGAAGAAGAAAGCAACATCCTGCGCTTCGCACTGTCGCTGAATGGTTTGTACCCATTCGCTTTTCATCGGGCGAGCACGCGGACCGGACTCGCCGCCGACGATCACCCAGTGAATGTCCTTGAGATCCATCGATCCGATATCCTCGAGGAGCGGTTCAACCGACAGGAAGCGAATCGATGCTTTAACGCTCCGCAGATAGTCGATTCGCGGCAGCCCATATTCGCGATCCTCCACAGAGACGCCAAGCCAGGCGTTTCTTGGCACCTTGCGTGTCTTGAAGAAGGACGCCATCCGCGCAGCCCGCTTTGTCAGAATCTGGTAAGTGTGGTGCGGTGTCTTGGTGACCACCTCGAACACCCCCTCGATATACTCGTCTGGCACAGCTTCGTGGAAAAGATCCGACATCGAATTGACGAAGTAAACGGTCGGTTTCTTGCGATTGATCGGGTCTTCCAGCCGCTCCGGAAGCAGGGTGAGCGCAAACTCGTTCTCATAGCCCGGCGTCCCCATGGCCTTGAGTCGTCGCGCCATCGTCTCCGCGTAACAATGCTTGCAACCTGGCGATATCTTTGTGCAACCGACCGTTGGGTTCCACGTCCGCTCAGTCCATTCAATACGGCTGATAGTGGTCATATCCTCTCTCCTCGCACTCGGGCATCCACCCGCCCACCGCTCGATCGATAGCGCCGAATGATGCCCCTTACGACGCCGATGATGCTCAAGTCCGACTCCGGCCGGATGGGCTCATAGCATTCATTGTGTGGTACGAGCACCGGCCTGTTCTGCTCGTACCGCAACTCCTTCATGGTGTATTGGCCGTCCACCAAGGCGATAACAAAATCCCCTGGGTTCGCCATCGGCGTCAGCTCCACGACTGCCGTGTCACCGTCGAGCACACCTGCGTCGCACATAGAGTCACCCCGAATCGGGACTAAAAACGTCCGTGATGGGACATCAACGAGCAGGCGGTCGATCTCCTTGAACTCGACACCGCCGGAGAATTCCGCTGGGTCTCCTGGACCTGCAGGTACGCGAGCATCGATGCAAGGCAGTTCGAAGAATCGAGGCCCCGGCACTAAACGCCCGCCAGGGCCGGACTCCAAATAGTTCGCGCTCATCAGCCGGCCCGCCAGCTTAAAGGCAGCATTCTTGGCTCGGAATCCCAACACTTTGCTCAGCTCTGCATAGGAAGGCAACGCCCGATTCTGCGCGAAGTAGTCACGCAAGCACCCCAAGTACTCAGCATCTTTGTTCGGCCGCCCCATGCCATCATTTTGGTGGACGATCGTACAATTTGCAACCCAGGAGAGAGTCGTGGATGCTGACGCCCCTGCGAGGACGCCTTCTTAAAAGCCGAGAGCGAGATTTGGGCCCCTGGCAATGTCGCCCCAAATCTTGTCAGGAAACGCGTGCCGGCTAAAGAACACGAGTCGGTACAGCGCGCGACCTTGTCCGTCTGTGACGAGCGGCATTTCATGGCTGACGGAAAAACCAAGCTCCGAGATGCGCTGATGCCACTCCTGAAAGAACCAAGGAGCGAGGCCCTTCTTGGAGATTGTGCCGGACACGCGATCACGCCATCCCGGCAACGCCTCACTAAAGCGATCACGCGCCGGATCGAGTTCCATATCGACATTGCGCGTCAAATCCATCAGGCTAAAATGGACGGCAAAATCGATATGCGGGAGCCGTGCCAACCTCTTGATAATCGAGAACGACAAGTACTCGAGGTTGTATGGATCGATGTATGCGAGGCAGAGGGCGCCGCGGGGTACCGCTTCGGCCATGCGGGGCGCCGTTTCTGCGGCGGGGCCATCGAACCGTTGCACCGGCGCCCCAATCGCTGCCAATCGGGCGTCACAGGCAACAGCCCGCGCCATATCGAGATCGCCGACCATCACGCTGGTAAATGGACAGTCCGAGCTCACCGATTGCCGCCACGCGACCATTGCGCCGCCATCGCGCGTGAAGCTCTCACCACGTACCTGAATGCGACCCGGACCACAGAAGGGGTCGATCAACACTCGCTTGGGAAACTTCGCCTGAGCCTTGCGGGTGGCGCCGATGTACTTGGCTAGGCAAGTGTGCTTGACTTGTGGCACCCACCACCCCACACCCTGTCCTGACGGCCCGCGTTCGACGGGCAAATAGGGACAAGGATCCGGATGGATGGCTAGCTCGAAGGTTCGGCGTGATTTCATGTCGCAATTATGCCAAAGTTCTTATTGCCAAATAACCTAGTTCGCCGAACACCGCTACTTCGCGTGTAGCCATGGCCTCGCAGCGCTTCGCGCCGGACCCGCTTTCTGCAAGTAGCTCCAGCTGACATGCGTGGCCGAAGATCCGCTCTTGCAACCTATCGGTCACTCGATGCAGAAAATCGCAGGCCGTATGCGCCCAGTGCCCCCGTCTTGACCGAGTTGTTTAGCAGAGGCCGAGCGGCGTTCAGTGATGTGGGGCAGATGCTCGCCGATCTGGCTGCATGGCTGGGCAGGCAAGCGAGCACGCCCTTCAGATAGGCAAATGGGTCGTCACCGGTAGGTCGTGCGGACTGAATCAAGCTCATGATGCTGGCGGCTAGTGCGGTGCGTCCGCTAGGTGGCGACATTTGCGGTAGAGCGCATACACTGACTACAGGCGCAAGGCGCGAGAAAGACGCCTACGAGAGACGATTCAGAGCCATCTCGGCGTGTTGTTGTTCATTACAGCAGCATGAGATAGTTGTTACACTGCGCGCAAAACTCTTTCGATGCGCGATAATCAAATGAACAAGAACGAACTGGCATTCGAGCAGGCAAAACTGGCAGCACGGAAGTTTGAGCTGAGCATTGGTTTTGCCAGTCACCTTGCCATCATTTTCGGGATATTAGGTTGCGTGTGGTTGGTTTTTGAGGGGCTTCGCCCGTTGGTACAAGGGCAATCAGCCGAGTCGATCACCGCACTGGCAAGCGTTGTTCAGGCGTTGGAGCTTGGCTCTGTTGCCGGCTATGCATGGGGAGCTGTCGCAACGGGCGCATGGTGGCTGGAACGCAAGGGGAAGTTGCGCGCGATATCGCAGAAGAGCAGATATCAAAAGGAAGTCGAGGCAAGCGATCCAGATCGCACGTCGAGCGGACTTACCGAAACCGGCGCTACGCCGAGGGGAGTGAGAACATGAGCCAGGTAACCCTGCTTGGAATTGGACTGCTGCTGTTGCTGGCAACGTGGAAGTTCATGCTGCGACCGTCCATGCTAGACGCGACCCGTGATCGTCTGTTCGATTTGCGCGAGTCCGTGCGCACACACTTCATCGAGAGCGGCCGGGGGCTCACCGATCCGGCGTACCGCGCGGTGCGCGACCTTCTGAACAGTCACCTGCGTTACACCGAAGAGATCACCTTTTTCGGGGTGATGTATCAGATGACCTGGTTCAAGTTCAACGAAGAGTCAGCAAAACATATGCGTAAGGTTTTGGACAGCCATATGGCCGCGCACGATCCGCGCCTTGATGACTTCATCAAAGAGGTGCGCGTGAAGTCTGCCGTGGTTGTGCTCGACTATGCGGTGAAGTCATCCCTTGTCGGCCTGCTGCTAGCCCTGGCTGGGTTTGTGGTGATTTATGCGCAGAAGGTGATCGTGGCTATTCACCAAGCTATGAAAGCTACTGGACGTGCGCCTGCAACGGCGTTTGTACAGGCCGCTGCTTGGTCTGGCGCCCTGCTCGCGCTGTCGGCCCAGGTCGGTGGTGTGGGCCGTGACCAAGCCTTGGCCGCAATGGAAGAAGGCGCGCTTCATGCATCGGAACCCTGCCACACTTAGTCATGCTGGAGCCAATCCATACCTGCATCGCGAGAAGCTCACAGCACCTCCCATCTCATGAATTTTACCTACCATGTACATCTGCGCTGAGAACGCAGCCAGACACAGAATTCATACTTGGATGTAAATCTAAAGATTTACACCGACCTTAGTGAGAGCGCTTTTCAAGGCAGCCTCACACGGCATTTCCTCAGTCTTGGCAGGAAGATGCCTGAAGGTTTCGGCAGGCCCAGGACACTTTCGGAGAAGCTTTCCAACGACGCCCTTGACCCCTCGAACCTCAGTCAACAGAAAGTCCGCCCACGCGTCGATGTTCACATGGTTCGTTACCTCAAACACTAGCCCTTGAAACGACTCTTCGGCCTCCTGAGTATTACCCTGGCTATCCTTCCTCTTTTGGGGTCTACGCTGAATCTCCATGATGTGGATCTGCCTCCCGTCTATCGTCATTCTTGCCACTAGAACGCCCCGGACGTCCGGCGATGAGCCCAGACGTATGTATGGCCAGTTACGAACATCGGGTTTCACGTCGTCTTTCTCGGCGAACGGTGCAAAGGGAATCAGCGTAGGTTCAGGCGTTTCCTTGTAGCCGTCGTTGACAGTGAAAAAGGCTACAGAAGTAACTCGTTTGGGGTAAGCCCTTTTCATGAAAAGCATCGCATTCCACATATCCCGCAGCATACCCTCCGACTCCATGACCGGACGTGCGTGAATGGATGCGTATCCAACCCCTTGGCCTCTGCCGTACGGTTCCCCGCTGGAGAACTGCGACGCATCGGTTCCTTTCACCTTCTGACCTGAAGAGCTATGAGCTCGGTTTTTCTTCATTTCGACAACAACACGCGGCTGGCCTAAAACCTCGAACTCCGGGTCTTCAATCTCCATCGAAATAGCGGACGGATCGGGCTCCACTTCATCGGTTAGATCAACGATTTCAGGGAGCTTGGCGAGCACTCGAGTTGGCATTCCAGCCCATGCTGACCCAGGCTCGTCATTCTCGGTGCGCTCCTTGGCATTGTTCGAGTTTTCCCTACCACGCAAAATAGGCACACCACTTGGGTCACTGCAGCCGACAACCTGCAAAGCGAGAAAGGATTTGCCGTCATCAAACCAAATACCTTTCGCCTTGATACTTGCAGGACCGCGAAACCAGGGGGCAACCTTTATGAACGCAGGTTTCGGGCTGGCCGATTCATAGTGGGCTTCGATTTGCGCGTAGATCGCCTTAACAGCCCTCTCGGTGTAGAGCTCGTACTTCGCGTGAGCGAGAAGGACGACATCACCGTTGACAAGCCGCTTTCTCAATTTAACCTTCCACCTATCGGGCTCTTCCGGCTCATCTAGAGGAGCGTAAAGGCGTTTCTCCTTGCACTCGCTCCAAGGATAGGTCGCGAGCACACGCCTCAGTTCTGCCGAGCGCCCGTAGCACCTAGTGAAAAACTCGAGGCAAGGGACAATCAACCGGCCGCCGGTAGCGAGCGCGAACTCAAGGAGCCAGTTCTGGTCCTTCTGATACTTAAGCGGATAGATGCCATGTGGAAACGGCGGTAGTTCGCCGTTTTCAGCCGCCAGCCAGAACGACGTTAGTTTCCACTCACCCTTCGTAAAATCGACGGCGAATTCTTTGGTATCCAGTATCACTTCCGCTTGGCATAGCCCCTCCTTCCAGACAGTGCCTACTCTGACTTGACCAAGTGCCGTGAGCGGCACCCGCCGATGGTACACGTCATCCGACAAATGCCCGGAACTCAACAATTCACGGAAGGCCACCAGCGCGCTCGGCTGGGATTCTGCTTGGTGGTTCTTGTTGATGCCGCAGTACCACCAGACCACCCACTGGCGGCCGGCGTCGGGCAAGCCGCTTGCGAGCCGGATCACCTTGCGAATCTTCTTGAGCCCTTGTATTAGCTGTATCGCCATCGTTATCTCAAAAGAAAACGCCACCCCTGACCGAAGCAGGGGTGGCGTTCTGAGTGTTTGATCCACTGTTTGTCGCAGCTTATTCTATACTGTCGCAGGAATTTCCATATTTGACAGCCTCCGCCCACCAGTGCCGCAGCCGATGCCGAGTGGTGCGGAGCGCGAAAGGTGCGCCGCCCCCAGTTGGCGGCGTCGAACCGGCCGGTGAGTGAATGCACGGCTGCACTCTCGAGTGCCTCGGCTTCGGTCAGTGGCGGCATCAACCCGGGCAGGCGCTGTGCCAGCATCGACTTGCCGGTGCCGGGCGAACCATACATGAGCAGCGAATGCCCACCAGCCGCAGCGACTTCCAGCACCCTGCGAGCCTGGAACTGCCCCCTGACATCGGCCAGATCGGGCGCAAGGGCGAAACCGTCGCCCACGGCAGGGGGCGGATGCGCAGGCAAGGACTCGAGCCCGTTCAGATGCGCGCACACGGCAAGCAGGGAGTTGGCAGGCAGCACGCTGACACCGCGCGCCAGCGCCGCCTCGTCGGCATTCTCGCGCGGCAGCACCAGCGCACGCTGGTGGCGTCCTGCAGCCAGCGCGGCGGCAAGCGCCCCGCGAATCCCGCGCAGGCTTCCATCGAGTGATAGCTCGCCACAGAACTCGTGCGCGTCCAGCCCGGCGCCCCTGACCTGCCCCGACGCCACCAGGATGCCGAGCGCGATCGGCAGGTCGAAACGTCCGCCCTCCTTGGGAAGGTCAGCCGGCGCGAGGTTTACTGTGATCCGTCGCTGTGGGAACTCGAACTGGGAGGTGATGATGGCCGCACGCACCCTGTCGCGGGCCTCGCGCACTTCAGTGTCGGCCAGGCCGACCAGCGTGAACGCGGGCAATCCATTCGAAAGGTGCACCTCGACCGTGACTTCGGGTGCATTGAGCCCGTCAACGGCGCGGGTGCGCACAAGCGCGATCGACATCCGGACCTCCAAAACTGACCGGGCGTCAGTCTAGCGGAGATCCGGATAATGACAATAGAATTTATTGAGCAGGTTCCGTTTCCGGAAATCAGTCTGCGGCGCTGTCACGCTCGACTGCGTCCGCCTCGAGCACGGCAACCCGTGCCTCGAGTTCTGCCAGACGCTGGCGCGCGTGGGCAAGCATTTCGCGCTGGACCTCGAACTCCTCACGCGTCACGAGATCAAGTTTGCCGAATGCACCGGAGAGCACCGCCTTCAGGTTCTTCTCGATATCGCGCGCCGGACTGTTTGCCGCGAGTTCGGAGAGTTTGGACCCAATTTCGTCGAGGATGCGTGGAGTTGTCATGGAGATCATCGCCTTGAATACGAACAGACTGTCAGTCTAGCACGCACGTCGGACGGTGCTTTTACAGCCAATGCGCGAATGTAGGGCACGAATATTTGCCACAATGCACCACCTTGGTGCATAAAGTGATTCCATGCCTCATTTGTGCCCATCCATCCACTAAGTCGTGAAGGATGCAATCTGTAAAAACAATCCAAAGCCCAACAGCAGAAAGGGATTCAGCAAACTGGCACGGTGTGTGCATTGGTTGGCTCACCAAAACACAACCCTACTCCTTCAGGAGCGAACCATGCGCAAGAGCCTCATCGCAACCGCCGTTCTGGCTTCCCTCACCTTCGTCGGTGCGGTGCACGCCGAAGAAGAAAGCCCGTTCAGCGGCAACATCTCGCTGACGACGGACTACGTCTTCCGCGGTATCAGTCAAACCCAGGGCAACCCGGCCCTGCAGGGCGGTTTCGACTACGCGCACTCCAGTGGCTTCTATGTCGGCACCTGGGCGTCGAACGTCGGTTGGGTCGACGATGTCGCCAAGTCGCAGAACAGCATGGAATGGGACCTGTATTTCGGTTTCGCCAATGAAGTCGGCCAGCTCTCCTACGACGTAGGTGCTGTGCGCTACTTCTACCCCGGCAGCGGGATCAGCGGCGTGTCCTCGCCGGACACGACCGAAGTCTATCTGTCACTGGGCTGGAATATCCTTGAGCTCAAGTACTCGCACGGCGTATCGAAGACGCTGTTCGGCTGGAATGGCACCAACACCACCAGCACCCGCAACAGCAACTACCTCGAGCTGAACGCAGAGTACGAATTCGCCGAAGGCTGGGCCGCATCGGCTCACGTCGGTCGCCAGATCATCAAGAACAACGGCGCCGCCTCCTACATGGACTGGGGCGTCGGTGTAAGCAAGAACGTTGGCTTCGGCACGTTCGCGGTTAACTACGCCGGTTCCGACGCGGATGGCAGCTGCTCCAAGGGCGAGGCCTACTGTTTCGGTTCGAACGGCAAGAACGCAGCGGGTGACCGTTTCTACGCATCGTTCAGCAAGGAATTCTGAGCGCGATTCGGGTGTTCGGGCCCCAAGAGACCGGGGCCCGGATGAATAAGATCTCAGCAATAAAGGTGGAGAAATCATGAAATTCATCAGTGCCATCATCAAGCCGTTCAAGCTCGACGAAGTGCGTGAAGCACTGTCGGCGATCGGCGTTCAGGGCATCACGGTCACCGAAGTCAAAGGCTTCGGTCGTCAGAAGGGCCACACCGAGCTTTACCGTGGCGCGGAATACGTCGTCGACTTTCTGCCCAAGGTAAAGATCGAAGCGGCCATCCGTGCTGACATCCTTGATCAGGCCATCGAGGCCATCGAGAAGTCTGCGTCCACCGGCAAGATCGGTGACGGCAAGATCTTCGTCTTCGAACTTGAACAGGCTATCCGCATTCGCACCGGTGAAACCGGATCCGATGCCCTGTAAGGGAGGTTGAGAAATGAAAAAACTATTTGCGATCCTGCTGGCGGCTGTCACCGTCGGCTTTGCTGGCGGCGTTTACGCCCAGGAATCGACGGCACCTGTCGTTGAAGCAGTTGTTGAAGCAGCCGCAGCTGTGGCTGAAGCACCAGCCGAAATGGCTGCAGAACCCACGGTCAACAAGGGCGATGTGGCCTGGATCATGACCGCCACCCTGCTTGTTCTGTTCATGGCCCTGCCCGGCCTGGCGCTGTTCTACGGCGGCCTCGTCCGCTCCAAGAACATGCTGTCGGTGCTGATGCAGGTGATGGTGGTGTTCTCGCTGATCTCCGTGCTGTGGGCCTTCTACGGCTACAGCCTGGCGTTCACCGAGGCCAGCCCCTTCATCGGCTCGCTCGACAAGCTGTTCCTGTCCGGCGTGAGCATCGATACCCTCGCAGACACCTTCACCGACGAAGCCAAGCTGCCTGAATACGCGTTCATCGCCTTCCAGGCCACCTTCGCCGGCATCACCTGCGCACTCATCGTCGGCGCCTTCGCCGAGCGCATGAAGTTCTCCGCAGTACTGCTGTTCTCGGTGATCTGGTTCACCTTCTGCTACCTGCCGATCTGCCACATGGTCTGGGGCCCGGGCGGCTACCTGCTGGGCGACGGCGCACTCGACTTCGCCGGCGGTACCGTTGTGCACATCAACGCCGGTGTGGCCGGTCTGGTTGGTGCCTACATGGTTGGCAAGCGTATCGGCTACGGCCGTGAATCCATGGCTCCGCACTCGCTGACGCTGACCATGGTCGGTGCCTCGATGCTGTGGGTGGGCTGGTTCGGCTTCAACGCCGGCTCCAACCTGGAAGCCACTTCGGGTGCCGCGCTGGCCTTCATCAACACCCTGTTCGCAACTGCCGCTGCAGTGCTGGCCTGGTGCATCGGTGAAGCCATGTTCAAGGGCAAGCCCTCCATGCTGGGCGCTGCATCCGGTGCGGTTGCCGGTCTCGTGGCCATCACCCCGGCTTGCGGCTCGGTTGGCCCGATGGGCGCCATCGTCATCGGCCTGCTCGCCGGCTTCATCTGCCTGTGGGGCGTGAATGGCCTCAAGCGCATGCTCGGTGCTGACGACTCGCTCGACGTGTTCGGCGTGCATGGTCTGGGCGGCATCATCGGTGCCATCCTGACCGGTGTATTCACCGCTCCGTCGCTGGGCGGCACGGGCGGCGAGGACTTCTCGATCGCCAGCCAGGTGTGGATCCAGACCTACTCGGTGATCATCACCATCGTATGGTCGGCAGTGGTTGCTTTCGTCGCCTTCAAGATCGCCGACATGTTCGTCGGTCTGCGGGTCCCGGAAGAAGAAGAGCGCGAAGGCCTGGACATCACGTCCCACGGCGAAACCGCTTACCACTACTAAGCATCAAAAAGGTCGAACCGCCCTCCTCCGGTTCTTCCTATCCTGGGCGCCCTGCGGGGCGCCCTTTTTTGTCCACGCGCAGACGACGGACATTAAAAAGGCGCCCCGAAAGGCGCCTTGATCACGGCAGCACCGCGGCTTTCCGGCCTAGCGGAACACCACCGTCTTGTTTCCATGCACCAGCACCCGGTCTTCAAGGTGGTAACGCAGGCCACGCGCCAGCACGGTTTTCTCGATGTCCTTGCCGTAACGCACCATGTCTTCGGCGGCATCGGAGTGATCGATACGAATCACGTCCTGCTCGATGATCGGGCCCTGATCCAGGTCGGCGGTCACGTAGTGGCAGGTCGCGCCGATCAGCTTCACGCCCTTGGCGTAAGCCTGGTGATAGGGACGCGCACCGACGAAACTGGGCAGGAAGCTGTGGTGGATGTTGATGATGCGCCCCGGGTAGGTGGCGCACAGCGTCGGTGACAGGATCTGCATGTAGCGTGCGAGCACCATGGTGTCGCCGCGCACTTCCTCGAACAGACGTCCCACCTCGGCATATGCACCCGATTTGTTGTCGGGCGTCACCGGCACGTGGTGGAAGGGGATGCCGTGCCATTCGACGAAGCCCCGCAGCGTATCGTGATTGGAGATCACGCACGGGATCTCGATGTCGAGTTCCTTCGACTTCCATCGCGCCAGCAGGTCGTACAGGCAGTGCTCCTGCTTGCTCACCAGCATCACGACCCGCTTCTTCACTGCGGAATCGGAGATCTTCCACTCCATCTCCAGCTCTTCGGCCAGCGGCCGGAAGCGCTCGCGCAACTCGCTCAGGTGAAACGGCAGCGAGTCGGCACGGATCTCGATGCGCATGAAATAGCGCCCGATGTCCTCGCCATCACGCGGCGGCTCCGCATGCAGCGAGGTTTCGAGAATCCATCCCTTGTGCTCGGCGATGAAGCCCGAGACACGGGCGACGATGCCAACACGGTCGGGGCAGGAGGCTGACAGGGTGAAAAAGCGTTCGCGATGCATGGCGGCTCGAGTCAGGGGGTTCAGGCGGTACGGGCAAAGGCCTTGTCGATTTCGGCACGCAGGCCGGCGTAATCGCGCACAACCGGATATTGCGGGAATTCGCGGATGACGTTTTCCGGCGGGTGGAACAGGATGCCGCCGTGGGCCTCGCCCAGCATGGCGGTGTCGTTGTACGAGTCGCCCGCGGCCACCACCTTGAAGTTGAGCTCCTTGAAACGCTGCACCGCCTCGCGCTTCTGGTCGGGCATGCGCAGATGGTAGTTGACCAGAATGCCTTCAGCATTGGCTTCGAGACTGTGGCAGAACAGCGTCGGCAGACCGAGTTGCTGCATCAGCGGCTTGGCGAACTCGTAGAAGGTGTCGGACAGGATGATGACCTGATAGGTCTCGCGCAGTTCGTCCAGGAACTCACGCGCCCCGGCCATCGGCCCCATGCTGGCGATCACCGCCTGAATATCGGGCAGACCGAGATTGTGCCTGGCCAGGATGTCCAGGCGGTACTTCATCAGGGTGTCGTAATTCGGCTCGTCGCGCGTCGTGCGGCGCAACTCGGGGATGCCGGTACGCTCGGCGAATTCGATCCAGATTTCCGGAACCAGCACACCTTCTAGGTCGAGACAGACGATTCGCACCGGGCGCTCCTGTAAGCAGAATTTGACGGAAGGCGGATTCTATCATCGACACGTTCCCGACTTCTCTGGACCGCGACGAGGAGAAATGCGCACCGGCGCGATTATTCCACTGGAAGCGAACGAGTGCTCGGGACATACTATGCGGAAAAGTTCATATGCCAGCCCAATGATCAAACTCATCCCGGTCGAAAAGCTCCAACCCGGCATGTTCATCCACGACCTCAACTGCGGCTGGATGGAACATAACTTCGTACGCAACCGCTTCGCGGTCGATGACGAGAAGACGGTGGAGAAGGTGCTGGCACTGGGCACGCACGAAATCTATATCGATACCGGCCGCGGGCTGGATGTCATCGATGCCCCCACGCTGGAAGAAGCTGCACACAAGGTTGATGAGCAGATCGAGGCCATCGCCACCAGCACCGCGAAGCCCATCGAACCGGTCTCGCTTGCCGACGAAGTGCAGCGCGCGAAGACGCTTCATCGCGAAGCCAACGTCATCGTGCGCAACATGATGGGCGACATCCGCCTGGGCAAGCAGATCGAACTCGAAAAGATCGAACCCCTGGTGAGTCAGATCGTGGACTCGATCTTCCGCCAGCAGGACGCCCTGCTGCCGCTGTCCCTGCTCAAGAATCACGACGAATACACCTTCCAGCACTCGGTATCGGTGTGCACCCTGATGACATCCTTCGCCCGCGCGCTCGAACTGCCGCGCGAGATCATCCACGAGATCGCGATCGGCGCCCTCCTGCATGACGTGGGCAAGGCCAAGGTGCCGGATGAAATTCTCAACAAACCTGCCAAGCTGACCGACGCCGAGTTCGACAAGATGAAGTCCCACGTGGTGCAGAGCAAGCTCATCCTCATGGGCACGCCCGGCATCAGCGACATCGCCCTCGATGTCGCGGCCCAGCACCATGAGCGCTTCGACGGCACCGGCTATCCGAACAAGCTCAAGGGCGACAAGATCAGCCTTTACGGCCAGATGGGCGCGATCGTCGACGTCTATGACGCACTGACCTCCAACCGCTGCTACCACAAGGGCAGACCGCCAACCGAGGCCCTGCGCAAGCTGCTTGAATGGAGCAAGTTCCACTTCAAACCCGAGCTCGTGCAGGCCTTCATCCGCACCATCGGCATTTACCCCTCGGGCTCGCTGGTAAGGCTCGAGAGCGGTCGCCTCGCGGTGGTACAGGAACAGCACACCGACAAGCTGATGCAGCCGTCAGTGAAGGTGATGTTCCATACCAAGGGCCACTACCTGACACCGGAACTCGTCGACCTGCGCCACTCCCAGGATCGCATCGTCGCACACGAGTCCTTCGAAGACTGGAAGATCGACCCCGCACAATGGCAGCCTGCCTGAGGGCACAGTCACGAATGGAAACGCGCCAACGAGGATAAAGGCGCTATCCTACGCATCCCGTCACGCGACCCCGTTCTCGCATGCCCATCAGCCAGACTTTCCGCATTGCCGCCAGCACCCTGCTGCTGTGCCTCCTCACCCCGCTTGCCCAGGCAGCCGACCCAGCCGCGGCAGAGGCAGACGCCGAGCGCGCCAGCCGCCTGAAGGACGAGGCAGCACAACTGCGCGACCAGGCCGAAGCCACCTACCAGGCCACCGAGCCGCAGTGTTATGAGCGCTTCCTGGTCAATCGCTGCATCGACGCAGCCAAGCAGGCACGGCTCGATGACATCCGCCGCGCCCGGGCGCTCGAATCCGAAGCACGCAAGCTGGAGCTTGCCGCACGTCAGCGCGCAGCCGACGAAGCCATGCGCAACAATCCTGGCGCACCGCAGCAGGCACCGGCCACCTCGCCCGCGGTCGAACCGACGATCCGTGCAACGCCCGAAGCCGAACGCGTGCGCAGCGAACGCAACAAGGCGGCAACTGAGGCTGAGCGCGAAGCACTGAAGGCGCGTGCGGCACAGGACGCCGAACGTGAAGCCGAGCGCAGCAAGGCGCAGGAGGCTGCCGCGCAGCGTGCGGAACAGGCTGCCCGCGAACGTGCGCGCTACGACGAACGCATTCGCGAATACGAAGAGAAGAAGGCGCGCGACGCAGCCGGGCGCTGAACCCCGGCCACCTGGCAGCTTCAGGCTGCCCGTGCCGGGCGGTTGGCGATCCAGATTCCGAGCGCAACCATCCCCAGTGCCATGAACACTGCGGGCGTCAGCGTTTCGCCAAGCAGCACGCTGCCCGCCACCACACCCATCACGGGCGTGAGGAAGGAAAACGAGGACAGGCGGGTGATCGGGTAGTTGCGAATGAGCCAGAACCAACCGATATAGCTTGCGGTTGCGACCACCAGGATCTGAAAGGCGAGACTCGCCCAAACCATCGGCGACGGCGCAAAGACGCCTGCTTCGCCAAAAGCGAGCGCCAGAATCGGCAGCACGACGGCCGAGACCGCCAACTGGTAGAGCAACATCTTTTCCGGCGCTGCACGCGCCAGCGTCGACACCTTGATCGTCAACGTCGTCCCGGCCCAGAACACGGCGGCGGCGAACATCATCAGATCGCCCACCCAGGTGCTGCTCGCCGGTAGCAGCAGGCTTTCGCCGAACAGGGCCAGCACACCGACGAAGGCCAGCATCATGCCGACCCACTGCGCAGGGCGCATGTGCTCCTGCGGCAGGAGCCAGACGGCGCCCATCGCCACCATGAAGGGCGCGGTATACAGAAAGATCACGCCACGCGATGCCGTCGTGTACTCCAGCGCCCAGTAGAGCAGGCCGAACTCAAGCGAGAACAACAGTCCGGCGAGCAGGCCAGGCAACAGGGTGCGATCACGCTCAAACAGGCGCACCCCGCGCAGCACAGACCACAGCATCACCAGCACAACGGCCCCCATCGAACGCAGTCCCGCCTGCCACACCGGCGTGATACCGGCATTGGCATACTTGATCACCACTTGCTGACTGCCCCATACGGTGCAGAAAATCACCATCAATACAATGGCGAAACGGTCTAGCTGGAGTTTGGGTTGCATGCCTTGTCCGCGAATCTTTGCGCTTGTCGGGGCCGGCCAGTATAGGTGTTGCGGACATGACAAACCCAGCACCCGAAAAAAAATGCACCAGATTGGGGCTGCGCCTGCGACTCACTTGCCCGCCATCTGCTTCATGGGCCGCATGAACGCAGGCACGCGTTAGCGCCCCGCCCCCGATGCCGTCCGCAACGGCGTATCGGTGCAGGCAAGCTGCTCGAACTGTGCCGCCCAGCCCGCGATCTCGTTGAACAGATGCGTGCGCTGCGCCGGGCTCGCCATGTTGAAGGTTTCAGCCAGCAGATCGAGGGTCAGTTTGCGGTTGCGGGCGACATCCGCCCGGTAGGCTGCCGCCCACATCGATTCCGGCTCGAGCAGCAACGCGCCCACGCGGGATTCGAAACCCGGCTGCTGACGCTGCGCCAGCACGTCGATCAAGGCACCCTGCCAGCGCACACGGTGTTGCAGCCAGGCCTCGGTCGCAGGCGCCAGCCCGGCACTCCAGGCCGCGACCCGGCTGCGCTGTGCTGCACTGAGGGGGCCGAACCAGGTGCGCAGACGCTTTTCCATGCGCTCGATCTGGCGCGCACGCAAGGCTTCCGGCGTTCCCTCAAGGAACTCCTCGCGGGTCTCGTCGTTACGTCGCGCAAAAGCCTCGCCGAGTTCTTTCACCTGGGCATCGCTCAAGGCGGCAAGCAGGACACCGGCGTCCGGGGTGATCTCCTTCATCAGGACCCGCCAGAAGGCTTCGCCCCGCTGCAGATAGGTGTCCAGCATCGGGGCGGCAACGACCTCAGTGCTGCGCAGGTCGCGCTCGACATCGCGCAGCAGGCCCGAATAGGCGGTCAACTGACTGCCGCAGTGCCAGGCCAGGCGCTCCCCAAGCCGGGCGTCGAGGAGCCGCTTCTGCGTCTGGTCCAAGCTGACGTAGTCGCCCAGATACCAGGGCAGCAGCCAGTCGAGTTGCGAATAGGCGAAGCGCAGCCCGCAACCGCCAAGCAGCAAGACACAAAAGGACAGGACGAGGAGTCGCAGGCGAACGGACATGAATCCTGAGAGCACACAGAACGCTCAAGGTTCGCGACAACAGGTCTCTTACCGAGGCGAGCCTAGTCGACCACCACGGCATCCACCGGTGCCGGAAACTGCAGCCGTGCGCGCAAGGCGCGGGTGACCTCGACCTTGCCCGCCGCGTCTACCCGCAAGGCATGGTCGATGCCGAAATGACGCGTCTGCTCGCGCCAGCCCTCGTTTGCCAGATAGGCCGGCTTGCTTGCCGCATCCGACAGCGTGCCGGCCGCCGCGCGCGGCGTGATCAGCACAGTGAGCGACTGCGTGCCATGGGCAGGCTGTCCGGTGCGCGGATCAAGGAGGTGCGCATAGCGCTCGCCGTCGAGTTCGAAATAGCGCTGGTAGTCGCCCGACGTGCCAACCGCCTCGCCGTCGTACAGCGGCATGGTTGCGAGCGGCGCCGGGGCGCGCGGATGCTGGATGCCGATACGCCAGGGCTGATCGCCCTTCTTGCCGAGCGCCATCACATTGCCACCGATGTTGATCAGCGCGTTCGTGATGCCCTGTTCGCGCAGCAGTGTCGCCGCACGATCCAGCGCATAGCCCTTGGCATAGCCACCGAGGTCAAGCTGCACCGCAGGATTGCGGCTGCTGACGCGGCGACCGTCGATGTCGAGGTCGCTCATCCGCGGCCGTGCGGCGACCAGTGCGGCGAGCTTCTCCGGGTCGGGACGCACAGGCACGAAGGTGTCCGTGTGAAAGCCCCACAGTGCGATCAGGCTGCCAAGCGCCGGATCGAAGAGTTCGTCACCCGCTGCGGCCATGCGCTGCGCGTCGCGCAGCATCGTTGCCAGCTCTTCCGACACCTCCAGTGACTCGCCACGCGCAATCGCCTCGTTCAGCGCGGTCAGTTCTGAGGGCTCCCACGCATGGTAGGCGCGGTGGAGGCGGTCGAACTCGCGCAGCACCAGCGCGCTTGCGGCGTCGGCCTGGGCCTTGTCATCCCCGTACACCGCGACATCGACGCGGGTACCGAAGACGTAGGATTCCTGATGAAAGACCTGCGGCCGCGCGCAGCCGCCCAGCACCAGCGCGCACGCGAGCACGAACAGGGCCGCCCGCAGGCGGCCGAAACCTGCGGCAAGACTCATCCGGCGCAGGCCTCTTCCAACGTGTCGATCACCAGCCCTGCCACATCAAAGCCCTGCTGATCTGCGATCTCGACCATGCAGGTCGGGCTGGTGACGTTGATCTCGGTCAGGTGACCGCCGATCACGTCGAGCCCCACAATCAGAAGTCCGCGTGCCCACAGGATGGGCGCCAGGTACTCGGCGATCTCGCGCTCGCGCGCGGTCAGTTCCATGGCCACGCCACGGCCACCCGCAGCGAGATTGCCGCGTGTCTCGCCCTGCTTGGGAATGCGCGCCAGCGAATAGGGCACGACCTTGCCGCCGATGATCAGCACGCGCTTGTCGCCTTCGGCAATCTCGGCCAGGTAGCGCTGCGCCATGATCGTGCGGCTGCCTTCATGTGTCAGGGTTTCGACGATCACGTTGCGGTTGGGATCGTCGGCACGCACACGGAAGATCTGGCTGCCGCCCATGCCGTCGAGCGGCTTGAGGATGACGTCACCGAGTTCGTCGATGAAGGCATGCACATCGGCCGGATCGCGCGCCACCATCGTGGTGGCGGTGAATTGTGCGAACTCGGTGATCGCGATCTTCTCGGAGTGGTCGCGAATTGAGCGCGGGTCGTTGAATACCCGCACGCCGGCCTGCGCGGCGCGCTCGAGCAGCCAGGTGGCAGTCACGTATTCGAAGTCGAAGGGCGGGTCCTGGCGCATCAGCACGGCGTCGAACGCGGCCAGCGGCATCGCCAGCGGCTCGCCGGCGGTGTACCAGTCGTAGTTGTCGGTGCGCACCATGAGCGGCACGCTGTTCGCCACCACCACGCCCTCACGCCAGGTCAGGGCTTCACGCCGGATCGCCCACACCTCGTGCCCGCGCGCGGTCGCTGCGCGCATCATCGCCACGCTGGAGTCCTTGTACGGCTTGAGCCCTTCGATCGGATCCAGGATGAAGGCAAGCTTGAGCGGACGGGTCATTATCAGGGTTCCTAAAGCGGGCGGTTTGCATCACGGGGATTCATCGATGATATCCGCCCCACCGGGCGCACACTGCGCTCGCCGCCAACATGGACACGGAACATCACCCCATCCGGACAGCGCCCCGAGGCGGCCGGACGGGCCAGCCGGAATGTTACACCAAGGGCCAGCCCCTACCCGCCCTGCGCCGCGCTCGTAACAGGCCCGGACGGACCATCGCCCCCACCCTCAGGCATCCACCCGGGTCAATGGCAGACAGCGCTCATCCTTCACCACCTCCATCACCACATAGGTATGGGTCTGCTTGACACAGGGCAGTTCGGAAATGCGCTCCCCCATCACCTTGCGGTACTCAGCGATATCGCGCGTCCTGACCTTCAGCAGGTAGTCGAAGTCACCCGCGATCATGTGACAGGACTCGATCTCGGGAATGGTCTTCACACCCTCGTTGAAGCGCTTCAGATCATGCGCCGTGGTGCTCGAGAGCAGCACCTGCACCACGACGATGTGTGCCGCGCCCACGGCCTCGGCGTCGAGCGCCGCGTGATAGCCACGGATCACCCCCTGCTTCTCAAGCCGCCGCAGACGTTCTGCGCAAGGCGTCTTGCTCAGGCCCACACGCCGGGAGAGTTCCACCATCGAGATGCGGGCGTCGGCCTGCAATTCACCCAGAATCTTCAAATCGATTCGATCCATTGCACCGCAGCAGACTTTTCGACTGCCGACCCAATAAAAGGAAGTCATTTTGCCCGTATTAATTCCATCTTTGGAGCCATTAACTATTCTTAATCAAGAACAATTCGACCTCGGACATGCATACGCAAATGTCCCTTCGTAGCAGCGACAACCTTGAATCGTGATACCAGGAGTACGCGTCGTGACCCAGCCCGAGTTCCAGCCTGAAACCGCAGCC
The DNA here is from genome assembly GCF_003111665.1 of Parazoarcus communis. Classification (NCBI taxonomy): domain Bacteria; kingdom Pseudomonadati; phylum Pseudomonadota; class Betaproteobacteria; order Rhodocyclales; family Zoogloeaceae; genus Parazoarcus; species Parazoarcus communis. The sequence continues at coordinate 1,915,283 of NZ_CP022188.1, read as the reverse complement.
CTGCCAATCGAGCCGCGCTCCGCCCTGCGCAAGCGCATCGACACCGCATGGCGCACGCCGGAGCCCGAGTGCGTGCCGGAGCGGGTCTCCGAGGCACGGATGGAAGCCGGCCTGCAGACACGCACCCACGACATGGCACATCAACTCGTGGCCGGCCTGCGCAACAAGCGCAGCCGCTCGAGCGGCGTCGACGCGCTGATGAAGGAGTTCTCGCTGTCGAGCCAGGAAGGCGTGGCATTGATGTGTCTCGCCGAAGCCTTGCTGCGAGTGCCGGACAAGGCCACCGCCGACCGCCTGATCCGCGACAAGCTGGCGAAAGGCAACTGGCGCGCCCACCTCGGCAACAGTCCGTCGCTGTTCGTCAATGCGGCGACCTGGGGCCTGCTCATCACCGGCCGACTGGTATCGACCAACAGTGAGAAGAGCCTGTCGACTGCGCTCAACCGCATGCTCAGCCGCGGCGGCGAACCGCTGATCCGCAAGGGCATGGACCTGGCGATGCGCATGCTGGGCGAGCAGTTCGTCACCGGACGCGATATCGACGAAGCGCTGGAACGCGGCCGTGCGACCGAAAAGCGCGGCTACCGCTACTCCTTCGACATGCTCGGTGAAGCGGCCATGACAGCCGACGACGCGCAGCGTTACCTCAGCGCATACGAGACCGCCATCCACGCCATCGGCAAGGCCGCTGCGGGCCGCGGGGTGGTCGACGGCAACGGCATCTCGGTCAAGCTCTCCGCACTGCATCCGCGCTACGTCTGGTCACAGCGCGAGCGCACGCTGGCCGAACTGCTGCCGCGGCTGAAATCGCTGTGCATGCTCGCCAGTCAATACGACATCGGTCTCAACATCGATGCGGAGGAAGCCGACCGCCTCGACCTGTCGCTCGACCTGCTCGAAGCAATGGCCCTCGACCCCGAACTGGGCAAGTGGCAGGGCCTGGGGTTTGTGGTGCAGGGCTACCAGAAGCGGGCGCCCTTCGTGCTCGACTGGATCATCGAACTTGCCCGTCGCAGTGGCCGCCGCATGATGGTGCGCCTGGTCAAGGGCGCCTACTGGGATGCGGAGATCAAGCGCGCCCAGATCGACGGCATGGATGGCTATCCGGTCTACACCCGCAAGGTCTACACCGACGTTGCCTACCTCGCCTGCGCGCGTCGCCTGCTCGCCGCCCGCGACGTGATCTACCCGCAGTTCGCCACCCACAACGCACACACGCTGGCGGCGATCTTCAACCTTGCCGGGCCCGACTACCAGACCGGCAACTATGAGTTTCAGTGCCTGCACGGCATGGGTGAGCCCTTGTACGATCAGATCGTCGGCAGCCCGGACCACCGTCGTCTGGTGCGCATTTACGCCCCGGTCGGCAGCCATGAAACCCTGCTCGCCTACCTCGTCCGCAGGTTGCTCGAGAACGGCGCCAATACCAGCTTCGTCAATCGCATCGTGGACGAGAACGTGCCGATCGAGGAACTGATCGCAGATCCGGTCGAAGAGGCAGAGCGCCTTGGCGGCGCCCCTCACCCCCGCATTCCGCTGCCGGCCGAGCTTTACGGCGCCTGCAGGCTCAACGCCGCCGGCGTCGACCTGGCGAGCGAACCCGTGCGCGAACGGATCGCTGCCGCACTGGTGGCAAGCCGCAGCCTGAACCACACCGCCGCCCCGATGGTGGCAGGCGCCCCCACCGCAACCGCGACCGGCGCAGCAGTGCGAAATCCGGCGGATCACGCCGATGTCGTCGGCCATGTCACCGAAGCCGGCAAGGACGATACCGAAGCCGCACTCGCCGCCGCAGCCGAGGGCGCCACGGCCTGGGCGACGCAGGCCCCCGGCGAACGTGCAGACTGCCTGGTACGCGCCGCGGCACTGATGGAACGCGATGCCAGCACGCTGCTGGCCCTGACCGTGCGCGAAGCAGGCAAGTCCTGGTCAAACGCGGTGGCAGAGCTGCGCGAAGCGGTCGATTTCTGCCGCTACTACGCCGAAGAAGCACGCAAGTTCGACAACGGCACCCATACCGCACTCGGCCCGGTGCTGTGCATCAGCCCATGGAACTTCCCGCTGGCCATCTTCAGTGGCCAGGTTTCGGCTGCGCTGGCTGCCGGCAACCCGGTGCTGGCCAAGCCCGCCGAGCAGACGCCGCTGATCGCGGCCGCCGCCGTCCGCCTCTTCCACGAAGCCGGCATCCCCGCTTCGGCGCTGCAACTGCTGCCAGGCCGGGGCGAAACCGTTGGTGCCGCACTGGTATCGGATCCGCGCGTGCGCGCCGTGATGTTCACCGGCTCGACCGAGGTGGCACGCCTGATCAAGCGCAACCTTGCCGCACGGGGCGGCAACATCCCGCTGATCGCGGAAACCGGCGGGCAGAACGCGATGATCGTGGACTCCACAGCGCTGGCGGAGCAGGTGGTGGTCGATATCCTTGCATCCAGCTTCGATTCGGCCGGTCAGCGCTGCTCTGCCCTGCGCGTGCTGTGTGTGCAGGAGGACGTGGCGGACGGCATTCTCAACATGCTGCAGGGCGCGCTGCGCGAACTGTGCATCGGCGATCCGGCCGACGTCCGCACCGACATCGGCCCGGTGATCGATGCCGAGGCCCGCGAAGGGCTCGAACGCCACGTCAGCGCGATGCAGCTCGCAGGCGCACGCATCACCCGCCTTGCGCTGCCGGACACCTGCGACAAAGGCAGCTTCGTCGCACCGACCATCGTCGAGATCGGCAGCATGAGCGAGCTCGGACGCGAGCAGTTCGGCCCCATCCTGCATGTGCTGCGTTACCGCGCCGCCGACTTCGACCGCCTCATCGACGACATCAACGCCAGCGGCTACGGCCTCACCATGGGCGTACATTCGCGCATCGACGAGACCATCGCGCGCGTCGCGGAGCGCGCCCATGTCGGCAACCTCTACGTGAACCGCAACATCATCGGCGCCGTGGTCGGCGTGCAGCCTTTTGGTGGCGAAGGTCTGTCGGGCACCGGCCCGAAGGCCGGCGGCCCGCTGTATCTGCACCGCCTGTTGCGCCGCAGCCCCGGTCCGGTGCTGGAGCAGGCCGCACAGGTGGCGGACAGCGACGCATTCCGCAGCTTTGTGGACTGGCTCGAAGGCGATGCCCGCGCACTGATCGAAGGCGACGACATTGCCGTGCTGCGCGACCGTGCGGATGCCTACCGCGAGCGGCGACTGGCCGGCCTGCGTCTCGTTTTTCAGGGGCCGACCGGAGAAGACAACAGCCTGAGCTTCGTGCCTCGTGGGCTGCTCGCGGGCGCAGCCGACAACTGCGTCGGCCACCTGCACCAGATCCTTGCTGCGGTATCCACCGGCAACCGCATCGTGTTCGCCGATACGCCCATGCTCAAGCGTCTGCAGCAAAGTCTGCCCCCGGCTGTCGCCAGCCAGGTAGGCATGGATGCGAAGTGGATTGAGGCCCCCTTTGGCGCACTGCTGTTCGATGGCACGGAGCCGGAAGCCGACACCTGGCGCAAACGCCTGGCAGAGCGCGACGGTCCGCTGGTGGCGCTGGTGCAGCCAGAACCGGAATACGACCCGAGCGTGCTCGTGCATGAACGCACGCTCAGCATCAACACGGCGGCCGCAGGCGGCAATGCCAGTCTCATGGCAATGGGCGCCTGACAAGCCTGAAAAACTAGGGCAGACACGGATTGTTTTAATCCGCGCCTGACTTAACTTACAGGTCCTGCGCGGGCGATGGTGCCCGCGCAAGTCCTGTAACCACGCAGTACCAGTCGAACCACTGCACAAGAGGAGATCACCCATGAAAAAAACATTGCTCGCCACTGCCTGCATCGCCTTCGGCGCCCTGTCCACCCCGGCGCTGGCCGATCTGACCGTGGCCATCGCCGGCCCGATGACGGGCCAGTACGCATCGGCCGGTGACCAGATCCGCAAGGGTGCGGAAATGGCCATTGCCGACATCAACGCCCGTGGCGGTGTGCTGGGCGAGAAGCTGAAGCTGGAAATCGGCGACGATGCCTGCGACCCGAAGCAGGCCGTGTCGGTCGCCAACACCATGGTCAACCGCAACATCGTGTTCATGCACGGCCACTGGTGCTCGAGCTCGACGATTCCTGCGTCCGATGTCTACAACGAATCCGACATCCTGATGGCGACGGTGTCGACCAACCCGCAGGTGACCGAGCGCGGCCTCAAGAACGTGTTCCGCATCATGGGTCGTGACGACCAGCAGGGTCTGGTTGCCGGTGATTACCTGGCGACCAAGTTCAAGGGCAAAAAGATTGCCGTGCTCGACGACAAGAGCGCCTACGGCAAGGGTCTGGCCGACGAGATCGCCAAGGCCATGACAGCCAAGGGTGCCAAGCCCGTGATGCGTGAATCCATCACCGCTGGCGAAAAGGACTACTCCGGCATCGTCACCAAGCTCAAGCAGGCAGGCGTCGAAGTGCTGGCCTACGGCGGCTATCACACCGAAGTGGCACTGATCCTGCGCCAGGCCCAGCAAGTCGGCCTGCAGCTCACGGTGATGGGCGGCGACACCATGACCAACTCCGAGCTGGTCACCGCTGCCGGCCCCGCGGCTGACAACGTGATGTTCACGTTCTCGCCCGACCCGCGCAAGAACCCGAGCGCCGCACCGATCGTGGAGAAGTTCCGCGCCGCGAAGATCGAGCCTGAAGGCTACGTGATGTACGCCTACGCCGCGATGCAACTGTTCGAGCAGACCGCAACCCAGGCCAAGAGCACCAAGTACTCGGCACTGGAGAAGACCATGCGCGGCGGCACCTTCAAGACCGTGATCGGCGACCTGTCCTTCGACGCCAAGGGTGACCAGAAGGCACCGGGCTTTGTGGTCTATCAGTGGAAAGACGGCAAGTACGACTACGCGAAGTAATCCCGACCCCGCCCACCGGGCGGTGCGTGACGCCGGTCTTCGGGCCGGTGTCTCCGCCCTGTGACTGAAGCGCGGCAGCACGCATGTGCTGCCGCGTCGCAGACAGGGCGAACAAAATCACAAGCTGCGCACGGCAGCCGCATTCGAACCGCGGCAAGCCCTCGCGCAACGACACTCCCGGAGATACCGTGGCCTACGCACTGCAACAACTTATCAACGGCCTCACGCTCGGCTCGATGTACGGGCTGATCGCGATCGGCTACACGATGGTGTACGGCATCATCGGCATGATCAATTTCGCCCACGGCGACATTTTCATGGTCAGCGCCTTCATCGCCGTCACCGCGTTCACGCTGCTCGCAGCAGCCGACGTCACCTCGATTCCGCTCGCGCTGACCTTCGTCCTCATCGTGTCGATCTTCTTCACCTCGGCCTACGGCTGGGCGGTGGAGCGCATCGCCTATCGCCCGCTGCGCGGCTCGACCCGGCTGGCCCCGCTGATCTCGGCCATTGGCATGTCGATTTTCCTGCAGAACACCGTGCAGCTGACTCAGGGCGCGCGCGTCAAGCCGATCCCCCCGGTCATCGAAGGCGGCTTCGAGGTCTGGTCCACCCCCGACTTCACCGTGCAGATCGGCTGGAGCCAGCTCATGATCATCGCGGTGACGGTGGTGATGATGGTCGCCTTCACCTGGCTCATCACCCAGACACCCTTCGGCCGCCAGCAACGCTCGTGCGAACAGGACCGCACCATGGCCTCGCTGCTCGGCATCAACGTCGATCGCACCATCTCCTTCACCTTCATGCTCGGCGCCTCGCTGGCAGCCGTGGCCGGGGTGATGGTGACGGTGTATTACGGCGTGATCGACTTCTACATCGGGTTTCTGGCAGGCATCAAGGCTTTCACCGCAGCGGTGCTCGGCGGCATCGGCTCGCTGCCGGGGGCGATGCTCGGCGGCTTGCTGATCGGTCTCATCGAATCCTTCTGGTCGGCATATCTGTGGGCCGAGTACAAGGACGTGGCAACTTTCGCCATCCTCTGTCTGGTGCTGATGCTGCGCCCATCCGGCCTGCTCGGCCGGCCTGAAGTGGAGAAGGTGTGATGAGTACAGTCGTCTTCGCCCGTCATCAGATCACCGCCGCCGAGCGTTTTCGCGACGCCGGCTGGGTGGCCTTCGTTGCCCTCATCCTGGGCATCCCGCTCATCGGCCTGACCACAGTGGATGGCGGCGGTGCGCTTGAGGTGAGTACCCGCTTCGGCACCCTGGCCATCTTCGTCGTCGTCGCCTTTGCCGGTCGCCTGGGCCTGCGCTGGATGATCGACACCATGGGCGCACGCAAGCTCGAGCGCCAACGCGCAACTTCGGGCAAGTCCGCGGGTATCAGCCCGGTGAAGGTCGTCAATATCCTCGGCTGGATCGCCCTCGGGGCCTCAATAGCCCTGCCGATCATGTATTCGGACAACCGCTACGTGGTCGACACCGCCACCACGGTGCTGATCTACGTGATGCTGGGCTGGGGCCTGAACGTCGTGGTCGGGCTTGCCGGCCTGCTCGACCTCGGCTATGTCGCCTTCTACGCCGTCGGCGCCTATTCGTATGCGCTGCTGTCCACCCAGTACGGCTGGGGTTTCTGGGAAGCACTGCCGGTGTCGGGCGGCCTCGCGGCCACCTTTGGCATCCTGCTCGGCTACCCGATCCTGCGCCTGCGCGGCGACTACCTGGCCATCGTCACCCTGGGTTTCGGCGAGATCATCCGCATCATCCTGGTGAACTGGACCGAGTTTTCCAACGGCCCCAACGGCATCAGCTCGATTCCACGCCCCAGCCTGTTCGGCCTCGATTTCACCCGCAGCCCGGCCGAGGGCGAACAGACCTTTGCCAGCTTTTTCGGCATCGAGTACTCGCCGATGCACCGCCTGATCTTTCTGTACTACCTGATCCTGGTGCTGGCCCTGCTCACCCACGCCTTCGTGTCGCGCCTGCGCAAGCTGCCGATCGGCCGCGCCTGGGAAGCGCTGCGCGAAGACGAGATCGCGTGCCAGGCCATGGGCATGAACACCACCAACATCAAGCTGTCGGCCTTTGCCATCGGCGCCATGCTGGGTGGTTTTGCCGGGATGTTCTTCGCCGCGCGCCAAGGCTTCATCTCGCCGGAGAGTTTCACCTTCACCGAGTCGGCCATCATTCTGGCCATCGTCGTGCTCGGCGGCATGGGCTCGCAGATGGGCGTGGTGCTGGCCGCCACCCTGCTGGTGCTCATCCCCGAGTTCGGTCGCAACTTCTCCGAGTACCGGATGCTACTGTTCGGTGCCGCGATGGTGCTGATCATGGTGTGGAAACCGAGCGGGCTGCTGTCGCACCGCGAACCGACGCTGCGCCTGTCCACCGGCAGCGCAGCCAGCAAAGACGCTGTAAAGGAGACCGCACAATGAGCACGCTGCTATCAGTGCGCGAACTGACGATGCGCTTCGGCGGCCTGACCGCAATCGACCAGCTGTCGCTGGAAGTGCCTGCGAGCAAGATCACCGGCATCATCGGCCCCAACGGCGCCGGCAAGACAACCCTGTTCAACTGCCTGACCGGCTTCTACAAACCGACCACCGGCACCCTGCGCCTGAACCATCCGGACCGTGGCGAGATCCGCCTGGAGTCTCTGCCCAGTCACCGCGTGGCGCGTGACGCCCAGGTAGTACGCACCTTCCAGAACATTCGACTGTTCCCGAAGATGACGGTGCTGGAAAACCTGATCGTGGCGCAGCACAACGTGCTGCAGCGCGCATCGAAGTTTTCGATCGCGGGCATCTTCGCCCTGCCCGGCTATCGCAAGGCCGAAGGCGAAGCGATGGCGCGCGCCGGAACCTGGCTGCATCGGCTCAATCTCGAACAATTCGCCGACCACGCGGCCGGCGACCTGCCCTACGGCATCCAGCGCCGGATCGAGATTGCGCGTGCGCTGTGCGTCAACCCCGTGCTGCTGTGCCTGGACGAACCCGCAGCCGGCCTCAACCCGCGCGAATCGGCCGAGCTCAACGAGTTGCTGCTCTACCTGAGCGGCGAACTGCGGATTGCGATCCTGCTGATCGAACACGACATGAGCGTGGTCATGAACGTTTCCGACCATATCTGCGTGATCAACTATGGCCGCAAGATCGCCGAGGGTTCACCCGAAAAGGTGCAGAACGACCCGCATGTGATCAAGGCCTACCTTGGCGAAGACGACGAGGACGAAGCGTCCGGAGGGATCGCAGCATGATGCTGACAATGGAAGGGGTTCACGCCCACTACGGCCACATTCACGCCCTGCACGGCATCGATGTGGAAGTTCAGGTAGGCGAGATCGTCACCCTGATCGGCGCCAACGGTGCCGGCAAATCGACGCTGATGATGAGTCTGTTCGGTCGCCCCCAGGCCTCGGCCGGACGCATCGTGTTCGACGGCGAGGACATCACTCACCTGAGCACGCACGACATCGCCCGCCGCGGGATTGCGCTGGTGCCGGAGGGCCGGCGCATCTTTCCGCGCATGACGGTGCTGGAGAACCTGCAGATTGGCGCCGCGCAGGCCGACCCGGCCAACTACGAGGCCGACATCGCCCGCGTGTACTCGATGTTCCCCATCCTCCAGGAGCGTCTGTCGCAGCGTGCAGGTACACTGTCGGGCGGTGAGCAGCAGATGCTCGCCATCGGCCGCGCGCTGATGAGCCGCCCCAAGCTGCTGCTGCTCGACGAACCCTCACTCGGCCTCGCGCCGATCTACATTCGCCGCATCTTCCAGATCGTGCGCGAACTCAACCAGGATCACGGCATGACCATCCTGCTGGTGGAACAGAACGCCAACCAGGCGCTGAAAGTCGCGCATCGCGCCTATGTGCTGCAGCATGGCGAGATCACGCTGTCCGGCACCGGGGCCGAGCTTCTCGCCAGCCCGGAAGTGCGTGCGGCCTATCTCGAAGGCGGAGGTCACGCTTGAGCGACGGCAATACGGCAGCGCCCGCACGGTGGCTGCCCTTCGTGGTACTCGGTATCGGCCTGACGGCAATTTCCTTCGGTGCGGTGTTGGCGCGCCTGGCGCAGGCCGAGGGCGTAAGCTCGCTGGCTGTTGCCACCTGGCGCCTGGGTCTGGCGGCCATCATCGTGACCCCGATCGCGCTGATTCAGTCGCGCCGCGACCTGGCGCGACTGAGCGGGCGCCAGATGCTGATGGCCCTTGCCGCCGGCTTCTTTCTGGCACTGCACTTCGCCACCTGGATCAGCTCGCTGGAGTACACCTCGGTAGCCTCGAGCACGGCGCTGGTGACGACCAACCCGCTGTGGATCGGCATCGCCTCCTTCGTGCTGTTTCGCGAGCGGCCGGGCCTGATGATGGTCGGCGGCATTGCGTTGTCGCTAGCGGGCAGCCTGTTCATTTTCTGGAGTGACAGCCAGACCGCTGGCGTGGGCAGCGACCCGATGCTGGGCAACATGCTGGCGCTGGCCGGCAGCTGGTGCTTTTCCGCCTATCTGCTGATCGGGCGCAGGCTGCGTGCGGGGCTCGGCCTGTCGGCCTACATCTGGCTTGCTTACGGGGCGGCGGGGCTGTTTCTGTTTGCTGCCAGCAGCGTCGGGGGCGTCAGCCTGTTTGCGCACTCGAACATGGCCTGGCTGGTGCTGCTGGGCATGGCGCTCGGCCCTCAGTTGCTGGGGCACACGTCCTACAACTGGTCGCTGCGTTACGTGTCGGCAACCTTCATCGCCGTGGTGACGCTGGGCGAGCCGGTGGGAAGCGCAATTCTCGCCTTCATCGTTTTCGGCGAAGGCTTTGCACCGCTGCAGTTCGTCGGCTTCAGCCTGCTGCTGCTTGGAATCTACCTCGCGGCGCGGGGCGAGCAGCGCTGATCAGGCGAAGGACTGGTTGAGGTAGCTCACTTCTTCCTGCGACAGACGGAGACCGACACGCTCGAGGCGGGCGAGCGTGTCCTCCAGCTCCCAGGGGGCGGCGATGCAGTACTTGCGCCCGTCCGTGGTCTGCATGTGCAGCCAGAAGGCGTTCGCGTCGGACACACGCCGGAGGTAGAGGCGTGCGACACGGGCAGGCTCGGCTTCGGCAAGGGCGAGACCGTCGACCTTCTTGCGCATGCCGCGAAAATACGACGCTGCAAGGCCTGCAACCACGAGAACGACAACACCCGTCACTTCCACCATCCCGACACTCCTTGTCCGTCTTGCCGCTGTTGCGGTGGCCCCGACGCATCTGCGCGAGGCCATCTGCGTTCAGTCACAATGTAGGACGAAGCGTAACGCAGAGCTTAGAACCAGCACCCGCAGTCCGATCGATATCCTTAGATCGAATACCTATAAAGACGCCGTCGGGGCACGGACGCTCAGGGCAGGAAAGTGGAGAAGCTCGCCGGCAGAGGCGCATGCTCGAGGCTGCGCTGGGTGAACAGGAAGCGACCATCGCAGACAAAGCCGAGATCGGCCCACTCCACCGCGTTCAGTGCATCGCGGAAGGCCTCGAGGTCTGCATCGGCCCGGCGCGGAAAGATCGCCAGCACCGCGCCGTCGTAATCCTTGCACGGATGAAGGAAGAAGGGATTCGCCACCCGGGTGCGTCCGTTCACATACACGCGCGGAAGCGTGCTGCGGTAGTGCAGGCGGCCCCACATCCACCAGTTGGACTCATCGAAACGTGCCACCTTGCGCTGCAGCAGGCGCGTCTTGTGAGCATCGAGCACCGGCGGTGGCGGCTCGCCGGGCTCGCTCCAGATCATGCGCCGGGTCTCGCCGGTACTGACGGTGGATGAACAGACGAAGTCGCGGCTGCCATGCTGTGCATCGGCAAACAGTTCGTCGGCGCCCGACACCGCCCCGACCTTGACGAAAGCCACATCGGCCAGACGCAGCGGATAGTCCCCGCGCGCGAACATCAGGTGCCCGCCCGCCTCGACGAAATGCCGGGTTTCCCACGCCGGTGCGCGCAAGGCCGAACCGATGTCATCGCCCGTGCCGAGCTCAAGGTAGCGCATGCTGCGTTCGCAACAGCCCTTCTCGAAGCGCCAGATCAGGCAGTTGGGCACCGCATCGTCGAACACCCGCGCATCACCGAGTTCGATGGCGTCGGTAATCGAGCCGGTTTCGAACAGCAGGCGGTTCAGATGCACCGCGGACGTCGCCTTGAGGAAGTCGCGCGGCGTAATGAAGATCAGCTCGCCACCGGGCCCCAGATGGCGCACACACTTTTCGATGAAGAACAGATAGAGATTGGAGCGCCCGTCGAAGCGCGCGTCCGGGCGGGTCGCAGTCAGGCGCTTGCGCGTGGCTTCGGGCACATCCTGGAAGCGCACGTAGGGCGGGTTGCCGATGATGGTGTCGAACTGCTCGCTGTCCGGATAGGCGAAGAAGTCGATATTGAGCGCGCCCGCGGGGCAATAGTCGGCGTCGAACTCGATGCCGACGGCCCCGGGCAGGTGCTGCAGAAATGCACCGTCACCGCAGGAGGGCTCGAGTACTCTGCCACTGTTGCGCCTGAGCGCCAGCATGGCCTGCACCACCGGCTGCGGGGTAAAGATCTGCCCCATCGCGGCCACATCGCGCAGACCGAGTCCGAGTTGGGCGCTCATGCGCAGTCCCGCCGTAATGGCGACACGGGGCGCTTGCAGCCCGGCCGGGCGGAACGGTGAAGGACACTCATCATCGAAGCAGTCGAAACGCAGAAGGGATGCGACGATAACCCCGGCCGCCGGCACATGCAAACCCTGTGTTCGCCCGCGCCTGCCCAGCGTCGCCGCCACCGCCACAAGCCTCGGCAGCAAGCACGCGTCGGGCGCATGAAAGGTGCATCGAGCCGGGGCGTCGGTTAAAGTCTCGCCACCTCGAAGGCCCCCAACGCTCACACCGAACAGACCATGCAACTTGTCGACTGCAGCCCCGAACGCCACGCCGGCGCCATCCTCGATCTGCTCAATGATGCGATCCTGCATTCGACCGCACTGTACGAGTACACGCCGCGTCCGCCGCAGAGCATGGAAGCGTGGTTTGCTGGCAAGCACCAGGGCGGCTTTCCGGTGATCGGGCTGGAAGACGACGACGGCCGGCTCGCAGGCTTTGCCAGCTATGGCAGCTTTCGCGCCTATCCGGCGTTCAAGTACTCGGTTGAGCATTCGGTCTATGTACACGCCGATCATCGCGGTCGCGGTGTTGGCCGGACGCTGCTGCAGGCGCTGATTGAACGCGCGCGCCAGCAGCAGCGCCACCTGCTGGTCGGCGCCATCGATGCCGGCAACGCCGCGAGCATCGCCCTTCACACCGGGCTCGGATTCGTCCACGCCGGCACCCTGCCGCAGGCCGGCTTCAAGTTCGGGCGCTGGCTCGATCTTGCCTTCTACCAGCTCACGCTCGATACGCCTGAGGCCCCCGTAGACGGCTGAGTGCTTCAGGCACCGACACCGGCCACCTGAAGCACACATCCACATCGTTTTTTCAGGCTGCGCGGTTCTGCCTGGCGGTCAGCTCCGGATCATCATCCCGGTAGGTGCGCTTGATGATGTCCCAGGCTTCTTCGGCCGTTTCCGCGTAGTGGATCAGACCGAGGTCGGCGTGGCTGATCACGCCCTCGTCCGCCAAGGCCTCGAAATTGACCACGCGATCCCAGAACGCACGGCCGAACAGCACGATCGGGCGGCGGCGGATCTTGCGCGTCTGCGCCAGCGTCAGCACCTCGAACAATTCGTCCATGGTGCCAAAACCGCCCGGAAAACTGACCAGCGCCACCGCCCGCATCAGGAAGTGCATCTTGCGAATGGCGAAGTAGTGGAACTGGAAGCACAGCTCGGGCGTGATGTAGGGGTTGGGATCTTCCTCGAACGGCAGGTGGATGCTCATGCCCATGCTGCGGCCGCCTGCATCGAACGCGCCGCGGTTGCCCGCCTCCATGATGCCGGGGCCGCCGCCGGTGGTGATGATCACCGGTTCGCCCAGCGCATCTGCGTCACGGGTGACGAGTTCGGCAAAGCGGCGCGCCTCCTCGTAGTAGCGCACGTTGGCCACCATGCGTTCGGCGTGGCGGATCGCATCGGGGTGACCGGCATCCTGCGCGGACGCCAGCATGGCCTCGGCCTCTTCACGCGCCTTGAAACGTGCGCTGCCGAAGATGACGATGGTGGACTCCACGCCCTGATCCTGCTGGATCAGTTCGGGCTTCATCAGTTCAAGCTGCATGCGCACCGGGCGCAATTCTTCGCGCAGCAGGAACTCGGTGTCCGCGTAGGCCATTCCATAGGAACTGCCAGGTCCTGCATAACGGGATGGCAGGCGCACGGTGGCCGCCTCGTCCTGAGCCGAGGGGAAATTGCGCGCCTTCAGGGGATTCTTCTTGTCCATGATGATTCTCCGATGCACGAGGATCTCGCGCGGTTATTGTTGCACTGCAACATTTCCAATTGCAAGCAGATTCGTTTTGCGCTGCCCCTGCAGGAAACTGCTCCCGCGCGGGCAAATCCGGTTAATGTTCAATGACAGAGACAAGCGGGAACTCTTTTGTTGGCGACCGATCCACTAAATCGCCGTCCATGATTCAGCCGTCTTTCAGTTACCACGCTGCCCCAAATTCAACAGGAGATGCGCATGCCCCGAGACACGAATGCCAAGACCGCCGAGTTCGACAGCCTGCTGCCTTCGGCACAGCTCGATCGCCGGGCCTTCATCACCACGCTGACTGCTGCGGGCTTTGCGCTCGCGGTACAGCCGGTTCAGGCCAGCACCGTGATCAACACCGATAGCGCAGGGCTGGATACCGGCAATGCGACGGTCAACACGGCCTCGGGCGAACTCCCGCTGTATTTTGCACGACCGGCAGGCGGAAAGAATCTGCCGACGGTGCTGGTGGTGCAGGAAATTTTCGGTGTGCATGAACACATCCGCGACGTCTGCCGGCGCCTCGCCAAGCTGGGCTACCTCGCCATCGCACCCGAACTGTATTTCCGCCAGGGCGACCCCACCAAGCTGGACAACGTCGGCGCCATCCTCGAAGGCATCGTTTCCAAGGTCCCCGACGCACAAGTCATGAGCGATCTCGACGCCTGCGCAGCCTGGGCGCCCGATCACGGTGGCGACGCTGCACGTCTGGCGATCACCGGATTCTGCTGGGGTGGCCGCATCACCTGGCTGTACGCCGCGCACAACCCGAAACTGCGCGCAGCCGTGGCCTGGTACGGACGCATCGACGGCGCGCCCTCCGATCTCATGCCCAAGCATCCGATCGACATTGCCGGCAGCCTGCACGCACCGGTGCTGGGCCTGTACGGCGGCAAGGACCAGGGCATCCCCGTGGCCGATGTCGACGCGATGCGCGACGCGCTGAAGAAGGCAGGCAAGGCGGGGGAGCTGGTTGTCTATCCCGACGCTCCGCATGCATTCAATGCGGACTACCGCCCGAGCTATCGCCCGACCGAGGCGGCAGACGGCTGGAAGCGGATGCAGGACTGGTTCAAGCGCTACATGATGTAGTGCCGGTCGACGGCGTTCTCCATGTACCCGCGCATTGCAGGCGGGGGTACATGGCGCTGGTGCACAACGTTGGCGGCCTGCGGGGTGTTCTGCCCCGCGCGCACCAGTTCAACACCCGCAAAGAGACCGAACGCCAGGCCGCAGACAACTGCCACCAATGCGGCCAACCAGCGCCAGAATCCCTTGTGCATCTCGTCTCTCCCGCGCCCATTCGGAACATAGTCAGGATGCGGGTTGGACGACTCAATCGGGCTCGCGTTCCGTAGCGGCATCTGCCGCGTCGAGTTCCTGCAGCAGTCGCCCGGCCACGAGTCCGTTGACCGTTCCGAAGATCACCGCGGCAGCCGCGAACACTGGCACCAGGTAGAACACACCGTCGTGCGGCACCAGCCATATCCGGGCGACCACGAGCTGTGCGCCGATATGGGCGAAGGCGGCCAGGATGCTGTGACTGACCGGCCCGAACCAGCGCCGCGGCAAATGCATCGCCACGCCGAGCGCGAGCAGGCTGGCCAACGCACCCGACAGGCTGAGAAAGAAGCCCGGCGCCAGAAACTGCCCCAGCAGCAGGCTGCCGGCCAGCACCCGCAGCAGCGCCACCCACACGGCTTCACGCCAGCCCCAGCGCGCCAGCACGACCAGCGTGACGATATTCGCCAGGCCCGGCTTCACGCCGGGCAAAGGCAGCGGGATCACCGCCTCCGCCACGGTAAGCACGATCGCGGCCGCTGCATGGCGGGCGATGCGGCGATCCTTGACCGTGGGGACGAGTTCAATAGTTGAGGGAGTCATAGTCGCTGCCGCGCCCGGTGAGGGTCAGGCTGACCTGGTTGGGGGCGCAGATGGCCACTGCGCCGGCGCGGCTCAGCCAGCCCTGGCGCACGCAGTACTGGCGCGGACCGGGGTCGGATGCGACCCGCGCACGCCCGGGCTCGATCTCGATCAAGGTGGTGCCGAGCGGCCCTGCGACTTCGATCTTGCGCGCACGCGACAGGTCGGCCTCGGCCACCACCTTGCCGGCCGCCCTGACGATGATGCCGTCAGGCGCGCCGCCGGTCCAGAAGCCCAGCGCCGAGTACACACACAGTGCAAACCCAGCGCATACGACCAGCCAGTCTCCCGGCCGCAGCAGGGCACGCCAGTCTGCATCCAGGCGGATCACTTGCCTGCTGCAGCGCGATCGGCATCGCGCCGCGCAGCGGAACGATGCCGCACCAGCACCTGAGCACTGTCCTTGAAGCGCCGTGCCAGCCACTCGGCGATATAGACCGAACGATGCTGTCCCCCGGTACAGCCGACTGCGACGGTGAGATAGCTGCGGTTGTCACGCAGGTAGCTCGGCAGCCAGTTGGCGACAAAGCGCCGGATGTCCTCAGCCATGCGCCCGACCTCGGGGACTTTTTCGAGGAAGTCGATCACCGGCTTGTCGCGCCCGGTGAGCGGCCTCAGCATCGGGTCGTAGTGCGGGTTGGGCAGGCAGCGCACGTCGAACACGAGATCGGCATCCATCGGGATTCCATACTTGAAGCCGAAGGACTGGAACATCAGCGTCATGCCCGATTCTGCTTCGACGTCGATGAAATCCTTGATCCACGTACGCAGCGTATTGGCGTGCATGTCGCTGGTGTCGATGCGGTGTCCCAGCTCCGCGATCTGGGCGAGCGCATCGCGCTCCTGGTGGATGGCCTCGCCGAGCGATACCCCGCCCTCGGCAAGGGGGTGACGACGCCGCGTTTCCGAAAAACGTGCGATCAGGGTGTCGTCGCGCGCTTCCAGAAAGATGAAGCGCACGTCACGCACAATGCCACGCACCATCTGAAGCTGCTGCGGCAGTGCTGCGATGCTGCCACCCGAGCGCACATCCACCGCCACCGCCACGCGCTGGTAGCCGCTGCCGCGCAGGGTCGCCACCAACTGCGGCAACAGCGTTGCCGGAAGGTTATCGACGACGAAATAGCCTGCGTCTTCGAGCACATTGAGCGCAATGCTCTTGCCCGAGCCTGAAAGGCCACTGATCAGCACAATCTGCATGACAGGAATCTGAGTTGAGGATGAATCACTATAGCGGATGCTCGCTGCGAAAACTTTAAGCCCGGCTGGCCATTATTGAGACAGCAAGACCACGTTTTCTATCCGTGAGCGGGCGCGCGCCGACATTGTATGCCCGCGCGCAGCCGCCGCAAGAATGCGGCGGGGGGTGGTCTCAGCTGGCCACCAGGTCTTTCCCTTCGCGGTGCGCCACGCCGGCACGCTCGAGCTCGGAGATCAGCCAGGCGGCAAGCGCGTCCGCGCCGAGGCCGAGGAATCGCGCATTGGCCTCGCGGTACAGGGGGGTTTCGGCAAGATACTGCGGCAGCTCGTCGAGGGACATGCGCCGCGCATCAAGCAGGGCAAAGGTCACGCAGGCCCGGATCGCGTTGCGCGCCATGCGCGCGCCATCGTCCTCGAACGCACGCAGCCGAGCGAAAGCGCGCTCGAGCGCCTCGTCGAAATCCGAAAAGGGTGCGCCGTGACCGGGAATCACCGCATCCACGGCGAGGCGGCCAATGGACTCCAGCGTACGCCGCGCTTCGCCGAGGCCGTCACCGCTTCCCAGCACTTCGGCAAACAGAATGCCGAAGCCGTCGCGCCACAGCGCATCCCCCGAAATCAGGATGCGGCGCTCGGCGTTGTAGTAGGCGAGCGCATCCATGTCGTGACCCGGTACGGCGATTGCCTGCCATTCGAGCTCGCCGGCGACAAAGCGGTCGCCAGCTTCCAGCAACCCGGTGGCGGCAAAACGCTCGCCTTTCTGTGCGGCCGTGCGCAGCAGCAGCGCATCTTCGTCCCAGTTGGCAACCGCATCGGCCATGCCCGCCGGAATCGTGATCGAGCAGCCAAAGCTGCGCTGTACCGCGGCATTGCCACCGATGTGATCGGAGTGCGAATGGGTGTTGATCAGACGACGCAGTTTCCGCCCGTCCAGCCCTTGGCGCACGAGCTCGACGGTCTGTCCCGCATGGCTGAAGTAGCCCGAGTCGATCAGCGTCGCCTCGTCGCCATCGGCAAGGAGGATGTTGTTGGCAGACAGCCAGCCGCGCTCGAAAACCTGCAGGCTGGCCGGAAAATGCAGTGCTGCGCTCAATCGCTGCCCTCGCCCACCTGTGCGGCGACATTGGCCGGCAGGGGCGCGGGTTCGGCGGGTTTCAGATCCGCCGGCGGGGGCGGGATGGGCACACCGTTGATCTCATCGACCGTGCGCCCGCAGCCAATGCAGATGCCTTCATCGTAATCGATCATGCACACGCCGACGCACTCGTCATCGTTCGTCATGCCCCTGCTCCTTCGGACTGCACCAGGGGCGCGAGGCCGAGCAGTTCCCGCCGGTCAGCCACGGCGACCAGGATCTGGCGCCGCTCGGCATCCATTGCGCGGCTCCAACGCGTGATCTCGTCGATGCTGCGCTGACAGCCCTCGCACCATCCGGTGTCCGGGCTCATGTGGCAGATATTGATGCAGGGTGACGCAACGCTCATGAAAGTTCCGATTCAGTTTGCCTGTGCCGCCTGCGCACGCTTCGCCAGCACCGCGCGGGCGACCCGCGAGGCTGGCGCACGTCCGAGTTCGGCGCTGATCCAGGCAGCGGTATCGACCAGCGCATCAAAGTCGATGCCGGTATCGATCCCCATGCCCTTCAGCAACCAGACCACGTCTTCCGTGGCAACGTTCCCCGACGCGCCTGCCGCATACGGACATCCCCCCAGACCACCGACCGACGCGTCGAACACTGCCACCCCCATCTGCAGGGAGGCAAAGATGTTGGCCACGGCCATGCCGAAGGTGTCGTGATAATGCCCTGCAAGCTGCGTCACCGGGACCCGCCGCATCACTGCGTCGAGCATGCGCTGCACCGTGACCGGATTGCCACTGCCGATGGTATCGCCGAGCGAGACTTCATAACACCCCATGGCGATCAGGGTCTCTGCGACCTCGGCCACCTTTTCCGGTGCGATGTCGCCTTCGTAGGGGCAGCCGACCACGCAGGACACGTAACCGCGCACCTTCACGCCTGCAGCCTGCGCCGCCTCGGTCACCGGACGGAAGCGCGCCAGCGATTCGGCAATCGAGCAATTGATGTTCTTCTGGCTGAATGACTCTGACGCCGCGCCGAACACGGCCACCTCCTTCGCCCCGGCAGCCAGCGCCGCCTCGAAGCCCTTCAGGTTGGGCGTCAGCACCGGATAATCGACGCCCGGCGCCGGCGCAGCCAGCACCCGCGTCAGCACCTCGGTGTTGTCGCCCATCTGCGGTACCCACTTGGGGGAGACGAAGGATGTCGTCTCGATGGCCTTCAGTCCGGCCGCAGCGAGGCGGCGGATGAGTTCGAGCTTGGTATCGGCAGGCACGACCTGCTTCTCGTTCTGCAATCCGTCGCGCGGACCGACTTCAACGATACGGACGTGCTGCGGCAGGGAAATCGACATTGATGTTGCTCCGTAGAGTGGGCGGTGGCGCGTGACTCAGGCCGTGCGGGCCTCTTCCAGACCAAGCTCGGTTTTCATCTGCTGCCGGATCAGAAACTTCTGGATCTTGCCGGTCACGGTCATCGGGAAGCTGTCGACGAAACGGATGTAGCGCGGCACCTTGTAGTGGGCAATCTGCCCCTGACAGAAGGCGCGCACATCGGCCTCGCTGAGCGAACCCTCTTCACGCAGGATGATCCAGGCACACAGTTCCTCGCCGTACTTTTCGTCCGGCACGCCCACCACCTGCACGTCAAGCACCTTGGGGTGGCGGTAGAGGAACTCCTCGATCTCGCGCGGATAGATGTTCTCGCCGCCACGAATCACCATGTCCTTGATGCGGCCGACAATCTTGCAATAGCCCTCTTCGTCGAGGGTGGCGAGGTCGCCGGTGTGCATCCAGCCTGCAGCATCGATGGCCTCGGCCGTCTTCTTCTCGTCGCCCCAGTAACCGAGCATCACCGAATAGCCCCGGGTGCACAGCTCACCCGGCGTACCACGCGGCACGATACGGCCTTCGTTGTCGACGATCTTGACCTCGCAATGCGGCTGGATACGGCCCACGGTGGAGACGCGGCGGTCGAGCGGATCGTCAGTACCGCTCTGAAAGCTCACCGGCGAGGTTTCGGTCATGCCGTAAGCGATGGTGACCTCACGCATGTTCATCTTGTCGACCACGCGCTTCATGACCTCGGTCGGGCACGGACTGCCCGCCATGATGCCGGTGCGCAGCGCCGACACGTCGAACTCGGCAAAGCGCGGGTGGTCGAGCATGGCGATGAACATCGTCGGCACGCCGTACAGGCCGGTGCAGTGCTCGGTCGACACGGCCTCGAGAACGGCCAGCGGCTCGAAGGCCTCGGCCGGATACACCATCGTTGCGCCATGCGTGAGGCAGCCGAGGTTGCCCATCACCATGCCGAAGCAGTGGTAGAGCGGCACCGGGATGCACAGCCGGTCGCCGGCGGCGAGCCCGATTGCCTCGCCCACGAAATAGCCGTTGTTGAGGATGTTGTGGTGCGACAGCGTCGCGCCCTTGGGGTGACCGGTCGTACCCGAGGTGAACTGGATATTGATCGGATCGTCGAACTGCAGCTGCTCGCTCAGCAGGGCCAGCGCGGTCAGCTCCTCGCGCGACGGCGGCTTCAGCAGGTCGTCGAAATTGAGCATGCCCGGACTGCGCTCGCCGCCCATGCGGATCACGAACTCGAGCGTCGGCAGCACATGGCTGCGCAGCAGGCCGGGTTCGCAATGTCCCAGCTCAGGCGCCAGCTCCGCCAGCATGCCCAGGTAGTTGCTGCTCTTGAACGCCGGCGACACCACCAGGGCCCGACAGTCGACCTTGTTGAGCGCGTACTCGAGTTCCGACAGCCTGTAGGCCGGATTGATGTTGACCAGCACCAGTCCCGCCTTGGCGCTGGCAAACTGGATCAGCGCCCACTCGAGATTGTTCTGCGACCAGATGCCAATACGCTCGCCCGGCTGCAAGCCCAGACGCATCAGGCCGCAGGCCAGCGCATCCACCTTCTGCTTCAGTCCGGCATAGCTCAGCCGCACGCCCTGGTGGCACACCACCAGCGCATCGCGCTCGGCGTGACGCGCGCAGGCCTCGTCAAAAAAACGACCGATGGTCTGGCCGATCAGTGCCTTCTCCGAGGCTCCATGTACATAGCTGGCATTGCTCATTTCGGAACTGTCTCCTCTCACCCGGTAATCTTCACGACGGGCAGCGAGCCCGTCGTTGTGCAGATCAGGCCGCCGCAGCGACTTCGAACTCGACCAGTTCGGCACCGTCACCAACCTGATCACCCACCGCAAAGCGGAAGGCTTTTACCGTGCCGGCGGCCGGAGCGTTGATGGTGTGCTCCATCTTCATCGCTTCCAGAATCAGCAGCGGCGCCCCCTTCTCCACCTTGCTGCCTTCGGCGGCGACCAGTGCGATCACCTTGCCCGGCATCGGCGCCAGCAGACCACCCTCGGAGCCGCCACCTTCGCCACTGTGATGCAGCGGATCGACGGCCGCCAGTTGCCAGGCGCGGCCCTGAACGAAGACGTGCCGACGGCCGGCGGCCGCGATCACGGTGGCGTCCATGCGCATGCCGTCGAGCTCGACTCGCAGCAGGCCACGCGGATTGAGCTCACCACGCGCAACCACGCTGCGACCATTGCACTCCAGACGGTAGGCGCCACGCAGATACGACACGTTGACGCTGTGCTCGGCCTCGCCGTGGCGGAACATCAGCGCGCGCTGGGCGGTGGCGTTGACGCGCCAGCCATCGCGTGCATGCCAGGGCGAGCGCGGGTCGGGGTCGCGCACCGCAGCCTTGGCCGCACGCTCGGTTTCGCGCAGCAACTCGGCCAGCGCGGCGACCTGGAATACCTCGTCCGGCACCGCTTCGCCTTCGGGGAAGAGGTAGGCCTTTTCGCGTTCGATCAGACCGGTATCCAGATCGGCGGTTGAGAACGCCGGGCAGGCGGTGAGGCGTGACAGGAACTCGATGTTGTTCGACACCCCGACCACGCGGTAGTCGGCGAGTGCCTGCAGCATGCGTGCCAGCGCGCGATCGCGGTTGACGTCCCACACGATGAGCTTGGCGATCATCGGATCGTAGTGCGGGCTGATCTCGTCGCCCTCTTCCACCCCGGTATCGACCCGCACATGCAGGCCCTCGGCCGGCGGCGCCAGATGCACCAGCTTGCCGGTCGACGGCAGGAAGCCCTTGTCCGGGTCTTCGGCGTAGATGCGCGCTTCGAGCGCATGACCGCGGATCTGCAACTGCTCCTGCGCCAGCGGCAGTTTCTCGCCAGAGGCCACGCGCAGCTGCCACTCAACCAGATCGAGGCCGGTGATCATCTCGGTCACCGGATGCTCGACCTGCAGCCGGGTGTTCATTTCCATGAAGTAGAAGCTGCCGTCCTGATTGGCAATGAACTCCACCGTACCGGCACCGACATAGCCCACCGCCTTGGCAGCATCCACTGCCGCCTTGCCCATCGCAGCCCGACGCTCGGCCGTCATGCCCGGCGCCGGCGCTTCCTCGAGCACTTTCTGGTGACGACGCTGCACCGAGCAGTCGCGCTCGAACAGGTACACGCAGTTGCCGTGGCTGTCGCCAAACACCTGGATTTCGATATGGCGCGGACGGGTGATGTATTTCTCGACCAGCACATGGTCGTCACCGAAGCTGGAGATGGCTTCACGCTTGCACGAGGCCAGCAGATCGATGAAGTCTTCCGAGCGCTCGACGAGGCGCATGCCCTTGCCGCCGCCGCCGGCCGCCGCCTTGATCAGAACCGGATAGCCGATGTCGTTGGCCTGCTGGTGCAGGTGGGCCGGGTCCTGCTCGTCGCCGTGGTAGCCCGGGGTCAGCGGCACGCCGGCTGCGCCCATGATCTTCTTGGCTTCGGACTTCGAGCCCATGGCGTGAATCGCCTCGACCGGCGGTCCGATGAAGACGATGCCGGCCTCGTCACAGGCGTGGCAGAAGGCCTCGTTCTCGGACAGGAAACCGTAGCCGGGGTGGATGGCCTGGGCGCCGGTCTGCTTCGCGGCGGCGATGATCTTGTCGATCACCAGATAGCTTTCCTTGACGGCCGGCGGGCCAATCAGCACCGCCTCGTCAGCCATGCGTACATGGCGGGCGTTGGCGTCGGCCTCGGAATACACGGCCACCGTCCTGATGCCCATGCGACGTGCGGTCTTGATCACGCGGCAAGCAATCTCTCCGCGGTTTGCGATCAGAATCTTTTCAAACATGGTCTCGCTCCCTTATGCCTTCGGTACCCAGCTCGCCAGACGCTTGGAAAGGAAGGCATCCAGCCCTTCCTTTGCCTCGGGCGTGGCACGCAGACTGGAGATGCGACGGGCGGTGTCTTCCACCACCTCGTCGCTGACGGGCCGGTTGGCCACTGCACGGATCAGGTCCTTTGCCGCTGCCTGCGCCCTGGGGCCGCCTTGCAGCAGCGCGGCGACGATCTCGCCCACCCGGGCGTCGAGCGCTTCGCTGGCAACCACTTCGTGGGCCAGACCGAGCTCACCAGCGCGCTCCGCGCTGATGCGCTCGGCGGTCTGAAAGTAGCGGTAAGCCTGGCGTTCGCCGATGGCGCGGAGCACATAGGGGCTAATCGCCGACGGGATGATCCCGAACTTGACCTCGGAGGTGGCGAACACCGCCTTTTCAGCTGCCACGCAGATGTCGCAGGCCGACGCCAGCCCCATGCCGCCACCCAGCGCGGCGCCATGCACGCGGGCGATGGTCGGCTTGTTCATTTCCGCCAGCGTACGCAGCATGCCGGCCAGACGACGTCCGTCGGCGAGGTTCTCCTCCACGCTGGCGTTGGCCGCAGCCTTCATCCAGTTGAGGTCGGCACCGGCGGAAAAGCTCTTGCCGCGGCCGCCCAGCACCACCACGCGCACGCTGTCGTCGGCGTCGAGCTGACGGCAGGCGGCGGTGATGTCGGCGATCAATTGCGCGTTGAAGGCGTTGTGCACATCGGGGCGGTTCATCCACACCGTCGCCACGCCATTGTTCAATTCGATTTCAAGTGTTTCGTACATCGTGTCTCCTCGCCTCGGGGGGCGCTGCAATCAGGATCCGCTGCCGGATTACATCCGGAACACGCCGAACTTGGTCGGCATGATCGGCGCGTTGAGCGCGGCGGACAGCGACAGGCCAAGCGTGCGCCGGGTCTGGGCCGGATCGATCACGCCGTCGTCCCACATGCGCGCGGTGGCGAAGTAGGGATGGCCCTGGGCTTCGTACTGATCGCGGATCGGCGACTTGAAAGCCTCTTCCTCTTCCTTGCTCCAAGCCCCGCCCTTGCCTTCGATACCGTCGCGACGCACGGTGGCGAGCACGCTGGCCGCCTGTTCGCCGCCCATCACCGAAATGCGGCTGTTGGGCCACATCCACAGGAAACGGGGCGAATAGGCACGGCCGCACATGCCGTAGTTGCCGGCACCGAAGGAGCCGCCGATCAGCGTGGTGATCTTGGGTACCTGCACGGTGGCGACCGCAGTCACCATCTTGGCGCCGTCCTTGGCGATACCGCCGTTCTCGTACTTGCGCCCGACCATGAAGCCGGTGATGTTCTGCAGGAAAAGCAGCGGAATGCCGCGCTGGCCGCACAACTCGATGAAGTGCGCGCCCTTCTGCGCCGATTCGCCGAACAGGATGCCGTTGTTGGCAACGATGCCCACCGGGTAGCCGTAGAGCTGGGCGAAGCCGCACACCAGCGTGGTGCCATAGCGCGCCTTGAACTCGTCGAAACGCGAACCGTCGACCACGCGGGCGATGATCTCGCGCACATCGAAAGGCTTGCGCGTGTCGCTGGGGATGATGCCGTAGATCTCCGACGGGTCGTAGGCGGGCTCTTCGCCACCGCCGAGCGCCATGCCCATCGGCTTGACCCGGTTCAGGTTGGAGACGATGCGGCGCGCCAGATAGAGCGCATGGGCGTCGTTCTCGGCGAGGTGGTCGGCCACGCCCGACAGACGGGTGTGCACATCGCCGCCGCCGAGGTCTTCCGCCGTCACCACTTCACCGGTGGCTGCCTTCACCAGCGGCGGGCCGCCGAGGAAGATGGTGCCCTGGTTCTTGACGATGATGGTCTCGTCCGACATCGCCGGCACATAGGCGCCACCGGCAGTACATGAGCCCATCACCACCGCGATCTGCGGAATGCCCTTGGCCGACATGTTGGCCTGGTTGTAGAAGATGCGGCCGAAGTGGTCACGATCGGGAAACACCTCATCCTGCTTGGGCAGGAAGGCGCCGCCGGAATCGACCAGATAGACGCAGGGCAGATTGTTCTGCTCGGCGATCTCCTGCGCCCGCAGGTGCTTCTTGACCGTCATCGGGTAGTAGGTGCCGCCCTTCACCGTGGCGTCGTTGGCCACGATCATGCATTCCACACCCTGCACGCGGCCAATGCCGGTAATGACACCGGCCGAAGGCGCATCATTGTCGTACATGCCGAAGGCCGCCATCTGGCCGACTTCGAGGAAAGGCGTGCCGGGATCGAGCAGATGCCCGACCCGGTCGCGCGGCAGCAACTTGCCACGCGCGGTGTGCTTGGCGCGCGCTGACTCGCCGCCGCCGAGGCTGACCTCGGCCGCTTTCGCGCGCAAGTCGTCCACCATGCCGCGCAGCGACTTGGCGTTAGCCTGAAACTCTTCGCTGCGGGTGTTGATTGCAGATTTGATGATGCTCATGTCTCCTCGTCCTCGTTTATTGTCCAGCGCAGCACGTATGCAGAAAATGCTGTCGGCGCCGTGACTTTGAGTTTGTCGCACACGTCATGCTCTCACCCTTCGGTCCCGCCAGCGGGCTCATTGCGAAAGCCTAAAGCCTGAAGCTGAGCCACGAGTGCCAACATGGTCGCATTTCGTGCCATCCTGAAACAGGTTCTGCGGGCATGACTGCCGACCACCGAGCTCCCGCCAGTGCGCCCAAAGCCAGGCTGCATGCAGGAATACGCCAGTTCGCCCGAGCCGGCCCAGACTGTGTCATGGGAATGGATTGTGCAGCACAGGGCGAAATTTTCCCGCTTCTGGCGACACTCCCCGACACGCGGCACCAGTACGCGCCCCGAACAGGACTCAGCCGCCGCTCAGTGCCTGCACGATTGCGAGCTCGTCGGTGTCCGCGAGCGCCACGCCGAGGTCGTGCACCGCGCGGCCATTGACGAAGAAGCGCATGTGAGCGCGCATCCTGCCCTGCTCGTCAATCATCCGAAAGCGGATACCGGGAAAACGGAGGTCAAGCTCGGCCACCACGTCGCGCAAGGTCGCCCCGTGCGCCACAACCTGACGCTCCCCGGTGTAGTCTCGCAGCGGCGTGGGAATGAGTACATTCATCGCCCGGCGCCCCCAACGCCGGGGGTGGCCACCTCGAGCGCGTAGATCTCGGGCAGATGACGGGCGATGCAGCGCCACGCATGACCTTCGTCGGCACTCATCCACAACTCGCCGCTGGTCGTGCCGAAATACAACCCGACCGGATCGCACCCATCTGCCGTCATGGCCTGACGCTTCACCGTCCACCACGCCTGTTCGCCGGGCAAGCCGTCATCAAGGCGCTGCCAGCTGTCACCACCATCGCGGGTGCCGTAGACGGCGGGCTGTCCGTTCGGACTGGTGCGGGGCCACACCGTACCGCCATCCATTGGAAACACCCATGCACAGTCCGGGTCACGAGGATGCACCACCATTGGAAAGCCGATATCGCCGACTTCTGGCGGCATGGCGCGGCCAATACGCACCCAGGTGTCACCCGGACGATCCAGGCGGTAGATGCCGCAGTGGTTCTGCTGGTACAGGCGGTCCGGATTCGCAGGAGAGAGGCGCACACAGTGCGGATCATGAAAGGTGGGATCAGCGACATCGAAGCCTTCGACCACCTCCAACCCCCCGAGCAGCGGAGTGAAGCTGCTGCCACCATCGCACGATTCATGTACGCCGCCGCCTGACATGGCAAAGTAAAGATGGCGTGGATCGCGCGGGTCGACAATGATCGAGTGCAACTTCGGACCGTCAGGGGTGCCGTCCTGCACAGTGCCCATCCACCGCAGATAGTCAGGGTTGTCGTTGACGATCGAAAACGGCGCCCAAGTATCGCCTCCATCCTCGGAGCGGAACAGCCCTTGCGGCGAGGTACCGGCATACCAGCACGCGGGTTCGGACGGGTGGGCAGGACTGAGCCAGAAGGTGTGCCCAACGGCACGGCCCTTGCCATCCGGGCTGCTGGCGAAGGCCGGCGGGCGCGTCGCCTCGGTCCAGTTTGCGCCAAGATCGGTGGAGCGGAAGAGGGTCGGCCCCAGATGGCCCGTCGCAGTGGCGGCAAGCAGCGTTCGCCCATCTCGCGGATCGAGCACCAGGTGACTGACGATGTGACCGAGGAAATGCGGTCCGTCCACACGCCATCTGCTGCGCCCGGCGTCCCCATGAAGGAGCCATGCACCCTTGCGCGTCGCAACAAGAATGACCAGAGGCAAATCTTCAGACTGAGCAGACTGGGCTGACATGATGCACTCCTATTCGGCGAGCCCCCCGCGAGGATCTGACACGGGGGCAAGCATGGCGGACGACTTGATTCAGAATAGTCGACACCATGAGGAAGCAGGAGGCCGGCACGGCAATGGCCGGGAGCGGATTGCTGAAGGACCAGACGCTGGAAGCGTCACCCCTCCACCGTCCGCCCCCCGTTGCAATCGGGCACGCCTCAGCGTGTTTCGCTGAACAGTTCGCGACCGATCAGCATGCGGCGGATCTCGCTGGTGCCAGCACCGATCTCGTACAGCTTGGCGTCGCGCCACAGGCGGCCAACGGGATATTCGTTGGTGTAGCCCACGCCACCCAGGGTCTGGATCGCCTCGCCCGCCATCCACGTGGCTTTCTCGGCGGTGTAGAGGATGACGCCGGCGGCGTCCTTGCGCAGGGTGCGTGCATGGTCGGTGCGGTCGCAGGCCTGGCCCACGGCATAGGCGTAGGCGCGGCAGGCACTCCAGGTGGAGTAGAGATCGGCGACCTTGCCCTGCATGAGCTGGAATTCGCCGATCGGGGTATCAAACTGCTTGCGCTCGTGCAGATAGGGCACGACCGCATCCATGCACGCCGCCATGATGCCGAGCGGGCCGCCCGACAGCACGGCGCGCTCGTAGTCGAGGCCGGACATCAGCACATTGACGCCGCGGCCGATGTTGGCCTCACCGCCGAGCACGTTCTCGAGCGGAACTTCGACATCGTCGAAGAACAGCGGAAAGGTGTTGGAGCCGCGCATGCCGAGCTTGTCGAGGTGGGTGCCGTGGGAAAAGCCCTTCATGCCCTTCTCGATGATGAAGGCGGTAATGCCTTTCGGGCCGGCGTTGATATCGGTCTTGGCATACACCACCAGGGTGTCGGCATCGCCGCCGTTGGTGATCCACATCTTGCTGCCATTGAGCACGAAATGATCGCCCTTGCGATCGGCACGCAGCTTCATGCTCACCACGTCGGAGCCGGCATTGGGCTCGGACATCGCCAGTGCGCCGACGTGATCGCCCGAGATCAGCTTGGGCAGGTACTTCTGCCGCTGCGCCTCGGTGCCGTTGCGGCGGATCTGGTTGATGCACAGGTTGGAGTGCGCGCCGTAGGACAGGCCGACCGAAGCCGACGCGCGGGAGATCTCTTCCATGGCGATGATGTGGGCCAGGTAGCCCATGTCGGTGCCGCCGTACTCCTCGCTGACCGTCATGCCATGCACGCCGAGATCGCCCAGCTTCTTCCACAGATCGGCGGGGAACTCGTTCGCACGGTCGATCTCGGCCGCACGCGGCGCAATCTCGGCCGCACAGAAATCGCGCAAGGTGTCGCGCAGGGCTTCGATGGTTTCGCCGAGGTTGAAGTCGAGGCTCGGAATATGCATGGTTTGTCTCCTTCTCCGTTTATTCGCAGTCTGATGGCAGCTCGCGCCCGACGATGATCGGCGCCTCTGCCCGGTGATGAAATAAGGGTAGACCGAAGCGCTGCGCGACAACTGCCATCAAGGTTGCAAATCCTGCCAATAAGATTACGATTTTGAGCCATGAAGATCATCACGCCATCCTCTGCCGAGCTGACGCTCGGCCGCGCAGCAACGCCAATTGCTTTCATTCGTGCGATCGTGCTCGGATATCGCGCGAGAGGCATGGATCCGGCCAGGGCCTTGCAGCAGGCACAGATTCCGCCACAGGCCCTCGACGACCCGCAGGCGCGCGTGACGGCAGCACAGATGGAAGTGATGTCGGGCATCGCCATGCAGGAGCTCGACGACGAAGCCCTGGGCTGGTTTTCGCGCCGCCTGCCCTGGGGCAGCTACGGCATGCTGTGTCGCGCCTCGCTGACCTCGCCGACGCTCGAGGTGGCGCTCAAGCGCTGGTGCCGCCACCACCGCCTGCTGACCGACGACCTCACCCTCGAATTCAGCCAGCAGCGCAACATGGCCACCATCCGCATCGCCGAGGCGCGTGATTTCGGCGACATGCGCGAGTTCTGCCTCGTCAGCATCCTGCGCTACCTGCTCGGTTACGTCAGCTGGCTGATCGACTCGCGCATCGCGCTGAGCGAAACCAGCCTGCCCTTCGCCGCGCCGCCCCACGCCGACGCCTACCCTTACCTGTTCCCCGGCCCCCTGCGCTTCGACGCCGACGCCGCGAGCTTCGCCTTCGACGCCCGCTACCTGTCGCTGCCGCTGCGTCGCGACGAGCGCGCCCTGCAGACCATGCTGCAACGCGCGCTGCCACTCACGGTGCTGCAATACCGGCGTGACCGCCTGCTGGTGCATAGCGTCAGCCAGATTCTCAACACGAGCCCGGGCTTCGCGCACACGGCGGAAGACGTCGCCGCACAGCTCAACCTGTCGGTCCGGACCCTGCACCGGCAACTGAAGGAGGAAGGCATCTCGCTGCAACGCCTGAAGAACGAAGCCCGCCGCGAACGTGCGATCAAGCTGCTGCTGCAGACACGCAAGCCGGTGAAGCAGGTGGCGGCGGCCGTGGGCTTCGACAGCGAGAAGAGCTTCTCGCGCGCGTTTCGCGAGTGGACGGGCGTTCCGCCGGGGCAGTTCAGGGAAGGTGCCAGCGGGGTCTGAGGCCCGGCCGACGCCGCTTCAGCCTGCGTCGATCTCCGTCGTCGGCGCCGTCGCAAACGACACCCCGAGCCCGAGCAGGGTCGCTTTGCCGCGCACGGTGAGATCGGTCACGAAACGGAACTGCTGCCGCGCATCGACCGGATAGGCCTTGAGGCGATACCAGGTTCCCCACGGCTTCTCGCGCACAACCACGGCGATGGGCTGACCGAAATGCAGAAAGGCGCTGGAGAGCGCGACATCGGACAAGGCCTGCTGCACGGCAGCGGCATCGTGCTCGGGATTGAGATAGAAATCGGCAATGCACTGCAGTCGCGGGGCGCCGTCATTGGAATTGAAGATGGGCGTATTCCACAGCCGCGAATGCGGAATCGAGACCACGTCGTCGCTCGGCGTCACCACCTGAACCGTTCGCATGCCGACGTGCCGCACTTCGCCGTATATGCCATCGACCTTGATCCAGTCGCCGTTGCGGTAGGGCATTTCCCCCACCGCGACGACGCCGGCAATCAGGCTGCTGACGAGATCCTTCAGCGCAAAACCAATCGCCAGACCAACGGTACCGAGCAGCGCGACCATGTTCTGCACCGACGGACTGATCACCATGGGGACAATCATGATGAAGGCCGCGACGATGATCAGCAGGCGCAACACCGGCACCAGGGCCAGCACGAACAATCGCCGCCTGCCGTGCAGGCGGTTGCCGAGCCATGGCAGCGCGCGCTGCGAGCCGGCAATCAGCAGTGCTGCGATCAGGAGCACGGCGCCAACCTCGAGCGCCATCGTCCAGTCGGGCGGTCGGAAAATCTGTGCGATCGAGCTTTCGTCAGTCATGGAGGGTCAGAAGTCGTCAATCAGAAAACCCCGTCCGCGCAGCCAGCCACGCACGAGTTCGTAGCCCAGCGCGCTCACCCGCCAGCGGCCCTCACACTGTTCGACCAGGGTCAGTCGCTGCAGGCGCAGGACGATGGCAATGCAGTGGTGGCGCGGCAAGGGCAGCACGGCGGGCAGCACGGCATCGCTCAGCCCGTTGTGCAGCAGCAGCGCATGCAGGACGAGGGCCACGTCTTCGTTTGCTTCGAGCGGCAGCGCAAGCTCGGGCTGTGCAGCCGACACCCAGACCACTTCGGCTTCCGGATCGCCCTTCTTCTCCAACTCCTTCGAGTTGGCATCGCCCAGCTCTGCTGCCGGATCGGGCACCGCACGCAAGCGCTGTCGCCAATAGCGGCGTGCCGTGCCGACATTTCCCCGACAGTGCGCGGCAAGCTGCGCCACCTCATCACTGGCGGTATTGTCGTCCTCGCAGGGGACGGTCAGCATGTCGCGGCCACTGCGGGCGTTGCGAAACCGCAGGCGGCGCTCCCCCTCTGCGTCCACCAGTTGCGCAAACAGTCGTGACAAACGGGGGCCGTCGAAAGCCTGAAGCGTCAGCGCCATCGGCAAGGGAAGCGACGAAACCCGCTGCAGAAAAGTCCATGCCCAGCTGTCGCATCCCGCCAGCCCCGGCCCGGCGCGTCCGCTGACCATGTCCTCGAGCAGGCTGCGCGCCAGCGCAAGTCCGTTTGCGGTTCGCAGGAAGAAGCGCTCAAGACCGGTCAGCACCCATGGCTGGCCATCCGCAGGCCACGCCACCTGCCAGCGACCATCGTTCGCCAGCAGCGCTTCGCGTGACGGTGGTTCGATGATCTGCGCGTGATGGCGGGCTGCCCAGTCGGCAACGATCTCGGCATGGCCGCAGTGGGGCTGACCAACCAGGACCTGCACGCCGGAAATCGCGGCCCCAGCCTCCCCGCTCAGTGTCGCATCGAGCGCGTTCGACGCCTTGCGCCAGTCGATCTGGCCCACGAGGTGCTCGAGCTGCATCTCGGGCAGGGAGCGCAGTTCGTCCTCCTTCTTCACCGGCGCGGTGTCGTCGTGGTGGGCGCTGTGAAACAGGCGCAGGAACGATGACCAGGCAGCGGCCGCTGCGCTGCCGGCAGCCTGTTCGGGCTGCGCGTAGGCAGACAGCGGCACGAACTGCCACAGCTCGGGGGCTTGTTTTTCCGCTTCGGAGGAGACGCCTTCGCTCATGACGCTATTCTGGCGGAGAAGCCCGCGGATGTCGCATGTAAATCTCCGCTCCCGAAACGTTGCTCAGGCAGCGCTTTCGGGATCCAGCTTGTCCTGGGTCCGGAGCTCGAAATCGGATGCGTCGTGGCGCTCGTGCAGCTGATCCGACGGCTTGCCCCAGGTCCGGTTGACCTTGCGTCCGCGCTGGACAGCGGGACGCCCGAGGATTTCTTCGGCCCAGCGCCGCAGGTTCATGTAGCTTTCGACCTGCAGAAACTCGCCCGCGCCATAGGCTTCACCCAGCACCAGATTGCCGTACCAGGGCCATGTGGCAATGTCGGCGATGGAGTATTCGTCTCCGCCCAGATAGCGATGCGCGGCCAGCTCACGGTCGAGCACATCCATCTGGCGCTTCACCTCCATGGTGAAGCGGTTGATCGGGTATTCGAACTTCTCGGGCGCATAGGCGTAGAAATGCCCGAAGCCGCCGCCAAGGTAAGGCGCAGAACCCTGCAGCCAGAACAGCCAGTTCAGCACCTCTGTGCGCGCAGCCACATCCTTGGGCAGGAAATGGCCGAACTTCTCGGCCAGATAAAGGAGAATCGCACCGCTTTCAAACACACGACTGCCGGTATCGGCATCGAAGAGAGCCGGGATCTTCGAATTTGGATTGACCTCGACGAATCCGGTCGAAAACTGTTCGCCCTGCTCAATCCGGATCAGATGAGCATCATATTCCGCGCCGCGCTCACCCAGCGCCAGCAACTCCTCGAGCAGGATCGTGACCTTCTGCCCATTGGGCGTGCCCATCGAATACAGCTGCAGGGGATGCTTGCCGCGCGGCAGCGCGGCCTCGTGCGTAGCCCCGGCAATCGGTCGATTGATCTTGGCCCACTCCCCGCCATTCGCGGCATCCCAGGTCCAGACCGCTGGCGGTACGTATGTGGTCGCTTCAGACATGATTCAGAACCCCTTGTTGATCGTTGAAAACGCGCTCAATCCGGCATCCCGGCCAGCTGCGCCAGAATGCGCGTGTAGTTGTCGACGCCTTGCGCACCGGTCACAAGGTGGCGACGATTGAAGATCATTGCCGGCACGCCTCGAATGCCCTGGTTCAGCCAGCCACTTTCGGCCTCGCGCACATCGACGGCAAAGCGTTGATCGGCAAGAACCGCCAGCGCTTCGTCCCGCTCCAGCCCGACTTCCGCCGCCACATCCGCCAGCACGCCGTCATCAGACAGATTCCGCCGATCCCTGAAGTGTGCCGCAAAAAGCCCCAGTTTCAGCTCATGCATGCGCCCCTGCAGCCCGGCCCAATGCAGCAGTTGGTGCACGTTGAAGGTGTTGTGCATGCGCATGTCGTCGGAAAAGCGAAACTCGAAGCCAAGGCCTGCGCCAATTTCCGTCATCCGGACCCGGCTCTCCTCGGATTGTTCCGTGGTGGATCCGTACTTCTCGGCGACGTGTTCGCGCAGGTTCTGGCCCTCGGGCGGCATGGACGGGTTCAGTTCGAATGGATGCCAGTGAATCTCGTGCGCCGTTCCGGTCACCTCCAGCGCATTGGCCAGTTGCCGGTAACCGATGATGCACCAGGGGCAGACCACATCTGACACGATGTCGATCCGCAGCTTCTGAGTCGGAGTGGTCATGATTGGGTCTCTCACTTTCGCGCGGCCAGCGCCGCGCATCGTATTGGTCAGAAGCCTGCGGGCTCAGGCCGCCTTGCGCCACTCGAAGCGCTGAAACATGGCATCCACCGGCGTCTTCGCCAGGTGGTTGGTGTAGTTCGACATCACCTTCTGCGAGACGCCGAGCACCACCTCAAGAATCTGGCGCCGGGTGAAGCCTGCGTCCAGGAAGTCCTGCACCGCGCGCTCATCCACGTTGCCACGGTTGCGCACCACACTCAATGTGAAGGTCCGCAGCGCCTCCAGATGGGCATTGGGCAAGGGCGTTTCGTTGCGCAGCGCAGCGGTGATCGCATCGTCCACCTTCATGCCTTTGGCGATGCCGGTGTGGGCGGGCACGCAGTAGTGGCAGGCATGCTCCACGTTGATCGACTGCCACACCACGGTCAGCTCGTCGCTGTCAAAGCTGGAGTTCACGAAGAGTTCATGAACCGTCTGATAGGCCTCCAGCATCCCCGGCGCCTCCGCC
Source organism: Parazoarcus communis (assembly GCF_003111665.1). Lineage (NCBI taxonomy): Bacteria > Pseudomonadati > Pseudomonadota > Betaproteobacteria > Rhodocyclales > Zoogloeaceae > Parazoarcus > Parazoarcus communis. The sequence continues at coordinate 1,881,617 of NZ_CP022188.1, read as the reverse complement.
ATGACCGCGTGCAGACCCGGAATCATGCCGAAAGCCTTCTTCGATTTGGCGAGCAGCGGCTTGCTGGCTTCAGGTGCGGTGGCTTCGTCGTGAAGTTGAAAATCAGGCATGTGTAGCTCCTTGGTCAGCTCTTCGGGCAATCGCCCGTGACCGGTTGAGAACAGTGGATGTGTTGCAACGCGCCCCGCAAGGTCGGCGGCTGCACTTCGGTATCGATAGCGACTGTTTAGATCGATTGGTTTAAATTTAAGCCGTTTAAACCGATCGGTCAATACAATTTTTCAGCGCAAGCGTGGAGCGGTGGAAGGTGTCAGCGCAACAAGCGCTGAGCCTGATCGGCAATCGTCCTGAGCGAGGACTCGTCACACATGCCACGGCCAAGCACCCGGATGGCGACGATCATTCCCATTAGCCCTTTGGCCGTCGCCGCGGGATCGAGAGTTTCAGGGATTTTCTTGCGCGCCTGCGCGACTTCGATGCTACGTCGGAAGAAGGCTTCCATTTCTCGCAGCCCGTTGCGGACGATGCGGTTGACCTCTTCGCCTTGCGCGCCAAGATCGGAAGCCGTGTTGATCAGAAAGCAGCCCTTCTTCTCGGTGTCCGCAATGGTATCGGCGACGATGCCATCGAACAGCGCTGCGATGGCCTGCACCGGATCATCCATGGATTCGAGTTCGGCCAGCAGTGCCCTGCGGTTTTCCTTGTCGTACTTCTGCAGCGCCCTGATGAACAACTGCTCCTTGCCGCCAAAGGCGTTGTACAGGCTGCCGCGGGTAATGCCCGTCCCGGCGATGAGGTCGGCCATGGACGCGGGCTCAAAGCCCTTCTGCCAGAACACCTTCATCGCCTTGCCGACGGCTTCGTCTTCGTCGAACGACTTTTCCCAGGGCATCGCGTGCCACCTTGATCTGCTTTAACGACGCCCGATACTAGCATTTCTAAACCGAAAGGTTCAGACCATTGATCAAGGATTGCTGGCCATCGGAGGCGCCCGGACTCATGCCTTCCGGATTGTCAGACCTCGTGCGCTCGCGCCCCGCATCAAGCCCCAACACTGGCCCACCCGCAGCGACGAGCGCATAATGATTCGCTTATTTAAACAACCCGGAAGGAGCTCTCCATGCGACATCCACTGCTACGCGCCCTTGCTCCCGTGGTGCTGACCCTTTCTGCATCCCACGCCCTGGCGGACGAGTCTGCGTTGCTCGACGAGGCTCGCGGGGTGGCAAGCAGCATTCCACCAAAACTGATCGCCGTGCTGCAGGATGAGATTGCGAAGGGTGGCCCCGAGGGTGCAATCGGAGTCTGCCGCGACAAGGCGCCGCAGATGGCGAAGGCCGCATCGGAGAAAACCGGCTGGAATATCCGCCGTGTGAGTCTCAAGAACCGCAACCCGAAGGCGGTTCCCGACGCCTGGGAGCGCACGGCGCTGGAGGCCTTCGACCGCCGCGCTGCGGCCGGCGAAGCGCCGGCGACGCTGGAGAAGGGCGAAGTCGTCGTCGAGGGTGGGGTAAAGTCCTACCGCTACATGAAGGCCTTGCCTACGCAGGCGCTCTGCCTGTCCTGCCACGGCAGCGACACCGACATCGCCCCGGCGGTCAGGACGAAGCTGCAGGCGCTGTACCCCGACGACAAGGCCACCGGCTACACGGTGGGCGAGATTCGTGGCGCCATGACCATCCGCCGCCCGCTCTGAGCCTGACAGCCTGCACTAGCGCAGCAGTTCTGACGCCAGACTGCGGACCATGCGCTCGGTCTGCCCGAGGTAGGCGCGACCGAAGAGGTTGAGGTGGTTCAGCACGTGATAGAGGTTGTAGAGCGTTTTGCGCAGCGCGTAGCCTTCAGCCGGCGGCAAGGCTGCGCGGTAGGTGGCGTAGAAGGCGGTGGGAAAGCCGCCAAACAGTTCGCTCATCGCCAGGTCCGCGTCGCGGTCGCCGCGATAGACGGCGGGGTCGAAGATCACCGGCCGGCCGGCCGCATCCATGGCGGCATTGCCATTCCACAGGTCGCCATGGAGCAGGCTTGGGCGCGGGCAATAGTCCAGGAAGATGGCAGGCACACGCTCCAGCAACTGTTCAAGCGCCGGCCCGAGAGCCGCACCGTGCCCCGCCAAACGCGCCCGCTCCACTTGCGGCGCCAGCCGGCATCTGACGAAGAATTGTGCCCAGGTGTGGTGCGGAGTGTTCGCCTGAGGACTTGCGCCGATGAAATTGTCGTGCGACCAGCCGAAGTCCTCACCGATATCGAGATGCAGCTTCACCAGCGCCTCGGCAAAGCGGCGCCCGTCCTCCGCGTTCGAGAGCGGATGCAATTCGATGTATTCGAGCAGCAGGAAAGCCTCATCCGCCGTCGCACCGCACGCCAGGACCTGCGGCACCCGAAAGGCAGCATTACCGGCCAGCGCCGCCAGGCCATCGACCTCTGCATCGAACATCGGCAGTGCGCCCGCTTCGTTCAGCTTGAGACAGTAGTGCCGGTCATGCGCGCGCACCTCGAGCACACGATTGATGCAGCCGCCGCCCAGCGCCCGCGTCTCCGCGCCAGAAAAATCCAGCCCGCTCAGGACCTTGAGGGCCTGCGCCGTTTCGGCGTTCAGTTTCTGCACGTTTGACACCGGGAAGCCCCTCTCTCGAACAGCCGGCCGGAACCACGCCCTGTCGGCAGCATCATTGCGCACCCCGCTTCACGAACACGTAGTGCTTGCTGACCGCCTCCAGCACCTCGAACACGCCCTTGAACCCGGCCGGAATCACGCAGGCCTCGCCAGGACCGAACTCACGCGCCACCCCGCCCTCATCGGTGATGCGAATGCGCCCGCTCAGCACGTGGAAGAACTCGTCCGTGTCGTCGGCAAAGGCGATGCGCCAGGCACCGGGTTCGCAGGACCAGGCGCCGGCAGACACGCCGTCCTGTTCGTAATGATTCCAGGTCGTGCGCAAGGGATTGCCCTCGAGCAGACGCGCTGGACGCGGATGATCGAATTCGGCCGGCGCGGACGAGCCGGTGAAGGACGTCAGTGTCTTGTGCATGGTGGGTGGCGTGAAGTGGACGCCGCGCATTTTACCCGGCGTCCACGCCTCCGTCGCCCGCCCCGGCTTCCGGCTTGCCGGGGCTCCACGCCGAATCGGGCCGCCAGCTGTCCACCCATGCAGGAATCGCCTCCGGTGGCATCGGATGCGCGATGCCATAGCCTTGGGCAAGCACACAGCCCAGCTCAAGCAGTTTCGTTCCATGCGCCACGGTTTCGACCCCTTCGGCGATCACGTCGCGCTGGAAGGCCGCTGCCAGACCGACGACGCCCTCGACGATCGCCAGATCGTCGGCATCGTCAAGCATGTCCCGCACGAAGCTCTGGTCGATTTTCAGCAGGCCTGCAGGCAGGCGTCTCAGGTAGGTGAGCGAGGAATACCCGGTACCGAAGTCGTCCAGCGAAAACCTGACGCCCATCGCAAGGCAGGCGTGCATCAGCTCGCAGACCTGCTCCATGTCTTCGAGCGCATTGGTCTCTACGATCTCAAGCTCGAGCAGCTGCGGATCCACCTCCGGGTGGGCCGCAAGCAGCGCAGCAAGACGCACGACGAAATCGCCTTGCTGCAGCTGGCGCGCGCCGACGTTCACGCTGACCGGCAGGATCAGTCCGGTGGCACGCCATGCGTCCAGCTGGCTGAGCACTGTATCGATCACCCACTCGCCGACCTCGACGCTGATGACATGATCCTCGATCTGGGGCAGAAAACCGTCGGGCACCAGCAAGCCGCGAACCGGATGCTGCCACCGGATCAAGGCCTCCAGGCCAACCACCACCCCGGTCTTAAGGTTGACCTTGGGCTGATAGTGAAGCCGAAACTCTCCCCGCTCGAAGCCCTGCCGGACGGCCTGGCGGCTGGCGTGCAGGGATTTGAGCTCAGCGTCGTAATTGACGTCGAAAAAGTAGCAGCGATTCTTGCCGCCCTGCTTGGCCAGGTACATGGCCTGGTCGGCATGGCGCATCAGCACTTCGGCCTCAGCAGCATCCTGCGGGTACAGCGTGACCCCGATACTCGCGGAAACACGCAGCACGAGCCCATCGACGGTCACCGACTCTGCCACCCCCTGCAGCATGCGATCAAGCACGACTTCACCGTCCTCCCGTGTGTGAAGGTCGGTCAGCACTGCGACGAACTCGTCGCCGCCAATGCGCGCCAGCGTATCGCCGTCCCGCAACGCATCCTTCATGCGTTTGGCAAGGACGATCAGCAGCTTGTCGCCGACATTGTGGCCATGCGCGTCGTTGACCGGCTTGAAGCCATCCAGATCGAGATAGGCGACGGCAAGCGACAGCCCCCGCCGCTGACTCTGCGCCATCGCATGCTTCAACCGGTCCGCCAGCAACACGCGGTTCGGGAGCCCGGTCAGTGCATCGTAGTGCGCGATATGCTCAAGCTGCTTTTCGTGCGCCTTCATCAGGGTGATGTCGGTCAGCAGGGCGACGTAGTTCGTGATGCCGCCGCTGATGTCCCGCACCGAACTGATCGTGAGCATCGCCGCATAGTGTTCGCCGCTCTTCTTGTCGCTCCAGATCTCGCCATACCAGTGACCGCGTTCTCGCAGCATCCGCCACATGGCGGCGTGATAGTCAGGCGTCTGGCTGCCCGACCCGAGCAAGTCCGCGGGCTGGCCGATGAACTCTTCGCGCGCGTAACCGGTGATGTCGCAGAAGGTCTGGTTTGCATCGACGATCCTGCCCTCGGCATCGGTGATGAAGATGCCTTCGCGGGCATGGGTGAAGACACTGGCGGCCAGACGAAGACTGGCCTCGGCCTGCTTGTCCGCGGTCACGTCCTCGACACTCGACCAGATCAGCCGCTCCCCACCGCGCTCAAGCACCATGCTGGATACGCGCACCGGAATGCTGTGGCCATCACGGTGCCGGTAATCGACTTCGTAACGGCAGCATGACTCCATGACGCGAAGACGTTCCAGCTGACGGACTTCGTCGTCGGCCCGTTCCGGCTCGATGATGTCCCGATAATTGAGCGCTTTGGTTTCCGCAATCGTGCGCCCGAGAATGGCGGCAAACGCCGGGTTGACGTCGAGCAGCCGCCCGTCCCGGGAGCGCAGCGCCAGACCGATCGGCGTCGTCTCGAACAGCATGCGGTTGTAGTTCTTGCTGTCCTGCAGCTGCTTCTCGGTCTCCAGCCGCTTTCTCGCCATGCGCGAGAAACGCTCCTGCAGCCGGACCAGCTCAAGCGCGCCCTTGAACTGCGCGACATGTTGATGCTTGCCTGACTCCAGCGCCCCCGTCGACCGGGTCAACTGCTCGAGAGGCTGCAGAATGCTCACCCGCACGCCCCACATCGCCGTCACGAACATCAGCGCGACGAAGAACAGCAGCATCAGCGCGCCCTTGATCGCCTGCGATTCGATCGCTGCCATCTGTGCATCGAAAGGGATGCCGACGCCGACAAAGACCGGACTGCCGAAATCGCGATCGACCAGCCGCATGAGGGCGAAGATGCGCGTTATTCCGCTCCCGTCCTTGCTGACCGCGACCGTGTAGTTCGAGGTACTGTCAGCGTCCGGCGTCTGGATGTTCAGCTCGCCGAGCTTCAGCCCCAGGCGATCCCGGGCCTCGGGAAAATGCGCCACGATCCGGTTGTCCGCATCGGCAATATAGGCAATCGAGTTCTCCGGCAGCCGCGTCTCGGCCAGGCGCTCGCTCCACCACGAGAGCGAAATGACCGCAACCGCGGCACCCGCGATGCGGCCGTCGGCCGGCGCAAATACAGGGTAGGCAAAATTCACGCTGGTCACGCCCGCGGCCCGGTCGGTCTGAAACTCGCCGATCGAAAACGCCCCCTCGTCCAGCGCGCGCCGGATGTAAGCCCGGTCTGCAACATTGACCCGCGCCTCCAGCGGCAAGGCGTTGCACAACAGTTCGCCGTCCGCACCCGGTACGCCCAGGTTGACGTAACGCTCCGTCAGCCCCAGCACCTTGGTCAGAAACGCGCTGCATGCAGGGGATGTCGGCTGCTGGACTTCCGGAAACTGGGCCAAGCGCTCCAGGTAGCGCCGCGTCTCCTCGATCAGGCGAGCCTGATCACTCGCCAGGAGGCTGGCGGTATCGATCGCCTTCTGCTGGGCACTTTCGATCGCCTCGATGCGCCCATTCCATGCGTTGACAGCCAGCATCGCCACACCCGGAAGGGCTACGAGTAGAACCAGTGCAACCAGCCTGGCGCGCAGTGAATGCAGAAATTGACGCATAAGTTAGCTGAACACGATCTGCAAACGGGAAAGTGCATGCCGGCCAAAAAAAGACTTGCCTTGGAAGGGCATTCTACGCTCAGCTTGCACACAAACCGGCAGCGCCCTGTCGTACCCTCGCACGTTTCACGAGTACAGGAGTGTCTGCCTCATGAGCCAACGCACGGCGGTCGATCTGAACAAGTCCTACCTGCTGCTGAACCACGGCCCGGTCACGCTCGTCAGCAGCGCAGCAGGCGCGCGCCGGAACGTCATGGCCGCATCGTGGGCAATGCCGCTCGACTTCGACCCACCCAAAGTTGCAGTGGTGATAGACCGCAGCACCCTGACGCGAGAACTGGTCGAGGCCAGTGGCGAGTTCGTACTCAATATCCCATCCCTGAGGATCGCCGAGACCGTGCTGCGGGCGGGGTCGGTAAGCGGCCGCGAGGGTGACAAGCTCGCAGCGCTGAAGATCACGACGAGCCCGGCCTCTGCCGTCGGCGCCCCACTCGTTGAAGGCTGCCTCGGCTGGCTGGAGTGCAGGGTGATTCCCGAACCGGAAAATCAGCGCAAGTACGATCTGTTTGTGGCCGAAGTGGTGGCCGCCTGGGCAGATCCGACCGTATTCAGCAACGGCCGGTGGTCATTTCAGGAGGAAGGAAAACGCACCATCCACTATCGCGCCGGCGGGCACTTCTTTGCGACCGGCGACGGCTTCGAGGTGTGACCCGGCAGACTCAGAAGCCGCCCGTCTCCAGCCAGCGCTCGATCTGAGGCAAGCGGTCGACACCCCAGAAGCACTCGCCATCGATGACGACATACGGCGAGCCGAAGATCCCGCGCGCAAGCGCCGCCTCGCATTCGGTCTTCAGTCTGGCCTTGATGGCATCGGCTGAGACAGCAATGCCGAGTTCGTCACCCGCGACGCCGACAGATTCGGCCACCTGCTTCACCGTGTCGAGCGACGAGATATCGCGACCGTCAACAAAGAACGCGCGATATACCGCCAACGCAAAGCGTCGCGCCAGCGCCGAGTCGGTGTCCTGCAGATGGTAGAACGCACGTGCGGCATGCTGGGTTGCCACCGGAAAGGGCTCGGGCACCACGAATGGCAGCCCAAGATAGCGCGCGCTGCGGATGATGTCGTGCAGCGAGTACTCGCCCTTCATCGGCAAGCCGGTCAGCGGCGCGCCGCCAGTGACCTTGTACACGGCACCCAGCAAGTACGGATGCCAGGCCACCTCGCGACCGTATCTGGCTGCCAGCGCATCGATCTTCTCGGCCATGAAATAGCCGTAGGGCGAGGAAAAGTCGAACCAGAATTCGATCGGGTTTGCAGTACCGGACACGGCAGTCACTCCATCAAGAGCGGAAAAAATCCTGCGGATTCAGCGCCGGGAAGAGAGGGAGGGAAACCCGCCACCACAACCCGCAGGACCGGAAACACGGCTGACGATCAGCCGGCGAGCGCGCGACCGATCACCAGCTTCTGGATATCGCTCGCACCCTCATAGATCTGGCACACGCGGACATCGCGGTAGATGCGCTCAACCGGAAAATCGCTGACGTAGCCATAGCCGCCATGCACCTGAATCGCGTCTGAACAGACCTTCTCCGCCATCTCGGAAGCAAACAGCTTGGCCATCGACGCTTCCTTCAGACAGGGACGGCCGGCATCCTTGAGCGTGGCGGCATGCCACACCAGCTGGCGCGCAGCCTCAAGCTGGGTCGCCATGTCGGCAAGGCGGAAGTTGACCGCCTGATGCTCGAAGATCGGCTTGCCGAAGCTCTCGCGCTCCTGCGCATACTTGACCGCCGCCTCCAGCGCGGCACGCGCCATGCCCAGGCACTGCGCGGCGATGCCGATACGGCCTGCCTCGAGGTTGGACAGCGCGATCTTGTAGCCCTGACCTTCCTCACCGATCACCGAGTCGGCCGGAATGCGACAGTTCTCGAACAGGATCTGCGTGGTGTCGGAAGCCTTCTGGCCCATCTTCTCCTCGATGCGCCCCACCTGGTAGCCCGGCGCGTTGGCGGGAACGAGGAAACAGGTAATGCCCTTCTTGCCCGCCGCCTTGTCGGTGACTGCGAACACGATGGCCATGTCGGCATGCTTGCCGGAGGTGATGAACTGCTTGACCCCGTTCAACACCCACTCGTCGCCCTCACGCACCGCCGAGGTCCGGATGGCAGAAGCATCAGAGCCGACATGCGGCTCGGTCAGGCAGAAGCAGCCCAGCTTCTCGCCGCGGGCGAGCAACTTCAGCCAGGCCTCCTTCTGCGCGTCCGTACCGAAGCGGTTGAGGATGCCGCAGGGCAGCGAGTTCTGCACACTGACGATGGTCGAGGTCGCACCGTCGCCGGCGGCGATCTCTTCCAGGGCCAGCACCAGGCTCATGTAGTCCATGCCGGCACCACCCCACTCCTCGGGCACCACCATGCCCAGCGCGCCAAGCTCGGCGAGTTCCTTCAGCGCCTCGCGCGGGAAGGTGTGGTTGCGGTCCCAGTCGGCCGCAAAGGGGGCGAGGCGCTCCTGTGCAAAAGCACGGATGGAGTCGCGGATCATTTCCTGTTCAGCAGTCAGAATCATTGTCTTTTCCCACGGAAGGCGGAGGCCTTCTTCGTTCGTATGTGTCTCAAATCACCCCGGACCCAAGCGGGTCGTGGCGCGGACTTCCGCAGCTGTCGAGGACTGTCCGAGCCCGCAGGGCGAGTTCCGCAGACTGCGGAGGAAGTCCCCGCCGCGGCCCGCGACGCGTGGCACGCACCCTCGCGCCCACCCTTCATCGCAGGCCGCGGCAGGCTCAGCCGCAGCTCACCGAAGCATTCACCTCGATGGCCATCGCAGTGGCCTCGCCCCCGCCGATGCACAGGCTGGCCACACCACGCTTGAGTCCCTGACGACGCAGCGCGCCGATCAGCGTCACCAGGATGCGCGCACCCGAAGCACCGATCGGATGACCGAGCGCGCAAGCGCCGCCATTGATGTTGACCTTGTCGTGCGGCAACTTCATTTCCTTCATGGCCGCCATGGTGACCACGGCAAAGGCTTCGTTGATTTCCCACAGGTCAACGTCCTCGACACTCCAGCCGGCCTTTGCCAGCACCTTCTGCATCGCACCGACCGGCGCCGTCGTAAACCACGCCGGCTCCTGCGCATGTGTGGCGTGCCCAATGATCGTTGCCACCGGCGAAAGGCCGAGCTTTTCCGCCGTCGACTTGCGCATCAGCACCAGCGCAGCCGCACCATCGGAGATCGACGACGAGTTTGCGGCCGTGACCGTACCGTCCTTCCTGAACGCAGGCTTGAGGCTGCCGATCTTGTCGAGCTGAGCCTTCGGCGGTTGTTCGTCCTTGTCGACCACGACGTCGCCCTTGCGCCCAGGTACGGTCACCGGAGCCACTTCCCAGGTGAATGCGCCATCCTTGATCGCGGCTTGAGCGCGGACCGTGGAGGTCGCGGCGTACTCATCCTGCGCCGCACGGGTAAAGTCGAAGTGCGACGCGCAATCTTCAGCAAAGGTGCCCATCAGGCGCCCCCTGGTCTCCTTCGAATAGCTGTCCTCCAGGCCGTCGAGGAACATGTGATCGAGCATCTGACCATGACCGAGGCGGTAGCCGCTGCGCGCCTTGGGCAGCAGGTAGGGCGCGTTCGACATCGACTCCATGCCGCCCGACACCATGACATCGTTGGTACCGGCCATCAGCAGATCGTGCGCCAGCATCGTGGCCTTCATGCCCGAGCCACATACCTTGTTGACCGTGGTGCAACCGGCCGACAGCGGCAGACCTGCACCCAGCGAGGCTTGACGTGCGGGTGCCTGGCCGACGCCTGCGGGCAGCACGCAACCCATGATGACCTCCTCGACCTGCTCGGGCGCCAGCCCGGCGCGTTCGACCGCCGCCTTGATGGCAACTGCGCCGAGCTGGGGGCCGGTCAGTCCGGACAGATCGCCCTGAAAGCCACCCATCGGGGTGCGGGCAACGGATACGATAACGACGGGATCAGACATGCAATTCTCCATTTTCGAACAATGACTGCACTCAGTTTCCGAGTGCTTCGAGCGCCGCGGCATAGCGCGGCATCAAATCTTCGCTGCGGCTGACGTTGATCCCGAGATCGCGAATCAGTCCGTTCTTCAAGCCATAGATCCAGCCATGCACGGTCAGGCGCTGGCCGCGCGCCCAGGCGTCCTGCACCACCACCGTCTGCGCCACGTTCACCACCTGCTCCATGACATTGAACTCGCACAGGCGGTCGTGACGCTGCTCCAGCGGCAAATCGTCCACAGCCCCGCGGTGCTTGACGTGGACGTCCTGCACATGACGCAGCCACAGATCGACCAGGCCGACACGATCGCGGTTGAGTGCTGCTTTCACGCCACCGCAGCCGTAATGGCCCACCACCATGATGTGCTTCACCTTGAGCACATCCACCGCGAACTGGATGACTGACAGGCAGTTGAGGTCGGTATGCACCACCACGTTGGCCACATTGCGATGGACGAACACCTCGCCCGGCAGCAGGCCGACGATCTGGTTGGCAGGCACGCGCGAATCCGAGCATCCGATCCACAGGTATTCCGGGCTTTGCAGATGTGACAGCTTCTCGAAGAAACCGGGGTCGACCTCCTGCATCTGGCGCGCCCACGCCACGTTGAAATCGAAGAGGTGGAACAGGTTCTCGTTGTTCACCTCGGCCTCTGACCAGTTGTCCAGATCGAGGGTCATGAACACCGTACCCTCGACCGGCGTCTGGTAGTAGGCAGGCGCCTCGGTAAAGCCGAGCTCGCGATACAGCTTTACCGCGATCCGCATCGCGGGCAGCGTATCGAGCATGACCCGGCGGTAGCCGAGCCCCTTCGCAGCCTGAATCGCGGCCATGGCGAGCTGACGCCCCACACCGGTGCCGCGCGCCTCGGGCTCGACGTAGAGCCGCTTCATCTCGCACATGCCGTCAGACAGGCGGCGCACACCGACACACCCGGCCGGACGACCATCCACCTCAGCGTAGAACAGACGCCCGTCGACTGCGCCATAGGCGCCGGGAAGATTGGCCACCTCCTCGGCGAAACCCTGAAAATTCATATCGACGCCCAGCCAGGCCGCGTAGTTGCGAAAGAACTGGCGCACGTGCGCAAGCTCAGCGGCGTCGCTGGCAGTAATCGTGAGCAGGCGGACGGTCATGCTTCGGTCTCCTCATTCCCTTGTGTCGGACGCCGCAGCACGCCGGCCATACCGACCTCAGGCTGCGCCGTCTTTCTTACCGTGCATGGCGATGATGGTCTGCTGCATCACCGCGCACAAGGTCCAGCGTTCGTCGCGCACCGCATACACCTCGGCGCGCGTAATCAACAGCGTGCGCCCGGGCTTGATCACCTCGCCCCGCGCCACCAGGCGCTGACCGTCCGCCGGCGCCAGCAGGTTGAGCTTGTACTCCACCGTCAGCACGCTTGTGTCGTGCGGTGTCAGCGTATTGGCCGCATAGCCTGCGGCCGAATCGGCAATCATGCCGACCACCCCGCCATGGATATAACCGTGCTGCTGGGTAATCTCCGGCCGGTGCGGCAGGTGAATCTCGGCAAACCCGGGTTCCAGTTCAGCCAGTTCTGCCCCGATCAGTTGCATCGCCTGCTGCATGCCGAAGCTTGCTCGCACACGGTCAGCATAGTCCGGATCCTTGGGCTGGAACTGAGGTGCCTCGTGTCTCATGGGTGTCTCCGTGGTTTAATTTTTATTTGTTTTTACGTTTACGTCAACGTAAACTGAAATTCAAAAAAATCAAGCCGGGTCTGCCGGCGAAGGACTCAGGCGGTGCTCGCGCTGTCGATATGCTTCACCAGTTCGGCCCGTGCTGCAGCAGCCCCTTCGGGGTTGTGACCCAGCAAGGCGTTGCACTGGCGCTCAAGACTGTCGATCTCGATCAACACGGCTTCGATGTCGATGCGCTGCTGTTCGAGCGCGGCACGGCGCTCGGCCAGCACCTTGGTAAAGCGCTCAAGCTGCGGCGCCGAATTGCGCACACCGCCGTACATGTCGAGCAACTCGTTGATTTCGGCCAGTGACAGGCCAAGACGCTTGCCGCGCAGAATGAGTTTGAGACGGGTGCGATCGGCCTTGGTATAGACCCGGGCGCGCCCGGTGCGGGCCGGCATGAGCAGGCCCTGGTCTTCGTAGAAGCGGATTGCACGCGGGGTGATGTCGAACTCGCGCGCAAGCTCGGTGATCGTGTAAGTCTGTTCGCTGGCCATTTTGAGCTGTTGCGGTCGCCGCCACAGGGCTGCGGACGGACGCGTGATTAGCGTGAGAAGGATTGACAATGGGTTCCGTACTGCGGAAAAGTTAAGCAGATTCCGGGGGTTTGGGCAATGTGAATCTCGCCCTCCGCCACACGACACGAGATCAGGAATGACGACAACAAACGAAATCGACTATCCCTTTGAGCATCTGCCGGACGGCGGCGCCGTTACGCCGGTCGCCCCCGGCATCGGCTGGGTGCGCATGCCCCTGCCCTTTGCGCTGGACCACATCAACCTGTGGCTGCTCGACGACGGCGAAGCGCTGGCCGCGGTGGACACCGGCTTCGGCCTCGAGCCGATCAAGGCCCACTGGTCACAGATCCTCGGTGCCGACGCCCGCCCCCTGTCACGCCTGATCATCACCCACTGCCACCCGGACCACCTTGGCCTGGCGACCTGGCTGACGGCGCGCAACGGTGCGACGCTGCATATGACGCAGGGTGAGTTCCTCGGCGGTCACGCCCTGTGGCATCAGCTTCCCGGTTATTCGGTCGCCGACATGATCATGCAGTTCCGCAGGCACGGTCTCGACGAAAAGCGCCTCGACGCCCTCACCGAACGTGGCAACGGATATCGTCGTGGCGTGCCCGAGATGCCCTCGAGCTACCAGCGCATGTTTGCGGGCGACCGCATCCGCGTCGGCGAGCATGAGTGGGAGGTCATCGTCGGCTATGGCCATTCGCCTGAACACGCCAGCCTGTATTGCGCTGCGCTCGGCGTGCTGATCTCGGGCGACATGCTGCTGCCGCGCATTTCCACCAATGTCAGTGTTTTTGCAGCAACGCCGGATGACGATCCACTGGGCTGGTTTCTGGATTCATTGCGCCGCATCAATCACTTGCCTGAAGACACGCTCGTGCTACCATCCCACGGCAAGCCTTTCCGTGGCATACGTAAAAGAGTCGACCAATTGATCGAACATCACCGCGAACGCTGCGCTGCACTATTGGCAGAATGCCGCACTGCACGGAGCGCTGGCGAGTTGCTGGGTACGCTTTTCCCCCGCGAACTGGACACGCATCAGGTCATGTTCGCCATGGGAGAGGCCATTGCCCATTTGAACCATCTCGTGAAGCGGGGAGAGCTTTGCAGGGTGGAGGGAGATGATGGGGCGATTCGCTTCATCAAGATAAGCTGATTGGTCTCCGGACCGATCCAACAAGGAGCACAACAACGATGGCTGCACCCAACGAGAACGCTCAAGCCGAGCTACCGGACCCGCAGGAAGTCGCTCAGACCTACGCCGAGGTCGCCAAACGCGCCTCCCACCTGATCAGCGATCATGTTCAGCGCCAACTCAAGAAGGGCGTGTCCACGCCCGCCGACGAACTCGGCATTGCACAGGCTTTCATGGACATGATGGCCAAGCTGCTGTCGAACCCGTACAAGCTCGCTCAGTCCCAGATGAACCTGGTGTGGGACTACTTCACCCTGTGGCAGCACTCGATGCTGCGCTTCGCCGGCATGCATGCTGCGCCTGTCGCCTCGCCCGAGCGCTCCGACAAGCGCTTCAAGGACGAAGAGTGGCAGGAACACTTCATGTTCGATTTCGTGAAGCAGTCCTACCTCATCGCCGCCCGCCACATCCACGACACCGTGAGCGGTGTGGATGGACTCGACGAGCAGTCGCAGAAGAAGGTCAACTTCTACACCCGTCAGTACATCGACGCGCTGTCGCCGTCCAACTTCGCCCTGACCAACCCGGAAGTGTTCCGTGAAACGGTCAAGAGCCACGGTCAGAACCTGATCAAGGGCCTGAACAACCTGCTGCGCGACGTCGAAGACGGCGGCGGTCAGCTGCGCGTCAAAATGACCGACACCACAGCCTTCGAGCTGGGCAAGAACGTTGCCACGACGCCGGGCAAGGTCGTGTTCCAGACCGACATGATGCAGCTGCTGCAATACACGCCGAGCACCGACAAGGTCCTCAAGCGCCCGCTGCTGATCGTCCCGCCCTGGATCAACAAGTTCTACATCCTTGACCTGCGCGAAAAGAACTCCTACATCAAGTGGTGCGTCGATCAGGGCCACACGGTGTTCGTGATCTCCTGGGTCAACCCGGACGAGAAGCAGTCCGAGAAGACCTTCGAGTCCTACGTCAAGGAAGGCATCCTCGCTGCGCTCGACGCCATCGAACAGCAAACCGGCGAGAAGGAAATCAACGCCGCGGGCTACTGCCTCGGCGGCACGCTGCTGGCCACCACGCTTGCCTACCTGGCAGGCAAGAAGCAGAAGCGCATCGCCTCGGCAACCTTCTTCACCACGATGACCGACTTCTCCGATCCGGGCGAGCTCGGCGTGTTCATCGACGAGCAGCAGGTCTCCAGCCTCGAGAAGAAGATGTTCGAGCGTGGCTATCTCGAAGGCTCGGAGATGGCTGGCACCTTCAACATGCTGCGTTCGAACGACCTGATCTGGTCCTTCGTGGTGAATAACTACCTGATGGGCAAGGATCCGTTCCCGTTCGACCTGCTGTACTGGAACTCCGACTCCACGCGCATGCCGGCCAAGATGCACAGCTTCTACCTGCGCGGCATGTACATGGAAAACCGCCTGGTACAGCCGGGTGGCGTGGTCATTGACGACGTGCCGATCGACCTGAGCAAGATCAAGGTGCCGTGCTACTTCATCTCGGCAATCGAAGATCACATCGCACCGTGGAAGAGCACCTATGCCGGTTCGCTCAACTTCGGCGGCCCGGTTCGCTTCGTCCTCGGCGGCTCCGGCCACATCGCCGGCATCGTCAACCCGCCGGTCGCCAACAAGTACGGCTACTGGGTCAACGCCGCAGCCAAGTCACCGGCCACCGCCGACGCGTGGTTCGAAGGTGCCCAGCAGAACGCCGGTTCGTGGTGGACCGACTGGCAGTCATGGGTTTCCGGCCATGACGCCGACCAGGTCGACGCACGCAACCCGGCCAAGGGCAAGCTCAAGGCCATCGAAGATGCGCCTGGCTCCTTCGTCAAGATGCGTCTCGACGCACCCAAGGCAGTAGCCTGATCCCAGGATAAGCGCCTGCTGACCGGGGGAAGGGTTCGCCCTTCCCCCTTTCTTTTTTCTGGAACCCCAATGACGGCCGCACGAAATCTGGTCCTCGACACCAATACGGTGATGGCCCTGTGGCACTTCAAGGACCCCGCGCTAGAAACACTGTCCAGAGCCATCGATGCCGGTACACTGAAACTGTTCAGCCGTGACGATGCACTCGAGGAATTCCGGCGGGTGCTGGCCTACACCCAGTTCGGCATCAGCCCCGACGATCAGACCCGGCTCTTCGACGTATATCGCAGCCGCATCAATCCGGCGCCCGCCACTGCAGCCGACGCATTGCTGCTGCCGGCCTGCCGCGACCGTGACGATCAGAAGTTTCTGGAAATTGCGCGCGACGCCGGCGTCGACCACCTGCTGACCCGCGACAAACTGCTGCTCAAGCTCGCGCGCCACAGCGTGCTGCGCGATCGCTTCCGGATCCTGACGCCGGAGCGCTTCATTGCCGAAGGTCTGTGCTAAGGCCTCGCGTCAGCGCCTTCACCCGGCCCGCTTCGGGCCAGGCTTCGCCTCAGCCCAGCCAGGTAGCGCAGCCCCTCGATTGCACGACTGCCGTACCACGACGCCATCTCGCCATCGATCAGGCCGGACGGCCGCTGCGCCAGCGCCCCGACTTCGGCCAGGTGCCGGGCGGTGAAGCGATAAGGCTCCGACGACAGAAAAACCCGCGCGACACCACTCATCCAGGGCGCACTCCAATCCAGCTCGGGATAGCGCGGCTCGTCTTCAGCCGGCAGACTCTGCCAGCCCACAGCCCCCAGCATCGCCGAGATGTAGGTCGCACGGGATACCGTCATCCAGGGCTCGCGCCAGATGAGGTAGAGCACCGCTTCCTCGCCGTACTCGGCCTTCACCGCTGCCGCCTCGTCAAGGGCGTCCTGCAGGCCGGCTGACAGTGCGGCCGCCTCCGCCTCGCGCCCGAAAATACCGCCAAACAGGCTGTAAAGCGCGAAATTGTCCTGTGGCACGCAGGGATGGGTCACGATCACGTTGGGCACGAACCCGGCCAGCGCCTCCACCGTCTCGCGCCGGTTCTCGTCGATATTCACGACTAGGTGAGTCGGTTCGAGCGCACGGACCACATCGAGCTTCACATCCTTGGTGCCACCAACCTTGGCCACCTTGCGCAGCGTCTCACGCGGGTGGATACAGAAGCCCGTACGTCCGACCAGCGCTTCGGAAAGCCCCAGTTCGCACAACAGTTCGGTCAGAGAGGGCACCAGGGACACGATCCGGGGCGCGGCGCCCGCCGGCAGATGGCGATTTCCGAACGCATCGCGCAAGTCGGCAGGCGCGTGCGCCGAGTCAAAGCCGGGAGTTGTCTTGGATGTCATGCGCAGATGATAACAAGCGCAGCACAGGCTGCACGCAAGTGACTCAGCCGCCTCGGACACGCCCCGGGAAACCGCGGTCAGGCCTGACGAAACTGGTACGGTGAATGCCACTGGCACCCGGACGTCACTTCGGGGTATCCCTCATTGGCGCGAGCCCGTATTCCATGTAGTCTGACTATCGCAAGACGTAATTTGTCCAGATTGTCACGGCAGGCCGCACAACAAGCGCGGCCAGCCTTCGCCAACGCACCCGATCTGGTGCGGTCCTCACTTGCACGGTTTCAGGAGAACTCATGAAGAAGCTCACCACGCTCGCAGCAGCACTCGTAATTGTCGGCTCCCTCGGCGCAGCGCCGGCTCAGGCCGAGACGAAGTTTGTGACCATCGGTACCGGCGGCGTAACCGGCGTGTATTACGCCGCAGGCGGCGCAATCTGCCGCCTGATGAACAAGGATCGCGCCCAGCACGGCATTCGCTGCTCGGTCGAAAGTACCGGCGGCTCGGTCTACAACGTCAACACCATCAAGGCCGGCGAACTCGACTTCGGTGTCGCCCAGTCTGATGTTCAGTTCAATGCAGTGAAGGGCCTCAACCAGTTCAAGGACGGCGGTGCCGTGACCGAACTGCGCGCCGTCTTCGGCCTGCACCCCGAGCCACTGACCGTCCTGGCCCGCAAGGAAGCCGGTATCACCAAGTTTGAGGACTTCAAGGGCAAGCGCTTCAACGTCGGCAACCCGGGTTCGGGACAGCGCGCGACGATTGACGTGCTGCTGCCGGCGCTCGGCATGAAGACGTCCGACTTCTCGCTGACCTCCGAGCTCAAGCCCGATGAGCACAGCGCTGCACTGTGCGACAACAAGATCGACGGTTTCGCCTATGTCGTCGGCCACCCCGCCGCCAACATTCAGGATCCGACCACGACCTGCGGTGCGAAGCTCGTTCCGGTCACCGGCCCGGGCGTCGACAAGCTGATCAAGGAATTCCCGTACTACGCAGCCGTCACCATCCCCGGCGGCATGTACGCGAACAACCCGGACGCCACCAAGACCTTCGGCGTGGTTGCCAGCTTCGTCACCTCCTCCAAGGTGTCTGACGACGTGGTCTACACCATGGTCAAGGCGGTCTTCGAGAACTTCGATGACTTCAAGAAGCTGCACCCGGCGTTTGCCAACCTTGAGCCGAAGAGCATGATCAAGGACGGTCTGTCTGCTCCGTTGCACAATGGCGCAATCAAGTACTACAAGGAAAAGGGCTGGATGTAATCCGGCTGCCGGCGTAACCATGCCGGCCTGGACGTCCCCCAAACTGCATAGCGGCGCGGGAGACGTCAGTTATCCAGACAACGCAGCGACAGGCCAAAAGTCTGTTGCTGCGTTTGCGTATCACCTGAATCCGGGGAGGCGTGGCGTATGACCCGCTCGAAGAAAACCAATACAACCCACGAACTGACCGACGAACAGCTGAAGCAGATCGTTGCCGAAGCCGATACCGGTGGTCGCAAACCCACGGGTCTTGCAGCGCAGTTCCTCCTTGTCATTGCGCTGGCGTGGTCTCTGTTCCAGCTCTGGATTGCCTCTCCCCTGCCGTTCTCGCTCGGCATTTTCGTCCTCAACGATACCGAGTCCCGCGCCATCCACCTGGCGTTCGCTGTCTTCATGGCCTTTGCCGCCTACCCGGCATTCAAGAGCTCACCTCGCGCCTACATCCCCGTCGTAGACTGGATACTGGCAACAGTCGCCGCATTCTGCGCAGGCTACCTATTCCTTTTCTACGCTGAACTGGCGTCGCGCCCCGGCATTCCGACCACGCTCGATCTGGTCGTCGCAGTCACCGGCCTCGTTCTGCTGCTCGAAGCAGCCCGTCGCGCCCTCGGCTTGCCGATGGTGATCCTGGCGGTCTTCTTCCTGATCTATATCTTCTTCGGCCAGCACATGCCGGACGTCATCGCCCACCGCGGCGCGTCGCTGTCCAAGGGCATGAGCCACCTGTGGCTCACCACCGAAGGCGTGTTCGGCGTCGCGCTAGGCGTGTCCGCCAGCTTCATCTTCCTGTTCGTGCTGTTCGGCGCCCTGCTGGAAACCGCCGGCGCAGGCAACTACTTCATCAAGTCCGCAATCGCGCTGCTCGGGCACATGCGCGGCGGCCCGGCGAAGGCTGCAGTCGTGGCCTCTGCCTCGACCGGCCTGATCTCGGGCTCGTCGATTGCGAACGTGGTCACCACCGGCACCTTCACCATTCCGCTGATGAAAAGCGTGGGCTACCGGGACGACAAGGCCGCCTCGGTCGAAGTCGCCTCCTCGGTGAACGGCCAGCTAATGCCGCCCGTCATGGGCGCGGCAGCCTTCCTGATGGTGGAGTACGTCGGCATCACCTACGTCGAGGTGATGAAGCACGCCATCGTACCGGCACTGATCTCCTACATCGCGCTGTTCTACATCGTTCACCTCGAAGCAATGAAGATGAACCTGCAGGGACTGCCGCGTCGCGAACCCCTGCCCTGGCAACGCGCCACCGTCACGACCTTGATGACGGTGTCCGGAGTGGTCATTCTGGCCGCCATTGTGTACTGGGGTTTTGGCTGGCTCAAGAACGTCGTTGGCGAGTCCGCCTTCCTGATCGTCGGCACCCTGATGCTCGTCGCCTACATCGCGATCATCCGCTTTGCAGCGAAGTACCCCGAGCTCCACATGGAGAAGCCGGGTGACAAGATGGAGTACCTGCCCGAGATCGGCCCGACCCTGAAGTCCGGCCTGCACTACCTGCTGCCGGTTGCAGCCCTGATCTGGAACCTGATGGTGGAGCAGCTCTCGCCTGCACTGTCCGCGTTCTGGGCCACCCTGTTCCTGATCTTCATCCTCGTCACGCAGCGCCCGCTGTTCGCCTTCTTCCGCGGCAAGGGCGAGTTCGGCGTGGCCCTGCGCCACGGCTTCCAGGATCTGTTCGACGGGCTCGTCACCGGCGCCCGCAACATGATCGGCATCGGCATCGCGACCGCCACCGCCGGCGTGATCGTCGGTACCGTCACCCTGACCGGTATCGGCCTGGCCATGACCGAACTGGTCGAGATCCTGTCCGGTGGCAACCTGATGATCATGCTGTCGCTGGTTGCGGTGATCTGCCTCATCCTCGGCATGGGCCTGCCGACCACCGCCAACTACATCGTGGTATCGACGCTGATGGCGCCAGTGATCGTCGAGCTCGGCGCCCAGCAGGGCCTGCTGGTGCCGCTGATCGCAGTCCATCTGTTCGTGTTCTATTTCGGCCTGATGGCCGACGTGACGCCACCGGTCGGACTGGCCTCGTATGCGGCGGCGGGCATTGCCAAGAGCGACCCGATCAAGACCGGCTTCACTGCATTCGGCTACAGCGCTCGAACGGCCATCCTGCCCTTCATGTTCATCTTCAACACGCAGTTGCTGCTGATCGGCATCACGGACGCTTTCCACCTGATCATGACGATCGTCAGCGCCACAATCGCCAGTCTGATGTTTGCCGCAGCCACCCAGGGCTGGTTCGTGACCCGTAACAAGATTCACGAAACGCTGATTCTGCTGCTGGTGACCTTCAGCCTGTTCCGCCCCGGCTTCTGGCTGGACATGGTGTATCCCGCATACGACGAAGTGCCGGCAAGTCAGCTTACCCAGCTGGTGGAAGCCGCACCGCCCAAGGGCGACCTGCGCGTGTGGGTGCAGGGCCTCACGCTCGAGGGAGATGAAGTGTCCAAAGGTGTGCTGCTGCCGCTGGGCGAGCCTGGCAACGCACGTGAGCGCCTGTCACGCATGGGTCTGACCCTGATGACACTGGGCGACGACGTTCAGGTGGCTGCGGTGAAGTTCGGTAGCCGCGCTGAAAAGCTCGGGCTTGAGCAGGGCTTCAACATCACCTCGATCGAACTGCCCGCAGCGGGTCGTCCGGACAAGGAATGGGTCTTCGTGCCCACACTCCTTCTCCTGGCAATGGTCTGGTTCATGCAGCGTGCCCGTGCGCGCCGCGAGCCGCCAAGGCCACCCCACAACCCGAATGCCTGATGACAAAAAGGGCGCTCCTCGGAGCGCCCTTTTTTTGTGTGCTGTGGCACACCAAGCGGGTCAGATCAGGGACGGGCCACTCACGATGGCAGCGGCCTCCCGCTCATTGATGCGCACGGTGGCACTCGCGAGGACATGCGCAATCAGCCAGTCCTTCAAACGTGCGACGCCCTCTTCGTCCAGTTCGACGAACCGGCAGCCAGCCTTGCGCGTATGACCTTCGCCCACCTGATTGACCACCTTTGCATGACCTTCGATACGATCCGGCACGCCTTCACGCTGAAGCACGAAGCGAAATTCGGCGCCGGGATCGAGGTCGTGCGAGACGGGCAGCGAAAACCCCTCCAGCGACAGGTCGTTGAGTGGACGGCGCTCACCGTTGACCATTGCCCAGAAACAGATATCACCGCGACGCGTTGCGACGAATCTCTGACGCGCACGACGCTCAGCCGCGTCATCGCCCACCGCTGCATTCATCAATTCGCTCCATGACGTGATTTTTCGCCTATGTTAGCGCAGCCTCGCCGCGCAAGGGCGTGAGGAATACCTCAGAGAGGAAGCCCGCGCGGTTTGCGTCCGGCCCGGGCAAACACACGGTCGAACACGCTGCGGGGCAGAATGCGCAAAAGCTTTGCCACCCAGCCCATCTGCCAGGGCGTCACGGCAAAGCGATCACCACGCTCGATAACGCGCGCAATCCGCTGCGCGGCCACATCGGCGTCGAGAATGAAGGGCATGGGATAGGGGTTGATCGCGGTCATCGGCGTGCGGATGTAACCGGGCGCCACGGTGACCACCTTCACACCGCTGTCGTGGAGCTCGACACGCAAGCTTTCCAGGTAGGCAAGCGCACCCGCCTTCGATGCGCTGTAGGCCCCCGCACCGGGCAAGCCGCGAATGCCTGCCACCGAGGCAATCCCGACCAGTCGCCCGCTACCGCGAAGACGCATGGCCTCGACGAAGGGCTGGAAGGTCGACACCATGCCGAGCAGATTCGTGCGCAGCACGCGCTCGAACGCATCGACGTCCTCTGCATATTCGGTGAGCGTCCCGACCGACACGCCGGCGTTGGCAATGACGATGTCGGGCACACCGAAGGCTTCGACAAACTGGTTGGCAGCGCCACGCAGTGCCAGCGGATCACCAACATCGGCGACCAGTACCTGGTGCGTGCCGGGGAGCGACGCCACCAGCGCGTGCATCGGCTCGGCACGGCGTGCAATCAGTCCCAGCGTTGCGCCCATGCCTGCATAGTGCCGGGCAAGCGCTTCGCCCAGGCCGCTGGACGCCCCCGTAATGAGGACGCGCAGCGGCAGCCCCGGCTCAGTCACTGCTGCAGCCGTTATGCAGGCACAGACACACCATCAGGTCTTGCGCGCTTCGCTGCGCACGCGTGCCAGCAGGCTATCGACCTGCTTCAGCGTACCTTCGTGGCTGCCGGTGAGAGAGGCCGAAGTGATGAAACGACCATCCACCGCCATCGTCGGCACGCCCTGAACCTTGTACGCGCGAGCGATCTGGTCCGCACGCTTGACGAGCGACTCCACGCCGAAGGACTTGTAGGCCTCCATGAACTTCGCGGTATCGATGCCGCGCTTGCCCACCCACGCGCGCACGCCGTCTTCGGTATTCAGCGGTTCCCTGTCGTCCTGAACCGCACCGAAAACCGGCTCGTGCAGGGCGTCGACCTGACCCGTCACCTCGAAGGTGTAGTAAAGCCGGGCCAGTGCCTGCAGCTGCGGGTTGCCCCAGATGGCCGGCACGCGCACGAAGCTGATATCGGCCGGCAAGCGCTTCTTCCACTGCTCAAGCAGCGGATCGAAGTCACGGCAGTGCGGGCAACCGTAGTGGAAAAACTCGATTACCTCGATCTTGCCCTTGGTCGCCGTCGGGACGGCCGGCTCCAGCACCTGGTACCCCTGACCGGAACCACTTTGGGCAAGCACCGCAGCTGCTGGACTGGCCAAAAGCGCAAACGCGCCAAGTTGCTGCAGGGCATGACGACGATTCATTCTTTACTCCCGTATTGGTTGACGCCGGTCTGACGCATGCAGAGCGCGCTTCGTTCCGCGTCAGCGCTAAAAATCACTGACCGGCGCGGGTCACAGTGGTGTTGAAGCCAGACGAGGCGAGACGGCTGCGAACCGGATTCAGCTCATCCGGGCCGGCGAAGGGACCGATCCGCACCCGGTGCACAGTGCGTCCATCGGGCAACTGGCCACGCTGCGAACTCGCCTCGACGCCGGCCAGCGCCAACCTTGCCTTCAGGTTGTCCGCCTCGGCCGCATTCTCGAACGCACCGAGCTGAAGATAGAGCTTTTCCACCGCGCGCTCTTCGACCGGTGCCCTCGGCGTTTCAGCCGGAGCCTGTGCCGCAGGCACGTTGTCGCCCTGCGGCAGGATCTTGTAGAACTCGAAGTCCTGCTTCACGACCGGGCGGTCGCCGGGCTTTCCGGGCAGCGCGGCAGGCGGCTGATTGACCGCTGGCACGCGTGGCGCGACCGGCGCCGACTGGAACGGGTTGGCGCGGGTGAAGAACCATGCCGCACCCGCAGCAATCAGCGCGCCCAGCATCAGGCCGATGAAAATGCCGATCAGGGTCCCGCCACCGCTGCGAGCGGGAGCACGACCCGACTTGCGGGGGGCTTTACGAGGCTGAGTCAAAACAATCTCCGGATTACATCGATTCAGGTGCGGACACACCGAGCACGGCCAGGCCGCTCACCAGCACCTGACGCACCGCCTCGGCAAGCGCCAGACGGGCGAGCTTGACGGCCTCGTCATCGACCAGCATGCGCTCGGCGTTGTACCAGCTGTGGAAGTCTGCCGCGAGGTCCTTCAGGTAGAAGGCAATCTGGTGCGGCGCGTAGTCAGCCGCTGCCGACTGCACCAGCTCGGGAAAGGTCGACAGGCTGGCACACAGCGCGAGCTCACGCTCGTTCTGCAGCTGGCCAAGATCGGCCTGTGCCAGTTCGTCACGCTCTCCGCCCCACTGATTGAGCACCGAGCACACCCGCGCATGTGCGTACTGCACGTAGTACACCGGGTTCTCGTTGCTCTGACTCTTGGCCAGATCGAGATCGAAGTCGAGGTGCTGGTCGGACTTGCGCAGCACGTAGAAGAAACGGCATGCGTCGTTGCCGACTTCCTTGCGCAGCTCGCGCAGGGTGACGAACTCGCCGGAGCGGGTCGACATCGAAGTCTTCTGCCCGTCGCGGTACAGCACCGCGAACTGCACCAGCGCCACGTTGAGCTTTTCCGTCGGCAGGCCAAGCGCAGCGATGGCGCCCTTCACGCGCGGGATGTAACCGTGGTGGTCTGCACCCCAGATGTCGATGATGCGGTCGAAGCCACGCTCATACTTGTTCAGGTGATAGGCGATATCCGACGCAAAATAGGTGTAAAGCCCGTTCTCGCGCTGAACCACGCGGTCCTTCTCGTCGCCGAATGCTGTGGAGCGGAACCACTTGGCACCGTTCTGGACGTAGATATGGCCCTGCTGCTCGAGCTGGGTCACCGCACGCTCGACCAGGCCGGTATCGAACAGGCTCTGCTCCGAGAACCACTTGTCGAAGCGCACGCCGAATTCCTGCAGGTCCTCACGACCGTCGCCCAGCTGCTCGTTGAGTGCAAAGCCATGCACCCAGGGGTAGTCCTCGCCGAGCAGACGCTTGGCATTGGCGATCAGGGCATCGAGGTGCAGTTCGCGCTGCTGCTTGGCTTCGTCGTCCTTGCGTTCGACGGGCGGCAGGCCGGGCGTGCCGGCCGTCACCTGCGCTGCGGTAAACCTGGCGAAACGGTCCTGATGGGCGTCGCGCATCTCACGCCCCATGGTCACGACGTAATCGCCCTGGTAGGCATTGGGCGGGAATGCGACCTCGATCCCGAAGAAGGCGAGGTAGCGCAACCAGGTCGACAGGGCCAGGATGTCCATCTGACGGCCGGCATCATTGACGTAGTACTCGCGGCTGACATCGTAACCGGCGAAGTCCAGCACGTCCGACAGCGAGGCGCCGTAGGCCGCACCACGGCCGTGGCCGACATGCAGGGGGCCGGTGGGGTTGGCGGAAACGAATTCCACCTGAACCTTCACGTTCTTCTTCTCGCCGCGTCCGAATGCAGCGCCCTTGGCGAGCACCTCGCTGACCACGGCCGTCTTGGCGGCAGTATTCAGCGTGAAGTTGATGAAGCCCGCACCGGCCACCTCGGTCTTCGCCACCAGCGTCGAGGCCGGCAATTCGGCCAGCAGTTTCGCCGCGAGTTCGCGCGGGTTGCGCTTCATCGGCTTGGCCAGCTGCAGCGCAAGGTTGGTGGCGAAATCCCCATGGCTCGCCTGCTTCGGGCGCTCCAGCAGGATCGGGGTATCGGCCAGATCGGGCGCAACGCTTTTCAGCGCGGCTTTCAGGAGATCGGCAAGTAGAACTTTGGGGTCGGCGCTCATGACACTTTCAGGGACATCGAAACCGTCGATTATAGCGGATCAACCCATCCCTCTCCCGCCCGGCATGTGAGCGCAGGTTACGTTCTCTGCCTTCCACCGCCCCCCCTTTCCCGCTAAAGTCCCGGTTCTCCTGCTACCGGTTGTCCAAAGTGCGTCTCCTGCGTCTCACCAAGATCGTTTCCGTCAGTCTGCGTTTCGGTCTGGACCGAATGATTCTTGACGCCGACGCCAGCGGTCGACTGGCCCGCGTTTGGAACGTCGTGTTCTTCTGGCGCACCTACGACGAACCTCGTGGCGTACGCCTGCGTCGGGCGCTCGAGTCGCTCGGCCCCATCTTCGTCAAGTTCGGGCAGATGCTCTCCACGCGGCGCGATCTGCTTCCGCCAGACCTCGCTGACGAGCTTGCAATGCTGCAGGACAGGGTGCCGCCCTTCCCCACCGAGCAGGCACTTGCGCTGCTGCAGACCATGTACGGCAAGCCGGTCGATGACGTGTTCGGCAACTTCAACCGCACGCCGGTGGCCTCCGCCTCGGTGGCGCAGGTGCACTTTGCCGAGCTGCCCGATGGCACCGAAGTGGCGGTCAAGATTCTGCGTCCGGGCATCGAGCATGTGATCGCGCACGATCTGGCCTTGCTCGAAGTCGCGGCCATGCTGCTGGAGAAGGTCTGGCCCGAGGGCCGGCGGCTCAAGCCGCGCGAAGTCGTTGCCGAGTTCACCAAGTATCTGAACGACGAACTCGACCTCATGCGCGAAGCCGCCAACTGCTCGCAGCTGCGGCGCAACTTCAAGGACTCGTCCCTGATGATCGTGCCCGAGGTGCACTGGGACTGGTGCGGCCGCAACGTGATGGTGATGGAGCGCATGCATGGCGTGCAGATCTCCCAGATCGAAGCGCTGAAGGCGCAGGGCACAGACCTGCCCGCACTGTCGCGGGCCGGGGTGGAGATCTTCTTCACCCAGGTGTTCCGCGACGGCTTCTTTCATGCGGACATGCATCCGGGCAATATCTTCGTGCATTCCGACGGGCGCTACATTGCACTCGATTTCGGCATCATGGGCACGCTCAACGAAGTCGACAAGAACTACCTCGCGACCAACTTCCTTGCCTTCTTCCAGCGCGACTACCACCGCGTCGCACTGGCCCATATCGAGGCGGGCTGGGTGCCGGCCAAGACCCGGGTGGACGAATTCGAAGCCGCGATCCGCACCGTGTGCGAGCCGATTTTCGACAAGCCGCTGAAGGACATCTCCTTCGGCAAGACCCTGTTGCGCCTGTTTCAGACCGCGCGCCGCTTCGAGATGGAGGTGCAGCCGCAACTGGTGCTACTGCAGAAAACCCTGCTCAACATCGAGGGCCTCGGGCGCCAGCTCGACCCTGAGCTCGACCTGTGGAAGACAGCAAAGCCTTTTCTCGAGCGCTGGATGAACGAGCAGATGGGCTGGCGTGCGCTGATCCGCGAAATCAAGACCGAGGCACCGAGCTGGGCCGGCACCCTGCCGCAACTACCCCGACTGATACACAACACGCTTACCGAAGGCAGCAAGCAGCAGGCTGCACAGCAGGCGCGCATGGAGCAACTCGCCCGCCAGCAGCGCCGGCAAGGGTGGCTGTTGTCGGCCATCGGCGTGCTTGCCGCGGCCCTGGTTGCGCTGGAGGCATACCGGATTTTCGGCGGCTGAGCGCCGGGACGGGCGCCATCCGGATAGGTTCGCAGCGAACGATTCTGCGCCGGCGCCCTCCAATGTTGTAACGTCACACAAGCACCCGCCGATCGGCGGAATGGGAGGTGCCTCATGACGAATACAACCCACCTGCCGGCCGGCCCCCACACCCGGCTCACCATCATCAGCGCGGCATCCGCGCTCGGCGCGCCGCATCCCGGCTCGGCCGCGGCAGCGCAGTACCTGCGCAGCAATGGTTTGAGCGAGCGCCTCTCGAACGCTGGCATCCATGCCGAATGGTCGGATGCCGTGCGCCCCACCCAGCCTCCGGCCCACATGGAGGGCACGGAGGACATGGCAGCCCGACTGGAAGCCTGCGCGGCATTCGCGCGACGCCTGGCTGACCGCCTGGCCGTACTCGACCCGGACGCGTTCCCGTTGATCCTCGGCGGCGATCACGCCATTGCCGCAGGAACCTGGCGCGGTATCGGCCGGCGCGCCGACGGTGCGCCCGGCCTGATCTGGATCGATGCCCACCTCGACAGCCACACGGCCGAGTCCACCCATTCGGGCAATATCCACGGCATGCCGCTGGCGGCCCTGCTGGGCGAGGGTGACCGCAGCCTGGTCGGCATCCCCGGCCCACGACTCGATCCGGCACGGGTGTGCGTCATCGGCGCCCGCGCCTGGGAAGCGGAAGAACACGAACGTCTGACTCAGCTCGGCGTACGCATCTTCGACATGAACGAAATCCGCGAACGCGGCCTGCCCGCCGTGTTCTGCGATGCGCTGACGATCGTGCGCGGCAGTGGCAGCCAGCCCGGCTTCGGCCTCAGTCTCGACGTCGATGCCCTCGACCCGCTGGCCGTGCCTGCCGTGACCTGCCCGGCTCCCGAAGGCATCGACCCCCAGGCGCTGGCCGACGTCCTGCTCACGCTCAGGACCTGCGGCGACTTCATCGCGATGGAGATCACCGAGTACCGGCCCGACCTCGACACCGACGGTCGCAGCGGGGACTGGGTGGCCGAAATCGCCTGCGCTGCGCTGGGACCGGGGAGCTACTGGCTGCGCGAAAAGGAGCGTCACTTCGGCGCCAGCAACTACGCGCCGCTGCCGGTCGTGTTTCACCGCGGCGAAGGCGTATGGCTGTGGGACGTCGAAGGGCGCCGCTACCTCGACATGATGAGTGCCTACTCGGCGGTGAGTTTCGGCCATGGTCACCCGCGCCTGCTGCGTGCGCTCGAAGACCAGGCGCGACGGCTCGCGCTGACCTCACGCGCGTTTTCCAACGACCGCCTTCCGCTGCTGCTCGAACGCATGTGCGGGCTGTTCGGCTTTGAACGCGCACTGCCGGTCAACACCGGACTTGAGGCCGTCGAGACCGCGCTCAAGGCTGCACGCAAGTGGGCCTATACGGTGAAAGGCGTCGCAGCAGACAAGGCGGAAATCATCGCCTGCGACGGCAACTTCCATGGCCGCTCGATCGCGATCGTCGGACTCTCTGCCAGCGAGCAGTACCGCGACGGCTTCGGCCCCTTCCCGCCCGGGCTGCGCCGCATCCCCTTTGGCGACTCGGCGGCGCTCGAAGCGGCAATCACGCCCGAAACCGCTGCCTTCCTGGTCGAACCGATCCAGGGCGAAGGTGGCATCATCGTGCCGCCCGCCGGCTACCTGGCGCGCTGCGCCGAGATCTGCCGTCGCCACCGCGTGCTGCTCATCGCCGACGAGGTGCAGACCGGGCTCGGCCGCACCGGCCGACTGCTGGCCTGCGACCACGACGGCGTGCGTCCGGACGGCCTCATTCTCGGCAAGGCGCTGGGGGGCGGCCTGCTGCCGGTATCGGCCTTCCTCGCCGACCGGGAGGTCATGGACGTCTTTCATCCCGGCGACCACGGCTCCACCTTCGGCGGCAACCCGCTCGGCGCAGCCGTCGCGCTGGAAGTGCTCGCACTGCTCGCAGAGGGCAGTCCCTGGAAGCGCGCAGACCAACTCGGCGAGCGCCTGCGAAGCCGCCTGGAAGCGGCAAAACTACCCAGCGTTCGCGAAATCCGCGGCCGCGGCCTGCTGATCGGCATTGCCATCGACCCGAACATCGCATCCGCCGCAAGCGTCGCCGAAACGCTGCTTGCCCGCGGCATTGCAACTCGCGACACGACCGGCAACGTGATACGCCTTGCGCCACCGCTGATCATCGACGAGGCAACGCTCGACGACAGTGCGGACACGGTCATCGACACCTTGGCCGCACTGGGCGGCTGATGCATGCAGTGCCGGGATGCAGTGCCGGGATGCGGAGCCCGCAGTGGCTGCACATCCCGGCACTGCCGAAAATCCCGACATTGACAGCGTATACAGGCCCTTAGCACGCATTTCGGCGCCACCTGCCAGCCATTCGTTGCTACACTCCGGCGCCCCCGCTCACCACGCTCCGGAAGAGACCTGTTCATGCTGCTCTGGCTCGTCGTCACCTACCTGCTTGTGTCCATTGCCATCGGCCTGATTGCAGCAACACGCGTGCACAACACCCGTGACTACATCACTGCCGGTCGCAACCTGCCGATGTTCGTCGTGCTTGCCATGGTGTTTGCCACCTGGTTCGGCGCCGAAACCGTACTCGGCATCTCCGCCACCTTTCTCGAAGAAGGCTTTCGCGGCCTGATTTCGGACCCGCTGGGTGCGGCGGTGTGCCTGGTGCTGTTCGGCCTCATCTTCGCCCGCCCGCTGTACCTCATGAACCTGCTGACGCTGGGCGACTTCTTCCGCCAGCGCTACAACCGCAGCACCGAGCTCATCCTGTCGATCTGCATCGTGCTGTCCTATCTTGGCTGGGTTGCGGCCCAGGTCACCGCGCTGGGGCTGGTCTTCAACGTGCTTTCTCAGGGCATGGTTTCGAGCAACGAAGGCATGCTGATCGGTGCCGGTGTAGTGTTGCTCTACACTCTGTTCGGCGGCATGTGGTCGGTGGCGATGACCACCTTCGTGCAGATGATCGTGATCGTGCTCGGCCTGATCTACGTCACCTGGCTTGCAGGCGACATGGCCGGCGGCTTTTCCAATGTGGTGGGCCAGGCGGCCGCCGAGGGCAAGCTCGACTTCCTGCCCACACTGGACTCAGCCGACATGATCGGCTGGATTGCGGCCTTTCTGACCATGGCGCTCGGTTCGATCCCGCAGCAGGACGTGTTCCAGCGTGTCAATTCGTCGCGCAACGAACGCATCGCGGTGTGGGGAACGACGCTGGGCGGCGTGTCGTATTTCTTCTTTGCCGCGGTACCGCTGTTCCTCGCCTATACCGCCCAGATCATCGACCCCGCCATGGTCGAGCGCCTGATCGAGGAGGACTCACAGCTCATCCTGCCGACCCTGATCATTCAGTACATGCCTTTTGCCGCACAGGTCATCTTCTTTGGCGCCCTGCTGTCGGTGATCATGAGCACCGCCTCCGGCACCTTGCTGGCACCCTCGGTCACCTTCTCCGAGAACGTGCTGAAGGGCTTCTTCCCCGGCATGAGCGACCGCCAGTTCCTGCTCAGCACGCGGGTCACCGTGGTCGTGTTCACCGTGCTGGTCACGCTGTACGCAACCAGCACCGAGTCGAGCATTCATCAGATGGTCGAGAACGCATACCGCGTTACCCTGGCCGGCGCTTTCGTGCCACTCGCGGCGGGGCTGTTCTGGAAGCGCGCCAACAACCTCGGCGCGGGCCTGGCCATTGCACTCGGCCTGTTCACGTGGATTTTCTTCGAACTCTTCGTCCCCGAAGGCGACATCGAGCCCCAGTTGTTCGGCCTCGCAGCCAGTGCGATCGGCATGCTGATCGGCGGTCTGGTGGGGGCACCGTCCCATCACCGTCCGCGCGCCGGTCATCACGGGGCTGCTGCCGCAACCCACCACACTTCGCGCTGAACACTGCCTGCGTTTGACCCGGGTCAAAGCACCCGGGTCAGTCGGCCACTAAGGTGGCGGAGCTTTGACTCCGCCACTCTGGTGCCCCCAATGAATTCGTCCCAGCAGATCGAACTCGTCTGCCCTGCCGGCAGCCTGCCGGCACTCAAGACCGCCATCGACCACGGCGCGAACTGCGTCTATCTCGGCTTCAAGGACGCGACCAACGCGCGCAACTTCACCGGGCTCAACTTCGACCCCAAGCAGATGCGCGACGGCATTGCCTATGCGCACCAGCGCGGCGGCAAGGTCCTGCTCGCGCTCAACACCTATCCGCAGGCCGGCAACTGGTCGAGCTGGACGGCAGCCGTGGACCGCGCCGCCGAGATGGGCATCGACGCGGTCATCCTCGCCGACCCCGGCCTCATGGCCTACGCCGCAAAGACCCATCCGCAGCTGCGCCTGCATCTGTCGGTGCAGGGTTCGGCCACCAGCTACGAGGCGATCAACTTCTATCACGAACGCTTCGGCATCCAGCGCGCCGTGCTGCCACGTGTGCTGTCGCTGCCGCAGGTGGAGCAGGTCATTGCCAACACCACGGTCGAGATCGAGGTATTCGGTTTCGGCGGCCTGTGTGTAATGGTCGAGGGCCGTTGCGCCCTGTCAGCCTACGCCACCGGCGAGTCGCCCAACTGCAACGGCGCCTGCTCACCCGGCAAGCACGTGCGCTGGGAACAGACCCCGAAAGGCATGGAGACCCGGCTCAATGGCATCCTCATCGACCGCTTTGCCGACGGCGAGCGCGCCGGCTACCCGACGCTGTGCAAGGGCCGTTTCGAGGTCAATGACGAAACCTATTACGCGATCGAAGAGCCGACCAGCCTGAACACGCTGGAGCTGCTGCCCGAGCTCGCCCGCATCGGCGTGCGTGCCATCAAGATCGAGGGCCGCCAGCGCAGTCCGGCCTATGTCGCCCAGGTCACCAAGGTGTGGCGCGCGGCGCTCGACCAGGTGATGCGCGCACCCGACGACTTCAAGGCGCTGCCGGCCTGGATGGCCGATCTCAACAAGGTTTCCGAGGGCCAGAGCCATACCCTCGGCGCCTACTACCGTCCGTGGAAATAAGCCCGATGAAACTCTCCCTTGGCCCCCTGCTGTACTACTGGCCCCGCCAGAGTGTGCTCGACTTCTATGCCGACATCGCCGACAGCGCGGCAGACATCGTGCATCTGGGCGAAACCGTGTGCTCGCGCCGCCACGAACTGCGCCTCGACGACTGGCTCGAGGTCGCCGCGATGCTCGCCGATGCCGGCAAGGAAGCGGTGCTCTCCACCCAGTCGCTGATCGAGTCCGAGTCCGACCTCAAGACCCTGCGCCGGCTATGTACTCAGCCACGCTTCCGCGTCGAAGCCAACGACATGGGTGCGGTACGTCTGCTGGCCGAGGCCGGTCGGCGCGACTGGATCGCCGGCCCCACGCTCAATATCTTCAACCCGCACACCCTGGATCTGATGGTGCAGTCCGGTGCGACGCGCTGGGTGGTCCCGCCGGAAATGTCCGGCACGCAACTCGACGAAATCCGCAACGCCCTGCCAGGCGCACTCGAAGCAGAGGTCTTCGCCTACGGCCGGCTGCCGCTGGCGCATTCCGCCCGCTGCTTCACCGCACGCCACTACAACCTGCAGAAGGACACCTGCGAGTTCCGCTGCCTCGGCATCAGCGACGGCCTGAGCCTGAGCACCCGCGAAGGCGAGCCCTT
Source organism: Parazoarcus communis (assembly GCF_003111665.1). NCBI lineage: Bacteria > Pseudomonadati > Pseudomonadota > Betaproteobacteria > Rhodocyclales > Zoogloeaceae > Parazoarcus > Parazoarcus communis. The sequence continues at coordinate 1,848,931 of NZ_CP022188.1, read as the reverse complement.
CCTCACCCTCAACGGCGTGCAGACGCAGTCGGCCCGGGTGCACAACCTGCTCGCCGACCTGCCCGCGCTGGCGAACAGCGCCGAGGTGCTGCGCATCAGCCCGCAGGGCAGCCACACCCGCGAGATTGTCGAGCTCTTCCGCGCCGCCCTCGACGCCCGTCAAACCCCCAGCGCGGCTTTCGATGCCAGCCTGCCCCTGATGCCCGACGCCCCCTGCAACGGCTTCTGGCATGGCAAACCCGGTGTCGATCAACTGGTCAGCGCCTGAAGGAATCAAGAGCATGCCCCACACCCATCCGCTTCCCGTCCCCCGCCTCTCCCATCTGCTGCCGGGCAGTCTGCGCCAGCGCGTTGTTCGGGGTCTGAGCAGTCTCAAGGTACCCGCCTTCACCCTGCCGGCAACACTCGCCCGTGTCGTCGCCCGCCTGCCGCAGCAGCCGCCGGCACAGGCACTCGTGAGCGCGCTCAACCTCGCGCTCGACCGCGTTCTGCCGCGGGATCAGCTCGAACCCCTGATCGGACGCAATCTGCGCATGCGCGTCAGCGATGCCGGCCTGACCCTGGACTTCAGTTTCAGCGAACGCGGATTTCATCGCGCCAAAGACGTCCTGAAGCCGGATCTCATTCTGTCGGCGACCGCCCGCGACTACCTCGCCCTGGCGCTGCGTGAGGAGGATGCCGACACCCTGTTCTTCAGCCGCCGCCTGATCATGGAAGGCGATACCGACCTCGGTCTGCTGGTCAAGAACACGCTCGATGCGGTTGACTGGGACGCACTGCTGGGTCGCCGCGGCTGAGCCCGGCAAAGCCACACCCACACTGCTGAAGCCCACGTCCGGGGGCATTGCGCCCCCGGACCACATCCGTTACAGATAACCCAGCCGTCCCGGCAACCACAGCGCAAGCTGCGGAAAGACGATCATCGCAGCCAGCCCCATCGCCATCGCCAGCACCAGCCAGATCACCCAGCGGAAGGTCTCCTCCATGCCGATGCCGGCAATGCGCGAGGTGATCATCAGCGAGATCGCCATGGGCGGCGTGAACTGGCCGATGGCCAGATTGATGGTCATCATCACGCCGAACCACACCAGATCCCAGCCCATCGCCTGCGCGATCGGCACCAGCAGCGGCAGCAGGATCAGGAAGATCGACACCGCGTCGAGGAACATGCCGGCGACCAGCAGCAACAGGTTCACCGACAGCAGCATCACCCACTCACTCGGGTGCATCTCGACCAGCGCCTTCGCCGCGGCATCAAAAATGCCCAGCGTATTGCCCGCCCACGCGAAAACAGACGCCACCCCGATGATCATCAGCACGACGGCAGACAGCTCGCCGGCTTCAATGAGCAGTCGGAACAGGTCTTTCACGCCGATGCTGCGATAGATCACCATGCCGACGAACACGCCGTAGGCCACGGCCACCACCGCCGCCTCGGTGGGCGTGAAGATGCCGGCGCGCAGACCGCCAAGAATGATCACCGGCGCCAGCAAGCCCCACACCGCATCGATGAGGCTCTTCAAGAACGGAGGCCGTTCGGCCTTGTAGTCGCGTCCGAACCCATGCTTGCGGCTGATCACCACAGCCGGTATCAGCAGGCACAGCGCCGCAACCAGACCGGGAAACAGGCCTGCTGCGAACAGCGCGGGCACGGTCGCCGCCGGCACCAGAACGCTATAGACGATGAAGGCGACCGACGGCGGAATGACGATGGCGGTCGAACCCGCCGCCGCAATCAAGCCAGCTGAAAAACCTTTCGAGTAACCGCGCTTGATCATCGACGGCAGCATGACCGCCGCCACCGCTGCAGCATCGGCCGGCCCCGAGCCGGAAATGCCGCCCAGCAGCATGGACACCAGCACCGCCACAACGGCGAGCGATCCGGTCCATTCGCCGACCATCGCGGTCACGAAGCGGACCAGGCGCAAGGCCACGCCCGAGCGCTCGAAGATCATGCCCGCGAGGATGAACATCGGGATCGCCAGCAGCGGATACTTCGCAATGCCCGCATAGATGTTGGTCGGCACGGCGAGCTGGTCGAAACCGGCCATCGCCAGCACCGCGATACTGGCCACCCCGAGCCCGACTGCGAGCGGCAGGCCCGCGACCAGCGCGAGCAGGAACAGGCCGACGAGCGTGGCGCCGATCATGTCCGCCTCCGCAGGCGCCCGTGAATCAAACGCAGCACGATGACCACCGCGAGCACCGGCATCCACACCGTGTACCACCACTGCGGCACACCGAGCGCCGGCGAGGTCTCCTCGAAACGGTACTGGTCGAACGCCAGCCAGCCCCCGTAGAACGCGATGAAGCCGAACAGCGCGGCGGTGACGACGAAGGACAGCCACTCTGCCGCGTGCCGTCCGGCACGGGGCAAGCGTTGAACCATGAAATTGACCCGGATGTGACGATCACATGCGAACGCGGTCGATGAACCGAGGAAGGCCAGCACGATCAGCAGCGCGATCGAGAATTCTTCTGTGGCCGCAAAGGACTGCGACGTCAGGTAGCGGGCAATCACGTTGCCCAGGGAAATCAGGACGATCAAGCCCATGACGACGCCGGTGAGGGTCTGTTCGATACTCAGCCTCCCCGCCGTTGCACCGGCTTCCAGATCATCGGACGGGCTTGATTCTGTTGTCATTACAGCATCCGTAAACATGAAAACGGGCAGGCCGGTGAAGGCACTGCCCGGAAAAGCATCGAAACCGCAGTTAAATCAGCGCTTGGCGATGTCTTCCTCGGCCTGCTTCACCAGCTCGGCGCCGATCTTGCCTGACCACTCCTTGTACACACCTGCAGTCGCCTTGCGGAAGGCCTCTCGCTCGGCGTCGCTCAGACGCACGACCGACACGCCGTTGGCTTCGATCTCCTTGAGCAGCGCGTCGTCGCCGGCCGAAATGCCGGCGCGGGCGCGGGCGACCTCTTCCTTCGCCGCCTGCAGCGCAGCTTCGCGCACCAGACCCTGGTCCGTCGCCGACCAGCTGTTCCACACGTTCTTGTTCACCACGAAAATCAGGGGATCTGCGACATAGCCCCACAGCGTCAGGTGCTTCTGGCTGACGGTATGCAGCTTGGCGGCATTGAAGACGGCAAGCGGATTCTCCTGACCGTCGACCGCGCCGGTCGCCATCGCCGGTTGCGCATCGGCCCAGCTCATCTGCGTCGGGTTGGCGCCCAGTGCGTTGAAGGTGGCCAGGAAGAGCGGCGAGCCGACCACCCGCATCTTCATGCCCTTCACATCTTCCGGCGTGCGGATCGGATGCTTGGAGTTGGATACCTCGCGAAAGCCATTCTCGCCCCAGGCCAGCGGCACCACATCACGCATGGCGAGCAGCTCGAACACCTTCTTGCCGACACGACCCTGCGTCAGGGCGTCGATCGCCTTGTGGTCGGGCATGAGGAAGGGCAGCGCAAACAGGTTCAGTTCCTTGACCTGCGGCGACCAGTTGATGGTGGAGCCGACTGCGATATCGATGATGCCCTGACGCAGCGCGGTGAATTCCTTGGTCTGGTCGCCCGACACCAGCGAAGTGCCGGGATAGACCTTGATCTTGATCCGCCCCTCGGTCTTTTCCTCAACCAGATCGGCCCAGCGCTTCGCCCCCCAACCCCAGGGGAAAGCCTCGCCGAGCACGGTCGACAGTTTGTATTCGTCCTTGTAGGGCGTCGCAGCCGCAGCGGGTACCGAAATACCCAGCACGGCAGATGCCATCAGACCGGCAATCAAAGTGGCGAAACGGCGTTTCTGCATTGAAGATCTCCAGAATCTGCTTTGTAAGTTCAGGGCCCAACCGACGGAAATGGCCATGGACCGCGGATTCTACAAACAACGGGGCAAATGACAAAAGCGAACCGGCAAATGAATTCATCATCAAGCCCCTCCACAGCAGCATGTCACGACACCAAAGCGCCCCGATTTGGTGCATTTAAATTATTGATTAATATGAACTTGTGCCGCACGGTACGACGGCCTCAGAATCCGCCCTGATTTTTTTCAGAGAATTTCAGTCCGATGCCGTATTCAGATCCCAGCAACCAGTACATTCCGCCCACCACCGCACTGATCGGAAGCGCCCACGGCTACGTCTTCAATGCAGACGAAGTCACGCTCGAAGCCGAGATTCATGCGGTCGACCCGCTTGCCACCAGCTACCTGAACTGGTCCCTGCAGCTGTGGGCAGGCGACGTCCTGGTTGCCGAAGCCTCCTTTGGTGCGCTCTATCCCGACAGCTTCGGCATCGCCCGCGTCGGCGCCACCGTGAGCGCCAATCTGCCTGCCGGCACGAACGAGCACATGCTGACCCTGGTCCTGGCCGGCGACGACGGCACCGGCCTGCAGCGCTATGACGCCGTGACCTACCCGCGCAGCGAGCGTTTCGTGCTGCCGCTGATCGAGGGCTCGGTTGCCTACCGGCTCGACACCGACTGCACCGAGATCAGCGCCGAGTGCATCCGCAACCCGCGCGCCGCCGACAACATGAGCGGCTCGCTGGTGCTCGAACTCTGGGCCTTGCCCGCTGCCTATCAAGGCGGCGCATTCAGCGGCATCCTGATCGGCAGCGAGTTTGTCGGCGCCCTGGCCGGCCAGTCGCAATGGAACAATGTCTCTGCCCGGCTTCCCGCATGCGAGCTGCCTGCGGGCAACTGGCATCTGGTCCTGATGCTGCGCGAGTGGGTCGGCAACACCTACCTGACCCGCGACTACCGCAACTTCGAACTCACCGTAGATGGCCCCGTGCCCGTGCTGCAGGAGTCCCCGGTAGCGGAGCCTGCGCCCGAAGCTGCGCCAGCCCCGGTCGCCGCCCCGACAAAAAAGCCCGCTGCAAAGACCACTGTGAAGGTCGCTCAGAAGCCGGTCGCAAAAGCCGTCGCCAAGACCGCTGAGAAGGCCGTTGAGAAAGTGGCGACCAAGACGAGTAAGCCCGCAGCAGCGGCAGCGTCGCCCGCCGCCGAACCGGTCAGTGCAGCCAAGCGCAGCGCCAAGCAGTCAGCCCCCGCCCACAAGCACGGCCGTGTTTCGGTGAATACGGCGAGCGTCAGCGACCTGAGCGCCGTGCGCGGCATCAACGGCGCTACCGCAGAAGGCATCGTCGCCGGCCGCCCCTGGAAGACGCTCGACGAGCTGATCACGGTCAAGGGCATCGGCACCAAGTCCCTCGACAAGCTCAAGCACCTGCTCAAGCTCTGATGCAAGCGGTGGGCACGCAATGTGCCCACCACGCACCATCGCCCGGCGTCGCAAATGGCCGGGCACGCTGCTGCGAAGACCGTGCGGGCACGAAAGCTGCGTTGACACGGCCTCCAACCTTTAGCAGCGAACCACCATGAACAAGCTCGACAGCGCCCTGCTCGCCATTCTGATCAAGGATGCGCGCGCCTCCTTTGCCGACATCGCCAGACAGCTCGACATCTCGCGCGCCCATGCGCGGACGCGGGTGCAGGCCCTGGTCGAGAGCGGCGTCATCGAGCAGTTTTCGGCAGTGGTCAATCCCGAGAAGCTGGGCAAGGTGGTGTCCACCTTCATCGATCTCAAGGTCACGCCCGCACGGCTGGAGCCGATTGCCGACGAGCTGGCCAACTGTCCCGAAGTGGTCAGTCTCTACATCATGAGCGACCTGCAGAGCCTGCACATTCACACCCTCACCGACAGCTACGAAACCTTCGATGCCTTCGTCCGGCAGCGCATCTTCAATCGTCCCGAGATTCTCTTTGTCGACTGCAAGACACTGATGTCGCGGGTGAAAAATCGCCGCGGCGGGGCCCGCCTGTAGTCCTTCACGGCGGCAAACGGGCGCACATGTTCGCACCGCCATGGTGCAAAAACGCCAGCGCAGTGCATACAAGACATTCGGCACGCTGCACAGCCGATGCTCCAACATCCGGCGCCAAATGGTATTGCGCACCTTCCGAATGTAATCAGAACCCGATGAAGCGGGTCATTTGTATGCCCACTTCTTTCACCCCGCGCCCCACTTTGTGCACCGCACTACACCTAAAGGCTTATCCACCCACATTGACTAATCGTTAAAAATTAACAGCTTACGAAAATTAACAAGCTGGCACGGCCATTGCTAAACCTGTCTCGAGTCACTTTACAAATGGCACCTCACAAGGGCGCCACATCGAGATCCCAACAGGAGCACGCAGCCATGACCCTGAATCGCCGCAAATTCCTCACCGGCGCAGCCGTTTCCGGCGCCATCCTCGGCGCACCTGCCATCGCCAGCGCACAGTCGAAGACCACCTTCAACTGGAAAATGACCAATGCCTATGGCCCGGGATCGCCCTTCTATGTTCAGGGCCCGGGCAGCCCGATGGATTTCTGCAAGAAGGTCGAGGAAATGTCGGGCGGCCGGCTCAAGATCCAGCACTTCGCCGCCGGCGAGCTGATTCCCGCACTTGAGGGCTTCGATGCCGTGTCCAAGGGCATGGTGGAGATGAACGCCGCCAACGCCTATTTCTGGGCCGGCAAGATTCCCGCCGCACAGTACTTCACCACCGTTCCTTTCGGCATGAACACCCAGGGCATGAATGCCTGGATGTATCACGGCGGCGGCATTGAACTGTGGAACGAGCTCTACGCCGCGCACGGCCTGGTTGCCATGCCCATGGGCAACACCGGCACCCAGATGACGGGCTGGTTCCGCAAGCCGATCGAGAAGGTTTCCGACTTCGACGGTCTCAAGATGCGCATTCCCGGTCTGGCCGGCAAGGTCTATGCCCAGCTCGGCGTAGCCGTGCGTCTGCTCCCGGGTGGCGAGATCTTCCCCGCGCTTGAGCGTGGCGTGATCGACGCGGCCGAGTTCGTCGGCCCCTACCAGGACCGCCGCATGGGCCTGCACAAGGCGGCCAAGAACTACTACACCACCGGCTGGCACGAACCCACCAACGTCACCGAGCTGATGATCAACAAGAAGGCGTGGGAGAGCCTGCCCAAGGACCTGCAGGCCATCGTCAAGGCAGCGGCCTCCGCCTGCAACGTCGAAAGCCACGCCTGGTGCGAAGCGGTGAATGCCGATGCGCTCACCGACCTCGTCACCAACCAGGGCGTGATCGCTCGGCCGCTGCCCAACGACGTCATTCTCAAGCTGAAGGAAGTCACCGCCGACACGCTCGAGAGCCTGGCCAAGGCCGACGCCGACACGCGCAAGGTGCACGACGCCTTCATGGCCTTCCGCAAGAAGCACGAGTCGTGGGCCGCCGTCAGCGAAAAGGCATTCCTGTCGCTGTAAGCACCCTCCGGAGACGCTGATGAACAAGCTGTTGAAGCCGCTCGAACTCGCGATTGTCGGGTTCGGGTGGGTTGCACGGGCCGCGGTCCTGGCGCTGGTGTTGATGGTGGCCTGCAATGTGTTGCTGCGCTACGTCTTCTCCTGGAGCCCGGTCGCTGCGCAGGAACTCGAGTGGCACCTGATCTCCCCGATCGCGCTGCTCGGCATGGCCTACGCGGTCTATCACCGTGCGGACGTGCGCGTGGATTTCATCTACGACCGTCTCGGCACCAGAAGTCAGGCCGTGATCGATCTGGTGAGCGGGGTGTTCACCCTCGCCGTCGGCGTGATCATCGCCTGGCTGGCCGTGCCCTACGTGATGCAGGCCTACGACATCGGCGAGGTCTCGCCCGACCCCGGCGGGCTTCCCATGCGCTACCTGGTCAAGGCCTTCATCCCGCTCGGCTTCTCCCTGCTTGCCCTTCAGGGTCTTATCGACACGCTACGCGCCGCCGCGACGCTGATCAGCGGCGCGCCGCACACCCCTCACGATTCGCTGGAAATACGCACATGAGCCCCAACGAATGGATTGCGCTCGGTCTCATCGGCGGCTTCCTGGCGCTGATGATGATCGGCATACCGGTGGCCATCGCGCTCGCGGTCTCCGGCTTCGTCGCCGGCTACCTCGGTTTCGGTTCGATGCTGTTCTCGCTGCTGCCGGCGCGCCTGTTCGGCGTGGTGACCAACTACACCATGCTGGCGATTCCGCTGTTCGTCTTCATGGGCGTGATGCTGGAGAAATCCCGCGTCGCCGAGGACATGCTCGAGACCATCGGCCGCGCCATGGGCGGGCTCAACGGCGGCATGGGCATCGCCATCATCCTGGTCGGCGTGCTGATGGGTGCCTCGACCGGCATCGTCGGCGCCACCGTGGTCACGGTCGCAATGCTCACCCTGCCCACCCTGATGCGTCGCGGCTACAAGCCCAGCATCGCCTGCGGCACGATCTGCGCATCCGGCACGCTGGGCCAGATCATCCCGCCCAGCCTGGTGCTGATCCTGCTCGCCGAGATCGTTGGCGAGTCCGTCGGCACGCTGTTTGCCGCAGCGTTCATTCCCGGCCTCGCGCTGGCACTGATCTACGTCATCTTCCTGCTCGTGGTCGGCAAGCTGCGTCCGTCGTGGGTGCCGGCGATTCCCGCCGCCGAACGCGCGCAGGCCGCCCCCGGCACGCTCGGGCGCGACCTCGTCCGCTCGGTGGTACCGCCGCTGCTGCTGGTGGTCGCCGTACTGGGCTCCATCATCGGCGGCATTGCCGCGCCGACCGAGGCGGCCTCGATGGGTGCGCTGGGCAGTGCGCTGATCGCGCTGTTCGCACGGCGCATGAGCTGGAAGCTGATCAGCGAGACCCTGCACGGCACGCTCACCATCACCGCCATGGTGTTCTTCATCCTGCTGTGCGCACAGCCCTTCTCGCTGGCCTTCCGTGGGCTCGGCGGCGAACAGATGGTGCACGACCTCTTCAGCCTGCTGCCTGGCGGCGAACTGGGTGCCCTGATCTTCCTGATGGTCCTGCTGTTCGTGCTCGGCTTCTTCCTGGAGTGGATCGAGATCTCCTACATCGCACTGCCGATGTTCCTGCCGGTGTTCCACGCCTACGGCACCGACATGGTATGGCTGGCCACCCTGGTGGCGCTGAACCTGCAGATGTCCTTCCTCACTCCGCCCTTCGGCTGGGCACTGTTCTTCCTCAAGGGGGTGGCGCCACCGGGCATCACCACGCGCGACATCTACGTCGGCGCCCTGCCCTTCGTGGTGCTGCAGATGCTCGCCGTCGCCCTTCTCTTCATCTTCCCCGGCATCGCCACCTGGCTGCCCAAATTCATCGGCTGGTAAGCCCCCGGAGGCAACACAATGGAATTTTTCGACGGCTACAGTGCCACCTGGCTGGCAGGGCTGGTCATTGCCCTGATCACCACCGGGGTGGTGGCCGGCATCCTTGCCGGACTGCTTGGCGTGGGTGGCGGCATCGTCATCGTGCCGGTGCTCTACCACCTCTTCACCCTGCTCGGCATCGACGAGTCGGTACGCATGCATGTGGCGGTGGGCACCTCACTCGCCACCATCATTCCGACCTCGATCATGTCGGCCCGCGCGCACCGCCGCCGTGGCAGCCTCAACCCCGAACTGCTGCGCAAGCTGATTCCGCCCGTCGTGGTCGGCGTCCTGATCGGCTCGGTCGCCAGCGGCTACTTCAGCGGCCAGGTGCTCACCTCCATCTTTGCCACGGTCGCCCTGCTGGTCGCGCTCAACATGGCCTTCAAGCGCGACGGCTTTGCGCTTGGCGAGGGTCTGCCGGGGCCGCTCGGCACCTCGATGATCGGCGTCACCATCGGCGGCATCTCGACCCTGATGGGCATCGGCGGCGGCACGCTCAGCGTGCCCACCCTCAACGCCTTTCGTACGCCGATGCATGTGGCCGTGGGCACCGGGGCCGCACTCGGCATGATCATCAGCCTGCCCGGTGCGATCGGCTTCCTGATCAACGGCATGGGCGTGCCCAACCTGCCGCCGGCCACCGTCGGCTATGTGAACCTGCTCGGGATGGCACTGATCGTGCCTGCGACCATGGTCACCACCTCATGGGGTGCTCGTCTGGCCCACGCCATCGACGCGCGCCGTCTGCGCCAGGTGTTCGCGGCCTTCCTCGCGCTCACCTCGCTGCGCATGTTCTACGGCCTGCTCGCCTGACCGGGCGCGGGCCACGCCACCAACAAGGAGACACTCATGCTGCACACCCTCACTGCCCTCGGCGGCATGCAGGTTGCCCCTCACCACCTCGCTGCCCAGGCCGGACGCGACATCCTGCGCGAAGGCGGCAACGCGGTCGAAGCCATGGTCGCCGCGGCCGCCGCCATCGCGGTCGTCTATCCGCACATGAACGCGATCGGTGGCGACGGTTTCTGGCTGATCCACGAACCGGGCAAGGCGCCGGTCGCGATCGACGCCTGCGGCTTTGCCGCCGGGCTTGCCGACCGCCAGTTCTACGCCGGGCTGGATGCCATCCCCGCTCGCGGCCCGAAGGCGGCACTCACGGTTGCCGGCACGGTCGGCGGCTGGAACAAGGCCCTGGAAGTCGCCGCCGAGTGGGGGACTGCGCTGCCGCTGTCGCGCCTGCTCGCCGACGCCATCCGCCATGCGCGCGACGGCGTGGCCGTCACCGCCAGCCAGGCCGCCCTCACGCGCCAGAAGCTCGACGGGCTGAAGGACGCGCCCGGATTCGCCGACACCTTCCTGGTCGATGGCGCGCCGCCCGAAACCGGACATCTGCTGCGCCAGCCCGCGCTGGCCCGGACGCTCGAGACCCTCGCTGCACGCGGACTCGATGACTTCTATCGCGGCGAGATCGCCGAACTGATCGGCGCCGAACTCGAACGCGTCGGCAGCCCGGTTCGCACCCACGACCTCAACGCCTACGCCGCACAGATCGTCGATCCGCTATCGGTGCGGCTCGGCGACAGCACGGTGTACAACCTGCCGCCCCCGACCCAGGGCCTGGCCGCACTGATGATTCTCGGCATCTTCGAACGCCTCGGTGTCAGCGAGGGCGAAGGCTTCGCCCATGTCCACGGCCTGGTCGAAGCCACCAAACGCGCCTTCCGCGTGCGCGACCGCGTCGTCACCGATCCGCGCCGCCTGCCCGCCGACCCGCGCAGCTTCCTCGACGCGCCTGCGCTCGACGCCCGCGCCGCCGATGTGGACATGCAGGTCGCGCTGCCCTGGCCCGATCCCGCCGCACCGGGCGACACCATCTGGATGGGCGCGATCGACCGCGAAGGGCGCGCAGTGAGTTTCATCCAGAGCGTGTACTGGGAATTCGGCTCCGGCGTGGTGCTGCGCGACACCGGCATCACCTGGCAGAACCGCGGCATGAGCTTCTCGCTCAACCCTGCCGCGCTCAATGCGCTGGAGCCCTCACGCAAGCCCTTCCACACCCTGAACCCGTCAATGGCGCTGTTCGACGACGGCCGCGTGATGCCCTACGGCACCATGGGCGGCGAAGGTCAGCCACAGACCCAGGCCGCCGTATTCACCCGCTACGCCCGCTTCGGCACGCCCCTGCAGCAGGCGGTCAGTGCGCCGCGCTGGCTGCTGGGCCGCACCTGGGGCGATGTCAGCACCAGCCTCAAGCTGGAGAGCCGCTTTCCGCCTGAGCTGGTACAGGCATTGCGCGACGCGGGGCATCAGGTCGAAGTGCTGGACGAGGCCTACAGCGACACCATGGGCCACGCGGGTGCACTGGTCAGACACCCGAACGGGCTGATCGAAGGCGCGGTCGACCCGCGCAGCGATGGCGTGGTTGCGGGCGTCTGATGAAAAGGGTGGCGCCGGCCCTTGCAGAGCATGAAGTCTGCAAGGGCCGGCACGCCATGAAAACAATATCGTGCGCAGGGCTCAGGCCCCATCTCAGACCGCCTTCAGCACCGGGGCTTCCCAGTCCTGATAGTCGTCGGCGGGGGTCGCCTGCAGGCTGCGTTCGGCCGAGCGCAGCGTGTTCTCGATCAGCATGGTCACCGTCATCGGCCCCACGCCACCGGGCACCGGCGTGATCCACGAGGCTTTCTCCTTCACCCCGTCGAAGTCCACGTCGCCGACGATGCGGTTGTCCGGCAGGCGGTTGATGCCGACGTCGATGACGATGGCGCCTTGCTTGACCATCTGCGGCACGATCAGCCCCGGCTTGCCTGCGGCCACGATCAGGATGTCGGCCAGAATGGTGTGCTGAGCGAGATCGCGCGTTTTCGCGTGGCAGATCGTCACCGTGGCTTCGCGCTGCAGCAGCATCAGCGCCATCGGCTTGCCCACGATGTTGCTCGCCCCCACCACCACCACGTTCTTGCCCGCGACCTCGGTGCCGGTGGTGTCGAGCAGCAGCTGCACGCCGTAGGGCGTGCATGGCGGGAAGATGGTGTTGCCCACCACCAGCCCGCCGACGTTGTAGAGATGAAAGCCGTCGACGTCCTTGTGCACCGAGATCGCTTCGAGCACCCGGCGCACATCGATGTGGCCGGGCAGCGGCAGCTGGATCAGGATGCCGTGCACCGTCGGGTCGGCGTTGAGCTGGGCGATGCGTGCCAGCATCTCCACTTCCGGCGTATCGGCCGGCAGCGCCACGTGCAGCGAACGCACGCCGCACTCCTCGCACGCCTTCACCTTGTTGCCCACGTACACCCGCGAGGCCGGGTTGTCCCCGACCAGGATGACCGCCAGCCCGGGGCGCACGCCCTGCTCCACCAGCCGTCCCACGCGCTCGCGAAAGCCCACCCGAAGCTGCTTCGACAGCGCCTTGCCGTCGATGATCTGTGCCGTCATGGCGGCCTCTCAGCGGAACACGACGGTTTTATTGCCATGCACCAGCACCCGGTCTTCCAGGTGGTAGCGCAGGCCGCGGGCGAGGACCGCTTTCTCGATGTCCTTGCCGTAGCGCACCAGATCTTCCGGTGCGTCCGAGTGGTCGATGCGGATCACGTCCTGCTCGATGATCGGGCCCTGATCGAGCTCCGAGGTCACGTAGTGGCAGGTCGCGCCGATCAGCTTCACCCCGCGCACATAGGCCTGGTGGTAGGGCTTGGCGCCGACGAAGCTGGGCAGGAAGCTGTGGTGGATGTTGATGATCTGGCCCGGGTAGCGCTCGCACAGCCCCGGCGACAGGATCTGCATGTAGCGCGCCAGCACCATCACGTCGCCCCGCGCCTCGCGGTACAGGTCCTCCACACTGGCATAGGCCTCGGCCTTGGTCTCGGGCGTGACCGGCACGTGATGGAAGGGAATGCCGTGCCACTCCACCAGACCGCGGAAGGTCTCGTGGTTGGAGATCACGCACGGGATCTCGATGTTCAGCTCATCGGCATGCCAGCGCGACAGCAGGTCGTACAGGCAGTGCTCCTGCTTGCTCACCATCACCACCACACGCTTCTTGCGCGCGCTGTCGCTGATCTTCCAGTCCATGCCGAATTCACGGGCGATCGGCGCGAACTTCTCGCGCAGCACATCGATCTCGAAGGGCAGCGAGTCGGCCAGGATCTCCTGGCGCATGAAGAAGCGCTTGCCGTCCACGTCCGCGTGGTGGTTCGCCTCGGTGATCCAGCCCTGATGGCTGGAGAAGAAGCTGCTGACGGTGGTCACGATGCCAACCCTGTCCGGGCAGGACAGGGACAGGGTGTAACGTCTCTCTGAGGGGCTCATGGGGGTGCTGTTTCCTGTTTTCGGTCTTGTTGCGCGGGGGCGTAGCGGGCGCACTCATGGCGCCCTTGCAAGGCTTCGCCCCTCAGCCCTTGGCGGTACGCTTGAGCTTTTCGGGATCGTCGAAAGGCAGCGTATGGGTGGTCGCCGCACAGCGCAGGGTGGCGCCGCGCAGTTCGAGCGCACGCCCGGGAACGGCGTAGGCCGGGTCCATGCGGGCGATGGCCATGCCGCGTCCGGTGAGACGGGAATACATTGCGCAGGTCACGAAGCCGACCTTGGTGTCGCCGTCCCAGATGGCATCGCCGCCTTGCGCGATTTCCTTGGTATCGAGCTCGACGCCGTAGATCTTGAAGCGCTCCCTGCCTTGCAGGCGGAAGTGCTCGGCCGCGCCGCGGAACTCCGTCTTGCCCGGCGACACGGTGAAGTCGAGGCCCAGCTCCCACAGGCTGTCGCCGATCGCTTCGCCTTCCATCGGGTACATGTCGGAGTTGTCGTAGGGATAGAACAGCAGGTAGCTCTCGACCCGCAGCCAGTCCAGCGCGGTGAAGGAGCAGGGCATGATGCCCATCGCCTTGCCTTCCTCCACGATGGTGTCCCAGATCAGCGGCGCATCGACACCCTTGCAGAACAGCTCGTAGCCACGCTCGCCGGTATAGCCGGTGCGCGAAATCGTGACTGGGCAGCCGAAGAGCCTGGTCTGCATGTGATGGAAGTAAGGCAGATCGCGGATGCCCGGCACATGCTTGGCCAGGTACTCCACCGCCAGCGGCCCCTGCAGCGAAAGGTCGTGCAGGTCGTCATCGAACAGCACCGCCACGTTGCGTCCCACCGCGCCGCGGGTCAGGATCTCGTGGCCCTGGCCCGAGCCATGCACCACCATGAAGGCGTTGGGGCCGTTGCGGTAGATCACGCAGTCGTCGATGAATTTGCCGGCTTCGTTGAGCATGCAGGCATACACCGACTTGCCCGGATAGAGCTTGCTGACATTTCGCGTGGTCGCGTAGTTGAGCAGGGCTTCCGCATGTGGCCCGACCAGGTGCACCTTCTTGAGCCCGGACACATCCATCAGGCCGGCGCGGGTGCGAATGGCCTCGTGTTCGTCGGCGAGATCGGTGTTGTAGGTCCAGGCTGTCGCCATCCCGTTCCAGTCTGCGAGGGTCGAACCCAGTGCGCGATGCCGGTCAGCCAGTGTCGACTGTCTCCATGAACTCATTTGAAACTCCCTTTTCAGCGAAGAGTGAAATTGAGTTCATTAAGCCAGTGTGCCGGGCACGCGAAAATACTCCTCTGGTACTACGCCCCGGCCTCCCACCACGGCGTCAGGCCTGGTGCCTCTCGTCCTCGCGCAGTTCGCGCAGCCACACCGCCGCCTCAAACCGGTTACGCAGATTGAGTTTCTGCAGCACGTGCTTCACGTGCACCTTCACCGTGCTTTCGGCAATGCCAAGCGCACGCGCCACGATCTTGTTCGATGCGCCCTTGGACACCAGCTCCAGGGTTTCCTGTTCGCGTGCGGTCAGCGAAGACCAGTGCTCGTCGAGCGTTTCCCGCGACGGCGGCGAAGGCTTGGCCAGCAAGCCCCCGACCTCGGCCGACAGCACCGTGCCCCCGGCCGCGACCTGGCGCAGCTTCATGCAGAACTCGTCCGGCTCCATGTCCTTGAGCAGGTAACCGCTGGCGCCCGAGTTCAGCGCCTCCATGATGTCGAAACTGGAGTCGGACACGGTGAGCATCACCAGGCGGGTGGTCGATCCCGCGGCCTTCAGCGCCCGCAGCACCGAGATGCCGTCGAGCCCCTTCATGTGCAGATCGATCAGCGCCACATCCGGCCGGTGCGTCAGCACCGCCTCGATCCCCTCCGCACCCGACGCTGCCTCGGCGACGACCTCGACATCGTCGTACATTGCCAGCAGCTGGCTGACCCCCTTGCGAAACAGTGCGTGGTCATCCACGACCACCAGTCTGATCGGTGTGCCGTGTCGATCCGGGTCGCCCCCAGCCGCGTTGTCCATGCTGTCCGTCCTCATTGCTTGATCAATCCGTTTCAGGCGCTGCCCGGCCGCGGCCGGAAGCGCATCTCGACGCAGGTGCCCTGCCCGCTCGCAGCCGCCCGCAAGCTCAAGGCCCCGCCAATCTGCCGGGCGCGGTCGCGCATGATCGACACCCCGTGGTGGCCATCGCCGCCGCTGCCCTCGCGCAGCCCGCGACCATCGTCCTCGACCGTGAGCACGACCTGTCCGTCGTCCTCCTCGTCGAAGCGCACCTGTGCGTGCTGCGCCCGCGCGTGACGCACGACATTGGTCAGTGCCTCGCGGACGATCTGCAGCAGGTGGAACTCCTCGTTGACCGACAGATGCCTGCTGCCCAGCCGGTAGTCGAAGCCGAGTTCGGTGCCCGAGCGTGCGGACAGCTCGTCCACCACCTCGCGCAGCGCCTGCTGCAGGCCGCCCGGCGGCATACTGGTGCGAAAGGCCGAGAGCAGTTCGCGCAGGTGGCGGTAGGCGCTGTCGAGCCCGTTCTTGATCTCGCCCGACACCTCCAGCACACGCTCGCCGGGACCACAGGCCGCACAGCTGCGCCCGATCTCCAGCTGCAGGCGCGCCACCTGCAGCTTCATGTAGGACAGGGCCTGGGCGAGCGAGTCGTGCAGCTCCCCGGCGATCGCGCTGCGCTCGTCCATCAGCGCCAGACGCCGGCGCCGGTGGTTGCGCTGCAGATTGCCCAGCGACAGCGCGAACAGCGAGGCCACCGCCTCGATCAGGCGGCTGTGGCGGCTCTCGAACATGAAGTCTCCCGGCGCCTCAACAATCAGTACGCCATAGGTGTCGCCGGCATCGCGCACCGGCACCGCCAGCTCAACATGCTCGCCTTC